>NZ_JBFATL010000029.1:0-110335 GCF_040678315.1 Streptomyces sp. NPDC052721 | reverse complement strand
ACGAGGGCCGGGGCCCGGCACGCCGAGAGCACGCACCTGACGCCGCGCGGCCCGCCCTCCGGGCGGACGACGGGAGTTTGACGACAGGACCTCGGAGCAGCGGGGCCTGGTCACGTCCGTGCGCACCGCCAACGGCTACCGCGCGTACGACACCGGTACGGCCGTCCGGAGTCGCCGGGCCGGGCGGGCTGCCCCACCGGGGTCGTCACGTTCACCACGACACCCCGGCTCTCGGCCGGCGCGGGCAGCGCGGCCCGGGGGAGCAGTACGGGCGCGAGGAGGCCGGTCTCCAGCAGCGGTCGCACCGACGCGCGCGTGCAGCCGCGCGGGGAGCCGGCGGTGACGACGGCCGCGTCGTCGACGAGCACGTCGATCCGGCCGTACCGCTCCAGCGTGTCCCGTACGACGCTCCCGGGCCCGTCCTCGGCGGTCGGGCCGGCGGACAGCGGCGTGATCCCGGGGTGCCCGCCGGCGGTCTCGGCCAGGGGCGCGGCCCGGGGCCGACGGCGACGACCCGGGCGCCCTCGGCGGCGCACGCGCGCGGCGGCGCGGCCGATGCCGGTGCCGGCGCCGGTCACGAGGACGGTAAGGGGAACTTGGAGGTGGCTGTTCTCGGTCATGCGAGGATCGTCGGACCCTGACCCCAGTGACGAGGTCACGTCCGGCCGAGGGGGGCGCGCGGACCGCAACGGCCCGGCACATTCCTCAACTCGCGCCCGAATTGCTCCTGATACCCCCTTTGTTCTCGCATCTGTTGGGCTGGGGAGGGAAGTTACGGTGGTGAGCGGAACGATCCGCCCGCGCCCGCGGGACGGGACAGGGTGAGGGAGGGAGACGCACTGTGACGCGTCCGAGGGGCGGGGCGGCCATCGCCGTGGCCATGCTGGTCGCCGTGACCGGCTGCACGGCCGAGCAGACCGAGGGGGCCTCCGGGCCCGCGAAGGGCGGGCGCGGGGGTGCGGCCCTCGCCGCCGCCGACTCGCTGACCGTCAAGGGGCGTGCGCCGAAGACCGGTTACTCCCGGGAGCGGTTCGGCACCGCCTGGGCGGACACCGACTCCAACTCCTGCGACACCCGCGACGACATCCTCAAGCGCGACCTGAAGCAGGTGCGGTTCACCGGCGGCAGCTGCAGGGTCTCCTACGGCCTGCTGGATCCCGACCCCTACTCCGGCAGGGACATCACCTACCGGCGCGGCCGCAGCCAGGTCGACATCGACCACGTCGTCGCCCTCTCCGACGCCTGGCAGAAGGGCGCCAAGTACTGGGACCCCAGCAAGCGCATAGCGCTGGCCAACGACCCCCTGAACCTCCTCGCGGTCGACGCGAGCACCAACCGCGGCAAGGGCGACGGCGACGCGGCCACCTGGCTGCCGCCCAACAAGAACTACCGGTGCGCCTACGTCGCCGCCCAGGTCGCGGTCAAGAAGAAGTACGGCCTGTGGGTCACCGCCGCCGAGCGGACCGCCATGAAGAAGGTCCTCGCCGGCTGCCCGGACCAGAAGCTCCCCACCGGCGGCAACCCCACCGAGGCGCCCGAGCGTTTCCGGGCCCGCTGACCCGCCCGGCTCCCGGTGGTGCTCGGCAGGACCGCCACCTGGCCCGGGTTCGTCACCCACGACCTCGGGGGCAACGCCCGCTACGGGCGCATCCCCACCGAACTGCCGGTGTACACCGCAGGGACGCGGCACCCGCCGTGACCCCGCGCCGGGTCCTGTCCGGCACCGGCTGTCACCGGGCATCGGCTGTCACAGCGCCTAGCTGTTACAGCGCGTCCAGGTCGATGATCTCGCCCGTGGGCTTCTGCGCGGGCACCGGCTTGCCGTAGTCGACGAACGACAGGTGCTCCGGCTCCTTCGCGCCGGACGTGCTGTCGACCCGCAGCAGGTAGGGCTTGCCCTCGGTCGCCACGTACGCCGTGTAGCGCTCCTTGCCGTCCTTCTCGTGCAGGGTGATCGCGGGCGTGCCGTCGACCCGCGTGGTCTTCCCGCGGGTGGTGCCCGCCGTGCCGCCGTCGCTCAGGTCGCCGAGGACCGAGTCCAGGTCGCAGAAGCTCGCGATGTCCTTGGCGTCCTGGCCCTTCACGGCCATCTTGGTCCACTTCCCGGCCAGCATGTCCACGGCCGCCTGCGTGTCCTCCTTGGACTCGCCCTCGCTCTGGGCGCGCAGGAACGCCGCGTCGTACTTCATGTAGACGGTGCTGCCCGTCTTGATCAGCTGAGCCTTGCCCTGGCCTTCCATGTTCATCGTGCCGGCGCACTCGCCCTCATGGTTGATCGCCATGTCGATGTCGATGACGCCCTTGCTCTCGTCGTCGGTGACCCGGCCCTTCAGCCGCACGGACGGGGCGTCCGTCGTGGCCTTCAGCGCGCGATCGGCGATCTGGCTGCCGCTCAGCCCGGCGAACGGGCCCTTCGGCTTGCTGTCCGCCGAGTCCTGCCCGGGCTGGCAGCCGGTGGTGAGTCCCGCGGTGGCCGCGGCGGCGAGGCAGAGGGCGGCAAGTGCGGTACGACGCATGACAGTTCCTTGGTGAGAGAAGTGGGTGGTGAGCGGGGAGCCGTGGGGCTCCGCGGGGTGTGGTGGTGCGGGACCGGCGCGGGGTGTCGTACCGCCGCGCCGGGGTGAGCGGATGGGTCAGGCCTTCTTCCAGGTGCCGCAGTCGTTCGTCTTGAAGTAGGCGTCCGACGGGCTGATGGTGACGACGGCCGTGCCGGTGACGTTGTTGTTCGCGATGATCGAGTCGAGCCCGTGGCCGGCGTCCTTCGTGCGCTCCCAGTAGCAGGAGCCGTCGGCGTTGCCGGTCGACCTGTAGGTGCCCGGCGCGATGTCCGTACCGACCTTGAACATGCCCCCGTCGCCGTCCATCGAGGAGGCGGGCGTGCCCTTCGCCTTCGGGTCCACGGCCTGCCAGTCCTCGCAACCGCTGGACTTGAACAGCTTGTCGGTGGGCTTGACGGTCACGTAACTCGTGCCGCTGACATTGTCGTTGGCGAGCATGGAGTCCAGTTCGCCGGAGGCGTCCTTGGCGCGCTCCCAGTAGCACATGCCGTCGTCGTTGCCGGTCGTGCGGTACGTCCCCGGCTTCACGTCGGTGCCGACCTGGTACTCGCCGTCGCCCCCGAAGGCGGCCTTCTTCCCCTCGGCCTTCCTGGCACCCCCCGAGTCCTTCTTGCCGCCGGACTCGTGCTCGGCCGATGCGGAGGACCCGTTGTCGCCACCGCCGGAACCGCCGTCCTTGCCGTCGCTGCCGGCGGTGGCGGACACGGCACCGATGACGACGATCCCCACGACGGCACCGAGTGCGACCTTGGCCTTCATACCCATGGCGAACCCCTCCCCACATGCTGCGGCCTCCCCCTCCGGTGGCCGCTCGTTCGCTGGGTCAATAAGAGCAGAGCCTGTGAACCGAGTCAACACGGTTCACGGATCAATGTCGGTACACGGTCGTGAACATGAGGTCTTGTGTACGTCGGTATGCTCGGTGCTCACATGGGACGAGGGGAGCGGGGCCGGTGCAGGACAACGCGACAGAGGTGACCGCGGCCGGTATCGCGCGGCTGGCCGGAGTGGGCAGGGCCGCCGTCAGCAACTGGCGCCGTCGGCACACCGACTTCCCGAAACCGGTGGGCGGCACCGAGACCAGCCCGTCCTTCGCCCTCGCCGAGGTCGAGGCCTGGCTGCGCAAGCAGGGAAAACTCGCCGAGGTGCCGCTGCGCGAACGCGTCTGGCAGCAACTCGCCGGACATCCGGAAGGACCGCTGACGGCCCTGGTGCACACCGGCTGTGTGCTGCTGCTGATCCACGAGCGGCCCACCGTCTGGCTCGACGCGAGCGCGGGCTCCGACGCACGGCTCGCCGCGATCCTGTCCGGCGCGCTGGATCAGGTGCTGGTCCCGCGTCTCGGCCCCGACGTTCCTGGTGTGAACGCCGGTGGCGGCGCCGCTGGTGTGAACACCGGTGGCGAGGCCGGCGGTGTGAACCGGGCTGCCCACGCCGGAGGTGTGAACGGCGGTGCTCGGGCCGGCGGTGTGAACGCCGGTGCCGGCTCGCCCGGTGTGAACGCCGGTGCCGGCTCGCCCCGTGTGAACCCCGCTGTCGATGCCGTCGGTGTGAACGCCGGAGCCGGCACCGGCCGCGTGAACCCCGCTGACACCTCCCCCGCTGTGAACGCCTCACAGACGCCATCGCCCGTGAACACCCCGCCGGCTATTCACACGCCGCAAGCCGTTCACACCGCCCAAGCCGCCAAAGCCTCCTCAGTCACTCCAATCCCTCAGGCCACCCCCGCCCTGCGCACCCCCACCGGCCCCCAGCTCCTCCTCTCCGCCCCCCTCCTGCGCGGTGCCGCCGAACTGGCCGCAGAGACGGGGGCGCGGCAGGCGTTCGAGTTCCTGCTGGGACGGCACCTGGACGCCAGCCCCCGCCAGTACACGCTCACCCCGGCCGAACTCGCCGGTCTCATGGCCGACCTCGCCGGCCCGGCCCGCACCGTCCTGGACCCGGCCTGCGGCACCGGCGCCCTGCTGCGCGCCGTGGCCGCCCGCCCCGACCAGGAGCTGTACGCCCAGGACAGCGCCCCCGAACTCGCCGCGATCAGCGCGCTGCGGCTCGCGCTGCACAGCCGGGCCACCGTGCGCGCCGCCGCCGGCGACACCCTGCGCGCCGACGCCCACCCCGGGCTGCGTGCCGACGTGGTCCTGTGCCATCCGCCGTTCAACGAGCGCAACTGGGGCCACGACGAACTCGCCTACGACCCCCGCTGGGAGTACGGCTTCCCGGCCCGCACCGAGTCCGAACTGGCCTGGGTGCAGCACGCGCTGGCCCGGCTGACCGACGGCGGCACCGCGGTGCTGCTCATGCCGCCGGCCGCCGCCTCCCGCCGTTCCGGGCGCCGGATCCGCGCCGATCTGCTGCGCCGGGGCGCGCTGCGGGCCGTGGTCGCGCTGCCGGTCGGGGCGGCACCGCCGTACAACATCCCGCTGCACCTGTGGGTGCTGCGCCGGCCCGACCGGGCGCCGGCGACGCCCGAGGTGCTGCTCGTGGACACCGGGAGGTTCGCCGGGGAGGGTCGGGGCGGTCCGGACTGGGAGGCGGTACGGGAGGCCGTGACGGACGCCTGGGGCGCCTTCACACGCGCGGGGCGACTCGCCAAGCGGCCGGGGCTCGCCCGTTCCGTGCCGGTCATCGACCTCCTGGACGACGACGTGGACCTGGCTCCCGCCCGTCATCTGCCGCCGGCCGCGGTGGCCGACGGCGCGGAGCAGCTCACGCGGGTGCGCGAGCGCCTGGGCGCGACCCTGCGCCTGACCGCCGACCTGACCCCGCCCCCGGCCGACCCGTCGCCGGCCGCGCGCTGGCCGCTCACCACGATCGGTGAACTCGCGCGCGGGGGCGCGCTGCTGATGAGCACCGGCGGAAACGGCGGCCACGCGCGCGTGCCGGTGCTCACCGACCATGACGTCCTCGCCGGAACGGCGCCTTCGGGCACGCTTCCGGAGAGCGAGGAGGGGGCCGTACTGACCGAGCCGGGCGATGTCGTCGTACCGGTGCTCGGCGGAGGGTCGGTGGCGCGGGTGATCGACGAGTCGACCGGGGGCGCGGTCCTGGGCCGCAACCTCGTGCTGCTGCGCCCGGACCGGACGGCGCTCGACCCGTGGTTCCTCGCCGGGTTCCTGCGGGGTACGGCCAACAACCGGCAGGCCAGCAGCTACGCCTCCACGGCGACCCGGCTGGACGTGCGCCGGCTCCAGCTGCCCCGGCTCCCGCTGGAGGAACAGCGGCGCTACGGCGACCGGTTCCGTGCGCTGGACGAGTTCGAGCGGGCGCTCAGGCACGCGAGCCGGCTCGGGGAACAGCTCGTGCGCGGGATGTACGACGGACTGACGGACGGCACGGTCGCACCCGACTGAACCCGGCCCGGCCGAACCGCGTGAAGCGACCGAACCGCGTGAAGTGATCAGTGCGACAACGGTTCGGTACAACCCGGGACCGGTTGTCCTTGTCGGCCTATACGCTCGGACTCCGACCGGGACACCGTCCCGTCGGCGTCCGTCCCCATCGGTCCCACTCGGTCCAGGAGCAGTCATGTACGGCCACGGCGCGGTGCCGCCTCCCCGCAGCGCGGGAAAGGTCATCTCCCTGCGCGTGATGTTCGCGGCGGCCGGGGCGCTCACCTGCGGACTGCTGTCGTGCCTGCCGTTGTTCCGGGTGGCCTTCGTGCGGGGCCGCTGGTTCGACTGGCTGACCGCCTGGCTGAGCCTGCCGCTGTCCGTCACCGGGTTCGTGGTGGTCGGTGAACTGCCGGAGAAGGACTGGCGCAGCGACGTCGCCCTGGGCCTGCTCATGCTCCTCGGCGTGGCGTCAGCGGTCTACTACCTGGCCGTGGACATCCGGCTGCACCAGCGGCAGCGGTTCACCGGGTTCGCCCACACGCACGCCACCACCCACGCCCCGCCCGTGCCCGGACCCTACGGCTTCGGGCACGCGGCGCCGCCGTACCCGACGCCCGTACCGGCCCCGCAGCACCCCGTGCCGCCCGCGCGCCCCACGCCGATACCCCCGCCGCACACCGGGACACCCGGGCCGTCGCACACCGGGGCCGCGCCCCCGGCGCCCGTGCCGCCGGCCGAGCCGCCCCAGCGCCCCGCGCCCGCCCGCATCGACCAGGTACGCGCCGAACTGGACGAACTCAGCGACTATCTGCGCCGGCACGACGGACACGAGGGCCACGGCGAGGGCGGACGGTGACCGTGACGACAGGGCGCATGGTCGCCGGCCGTTACGAACTGTCCACGCTCATCGGGCAGGGCGGCATGGGCCAGGTCTGGACGGCGTACGACCGCAGGCTCGACCGGCGCGTGGCGGTGAAGCTGCTGCGCCCGGACAAGGTGGCGGGCCAGGAGGCGGACGAGCTGCGCCGGCGGTTCGTGCGCGAGTGCCGGGTGACCGCGCAGGTGGACCACCCCGGGCTGGTCACGGTGCACGACGCGGGCAGCGAGGGCGAGGAGCTGTTCCTCGTCATGCAGTACGTCGACGGCGCCGACCTGTCCGACCACCTCGCCGAGCACGACCCGTACCCGTGGCAGTGGGCGGTCGCGGTGGCGGCGCAACTGTGCGCCGTGCTGAGCGCGGTGCACGCCGTGCCGATCGTGCACCGCGACCTCAAGCCGCGCAACGTGATGGTGAAACAGGACGGCACGGTCACCGTCCTCGACCTGGGCGTGGCCTCGGTCATGGACACCGACACCACCCGTCTCACGCACACCGGCTCCCCGATCGGCTCGCCCGCCTACATGGCGCCGGAACAGGCGATGGGCGGCGCGGTCGGCCCGTACACCGACCTGTACGCGCTCGGCGTGCTGATGCACGAACTGCTCAGCGGCGAGGTGCCGTTCGCCGGCTCCACCGCGCTGGGCGTGCTGCACCGGCACCTGTACGAGCCGCCGCTGCCCGTGCGCCGGATCCGCCCCGAGGTCCCCGAGGCGCTCGAAACCCTGGTGCTGCGGCTGCTCGCCAAGGACCCCCAGCACCGGCCGGCGTCCGCGCAGGAGGTGTACGAGGACCTGGCGCTGCTCCTGCCCGCGCGCGGGATGCCCACCGGAGCGCCCCTGGACCCCACGCGCCCTTTCCTGCGCCCGCACGCTCCCTGGCCGGACCGCGCGCGGACCCCCGCGCCCCAGCCCGCGCCCGTCGCGCCGGCGCCGCCGGTGGCCGGGAAGCCCGGTGTCGCCGCCGCCGTGGACGAGGTCAAACGCCTGCTGGGCGAGGGCCGTATCACGCAGGCCGTCGACATCCTGGGCGCGATCCTGCCGGCCGCAGCCGAGCAGCACGGCGAGCACTCCCCGGTCGTACGCACCCTGCGCAAGCAGTACGCGGCCACGCTCATGGACGACGGCCAGTACCGGCGCGCGCTGCCCGAACTGCGCCGGCTCGCCGACGAACGCGCCGCCGAGGCCGGCCAGGCCGACCCGCAGTCGCTGCGCTACCGGTACGAGGCCGCGCAGTGCCTGGAGCAACTGGGCGAACCGGCGGCGGCGCTCGCCGAGTACCGCGCGCTGCTGCCGTACTACGAGAACCAGTACGTCTCCGGGGACCCGCAGCTCGCCCACGAGGTGCGCCGCCGCATCGGCCATCTGCTGCTCGCCCTCGGCGACCGGCCGGCCGCCCACGACACGCTCGCGCGGCTCGTCCTGGACGTCGAGCGGCTGCACGGCCCCGGCCATCCGCTGGCCGTGGAGATCCGGCGGACCCTCCAGTGGCTGGGGCAGGTACGCGGGTAGCCGCGCGGAGATTGTGCCGGGCCCTGAGAGAAGCGGCAGGGCTGGGGTTCATGACCGGTCATCGGCAGTCGAGAGGGTGACCAGCGAGGAGGCGCACGCCGGTGTCACGCTGACCGTCGACCGGGACGCGTGGGACGCGCCGGTGGCCATCGTCGGCTGACCCGGCTGAGCCGGCGGCCCCTCCGGGAGCGGCGCGGCGGTGCCCGAAGCGCGCGCGAATCGTTGGTCGAATGGGTTGGCCGCAGCCTGCCCACTGCCTACCATCGATCATCGCAAGATCTTGTGCGCCCGCCCGTCGCCCGACCACCACCCCTGGCGGAGGCGCTGACGCGCCGCACCTGTCGTTGCAATCTCCCCTTGGAGGTCCCCTTGCACCGCCGCCGTCGCACCGCGCTCGTCCTCACCGCCGCGATCGCCGCAGCGGCACCCCTGCTGACCGCCTGCGGAAGCGACGCGCATCCGGGCGCCGCGGCCGTCGTCGGCGGGCAGCGGATCACCGTCGCCCAGCTGGAGAGCCGGGTCGACGAGGTCCGCCGGGCACAGCGGGCCGCGGTGCCGGACGAGACGCAGTACCAGCAGGTCGTCTCCTCCACCAGCACCCTCACCCGCGACACCCTGCACAACATGGTGCTCGACCGGGTGCTGCACCGCGCCGCGCGGGACGCGGGGATCGCGGTCACCCGCAAGGAGATCCAGCAGATGCGCGGCGAGCTGGAGCGGCAGGCCGGCGGCGGCAAGGGCCTGGAGACGGCCTGGCTGCAGAAGTACGGCATCGCCCCGGCCCGCCTCGACGACAACCTGCGCCTGCAACTGGAGGCGCAGAAGCTCGCCGCCCGGCTCGGCACCGACACGAGCCAGCCCGCCTTCTGGAAGGCCCTTTCCAAGGCCTCGGAGGAACTCCACGTCGACCTCAACCCGCGCTACGGCTCCTGGGACGTCCAGAAGAGCAGCCGCGTGGACGCCGAGACGCCGTGGGTACGGGAGGTCACGACGGCGGGCGGGGAGCCGGTGACGGCGTAGACGGGCCACTGACCGGCGTGGCGGACCATCCAGTCATACGATCGCACGACCCCGTCGGGCCTGTGGACAACCCGATCCGCTCCCTCGCCCCGTGGGTTACGTTCGGATCGTGAACGAAACCAGCCCCGAAACCCGTGGGGAAGCCTCCCCCGGCCGCGTCGTCCTGCTCACCACCAGCCACCGCGTCGCCCCCGGTCTGCTGTCCTGGCCCGCCTGGCAGGCCCTGCGCACCGCCGACGCCGTGCTGTGCGCGGACGGCGCCCATCCGCAGCTGCCGTATCTGCGCGAGGCCGGGATAGCGGTGGCGGAGGCGTCCCCCACCGCCCAGGAACTGGTCGAGGCCTGTGCCGGGGGCCGGACGGTGGTGGTCGTGGCCACCGGCGAGGGGGAGCCCGCCCTCACCGACGGGCTCGCCCGGCTGGCCGGCTCCGGCCGGGTCGCGATGCCGGAGCTGGAGCTGCTCCCCGCCTCCTACGACCTGCCCGGCGCCCGCCTGCTGGACCTCGTGCAGGTCATGGACCGCATCCGCGCCGAGTGCCCGTGGTCCTCCCGGCAGACCCACGAGGGCCTGGCGAAGTACGGCATCGAGGAGGCGTACGAACTGGTCGAGGCGATCGAGGCCGGCGACCGCGCGGAGCTGCGCGAAGAGCTGGGCGACGTCCTCCTCCAGGTCGTCTTCCACTCCCGCATCGCCGAGGAGGACCCGGACGCGCCGTTCTCCATAGACGACGTCGCCGGCGGCATCGTCGCCAAGCTCATCCACCGGCACCCGCACGTCTTCGGCGACGAGGAGGCCGAGACCCCGGAGGACGTCAAGGAGCACTGGCTGCGCACCAAGGCCGAGGAGAAGCGGCGCACCTCGGTCACGGACGGCGTCCCGCTCGGCCAGCCCGGCCTGGCCCTCGCCGCCAAGCTCGCCTCCCGGACCCGCACGGCGGGCCTGGACGTCCCGCTGCCGCAGGGGGACGGCATCGGCTACGAGCTGCTGGCGCTGGCGGTCCGCGCCGAGGCGGCGGGCGTGGACCCCGAGGCGGCACTGCGGGCGGCCGCCCGGGCGTACCGGGACGCGATACGGGCCGCCGAGGGCCTGCCCGCTTAGCGGCGCTGCCGCCTCGCCCCCAGCCCGCCCCCACCCCGCCCGACACTCCTCGGCGAGCCGGATACGGTCGAGGAGTGACCGACCAGCCTCACCCCGCCCAGCCGTCCTCCCACCCGGACCAGCCGGCCCCCGCCCTGTTCACCTGGGAGTTCGCCGCCGACCCCTACCCCGCGTACGCCTGGCTGCGCGAGCACGCCCCCGTGCACCGCACGCGGTTGCCGAGCGGGGTCGAGGCCTGGCTGGTCACCCGGTACACCGATGCCCGGCAGGCCCTGGCCGACCAGCGGCTGAGCAAGAACCCGGCGCATCACGACGAGCCCGCGCACGCCAAGGGCAAGACGGGCATCCCCGGCGAGCGCAAGGCCGAGCTGATGACGCATCTGCTGAACATCGACCCGCCGGACCACACCCGGCTGCGCCGGCTGGTCAGCAAGGCGTTCACGCCCCGCCGGGTCGCCGAGTTCGCGCCCCGGGTGCAGGAGCTGACCGATCACCTCATCGACCAGTTCGCGCGGCGCGGCTCCGCCGACCTCATCCACGAGTTCGCCTTCCCGCTGCCCATCTACGCCATCTGCGACCTGCTCGGCGTCCCGCGCGAGGACCAGGACGACTTCCGGGACTGGGCGGGCATGATGATCCGGCACGGCGGAGGACCCCGGGGAGGCGTCGCCCGGTCGGTGAAGAAGATGCGCGGTTATCTCGCCGAGCTGATCCACAAGAAGCGCGAGGCGCTGCCCGCCGAACCAGCGCCCGGCGAGGACCTGATCTCGGGCCTCATCCGCGCCTCCGACCACGGCGAGCACCTCACCGAGAACGAGGCCGCCGCCATGGCCTTCATCCTGCTGTTCGCCGGCTTCGAGACGACCGTCAACCTCATCGGCAACGGCACCTACGCCCTGCTCACACACCCCGAGCAGCGCCGGCGGCTGGAGGAGTCCCTGGCGCGCCGGGAGACGGAGCTGCTGGCGACCGGAGTGGAGGAACTGCTGCGCTACGACGGCCCGGTGGAGCTGGCCACCTGGCGGTTCGCCACCGAGCCGCTCACCATCGGCGGGCAGCACATCGCGCCGGGCGACCCGGTGCTCGTCGTCCTCGCCGCCGCCGACCGGGACCCGGAGCGGTTCGCCGACCCGGACGTGCTGGACCTCGCCCGCCGCGACAACCAGCACCTCGGTTACGGCCACGGCATCCACTACTGCCTCGGTGCGCCGCTCGCCCGTCTGGAGGGCCAGACCGCGCTCGCCACCCTGCTCACCCGGCTGCCCGATCTGCGGCTCGCCGCGAACCCGGCCGAACTGCGCTGGCGCGGCGGACTCATCATGCGCGGCCTGCGCAGCCTGCCGGTGGAGTTCACGCCCCGCGCCTGAGCACATCACCTGGCCCACACCACCGGGCCCACACAGCCTGACCACGCGCCCGAGCACACGTCTGACACGGTCCGGCCGGGCTCCCACACAGCCTCTTCAAGGAAACATGACAGACGTTCAACTCTGTGATCTTCACGTGATCTGCGCGGCATGAACTTGTGACAAGTGATCGTCTGCCGATACGTTCACCCATCAGCGCGGCGACCGGCTCGATCCGCCGCGCCGGTCCTGCTGTCGCTCGAAAGGCTTCTGCATGCTCTCCGGGAACGGCCGACACCGTCGCCCCCGTCAGGCCCCGGCTCTCCTCGTCGCGGCCGGAGTGACCGGTTCCGCCATCGCCATCCCGCTCCTCGGCGCCGCGAGCGCCAACGCGGCCGACGGCACCACGTGGGACAAGGTGGCCGAGTGCGAGAGTGGCGGCTCCTGGAGCGCGGACACCGGCAACGGGTACTACGGCGGCCTGCAGATCTCGCAGGAGGACTGGAACGCCTACGGCGGCGGCCAGTACGCGGCCAGCCCCGACCAGGCCAGCCGCAACCAGCAGATCGCCGTCGCCGAGAAGATCCTCGCCGACAAGGGCACCAGTCCCTGGGCCACCTGCGCCCTGCTGTCCGGTCTGACCCAGGGCTCGGGCTCGACGCACGTCGACACGGGCGTCGGCGGTTCCGGTGGCGCCGGCGGTTCGGGTGACTCGTCCGGATCAGCCGGCAACTCCGGTACGTCCGGTTCCTCCGGCAGCTCCGACTCGTCCGTTCTGCCGGATTCATCGCCCTCCACCGGTGCGGGCTCCGACGCCAACTCCGGTTCCGGTACCGGTTCCTCCTCGGACGAGGCCACCACTCCGAGCGTCAAGCCGGGCAAGGGCGCCGGTACGGCCACCGGTTCCACGGGGGCCAAAACTCCCAAGTCCGACAAGTCCGCCACGCCGGACGCCGGAAGCCCGCGGGAAGCCGACAGCTCTCCCACGGTCACCCCGGACGCCGGCATCGAGGACAACCCGCAGCAGGCCGCCGGTTCTTGGAGCCTGGTCGACACCGGATCCCTCAGCGGCGGACGCCACCGCGGCGCGAGCGCGGACGAGAGCGGTGCGGGCGAAAGCGTGACAAACGGTCAGAATGCCGCTTCCTCCGGCCGGCACGCCTCCCGTGAAACGGACACGTACACCGTCCGTCAGGGCGACACCCTCGCTTCCATCGCCGACTCCCTTGACGTCGACGGCGGGTGGCGCGCGCTGTACGCGGACAACAAGAACGCCATCGGGGCCGACCCGAACCACATCAGTGCCGGTCAGACCCTGGAAGTCGGGGGCGAAACGGGCGGGAAGTAGCGGGAGTTGACGCCCCACTTCACTCCCTAATGTCCGGTTTGGCGAAAGTGTGGGATGAGTCTCAGAAGCCCTGATCGTCTTTGAAATTCCGCGGATCGCGTGTCTACGGTCGAGGCCGCTCGTCACCACGAGCCCCGGCAGCCGCAACGCCGAATCCTGCCAGCGGTTGCCCGGGAACAGTCGTCGCGTCAAGCGCCGTCGGCAGGAGCGGGGGACCCAAGGTAAGTGCCGGGCCCGGCAGTTGATGCCGGAACCGGCTTGGGGTGAAGCCGCATCCCGCGCAAGCGGGGTGCGGCCGGGCAACTCAACCGGCCCGAACCCGACAGCTCACCTCGCAGGCGTCGGTGAGGGGATCGATCCATGCTGTTCTCCAGCAAGGGCAAGCACCGTCGTCCGTCCAAGGCCGTCCGCGCCGTCGCGCTCGCCGGTGTTACCGGTGCCGCCGTCGCCGCCCCGCTGATGGCGGCCGGCAACGCCTCCGCCGCCACCGCCTCCCAGTGGGACGCGGTCGCCCAGTGCGAGTCCGGCGGCAACTGGTCCATCAACACCGGCAACGGCTACTACGGTGGTCTGCAGTTCTCCGCCTCCACCTGGGCCGCGTACGGCGGCACGCAGTACGCCGCCACCGCGGACAAGGCCGGCAAGGCGCAGCAGATAGCCGTCGCCGAGAAGGTCCTCGCCGCTCAGGGCAAGGGCGCCTGGCCGGTCTGCGGCACGGGCCTGTCCAGCACCCCGTACAACGGCTCCGCCCCGAGCACCTCCACCACCTCGGGCGGCTCCACCACCACCCGCTCCACCGACGGGCAGGCCGCCTCCCGCTCCGCCGAGCGTCCGGCCGCGAGCAGGAGCCAGGGCAAGACCGTCACCACCCCGACCGGCAAGAAGGTCAAGAAGGGCGACGGCGAGTACAAGGTCGTCACCGGTGACACCCTCAGCTCCATCGCCGAGAAGCACCACGTGCAGGGTGGCTGGCAGAAGCTGTTCGAGCTGAACAAGGACATCGTCGAGGACGCCAACCTCATCTACCCGGGTCAGCAGCTGCACCTGAAGTGACACCCGGCTCGTAGCCCGAGCGAGGGCCCGCGCGTCCGCGCGGGCCACACTGAAGGCCCCCGTGCGGGCCGTCCCCCCGTCCCCACGGGCTCCCCGCCCCGGTGCGCGTTCCCCCGTGCGCGCCGGGGCGGGGCTTTTTGCGTCCACCGGCCCCGCACCCTTTGTTTCGGCAAGAAACAAAAGGTACCGTCGACTTGTCCACGGGGCGGTCGGTCGGTGGCCGACGCCCCCGGGACGGTTAGGCTCTAGTCGCAAGGCACAGCCGTAAGGCACACCGCCCCGCACTTCCAGCGTCACATCCAAGAAGGAGATGCTCGTGCCGTCCATCGACGTCGTCGTAGCCCGGGAAATCCTGGACTCCCGAGGCAACCCCACGGTCGAGGTCGAGGTCGGCCTCGACGACGGCAGCACGGGTCGTGCCGCCGTCCCGTCCGGCGCCTCGACCGGCGCCTTCGAGGCTATCGAGCTCCGCGACGGCGACCCCAACCGCTACCAGGGCAAGGGCGTCGAGAAGGCCGTCCTCGCCGTGATCGAGCAGATCGGCCCGGAGCTGGTCGGTTACGACGCCACCGAGCAGCGCCTGATCGACCAGGCCATGTTCGACCTGGACGCCACCGACAACAAGGGCTCCCTCGGCGCCAACGCCATCCTCGGCGTCTCGCTCGCCGTCGCGCACGCCGCCTCCGAGGCCAGCGACCTCCCCCTCTTCCGCTACCTGGGCGGCCCGAACGCGCACCTGCTGCCGGTGCCGATGATGAACATCCTGAACGGCGGCTCGCACGCCGACTCCAACGTGGACATCCAGGAGTTCATGATCGCCCCGATCGGCGCGGAGTCCTTCTCCGAGGCCCTGCGCTGGGGCACCGAGGTCTACCACACCCTGAAGAAGGTCCTGAAGAGCAAGGGCCTCGCCACCGGCCTCGGCGACGAGGGCGGCTTCGCCCCGAACCTCGGCTCCAACCGTGAGGCCCTCGACCTCATCCTGGAGGCCGTCAAGGAGGCCGGCTACGCCCCCGGCCAGCAGATCGCCCTCGCGCTCGACGTGGCCGCCTCCGAGTTCTACAAGGACGGCAAGTACCTCTTCGAGGGCAAGGAGCGCTCCGCCGCCGAGATGACGGAGTACTACGAGGAGCTCGTGGCGGCCTACCCGCTCGTCTCCATCGAGGACCCGCTGTTCGAGGACGACTGGGCCGGCTGGAAGGTCATCACCGACAAGCTCGGCGACAAGGTCCAGCTGGTCGGCGACGACCTGTTCGTCACCAACCCCGAGCGCCTCGCCCGTGGCATCGAGGAGGGCGCCGCCAACGCCCTGCTGGTCAAGGTCAACCAGATCGGCTCGCTGACCGAGACCCTGGACGCCGTGGAGCTGGCCCAGCGCAACGGCTTCAAGTGCATGATGTCGCACCGCTCCGGCGAGACCGAGGACGTCACCATCGCCGACCTGGCCGTCGCCACCAACTGCGGCCAGATCAAGACCGGCGCCCCGGCCCGCTCCGAGCGCGTCGCCAAGTACAACCAGCTGCTGCGCATCGAGGAGATCCTCGACGACGCGGCGGTGTACGCCGGCCGCAGCGCGTTCCCGCGCTTCAAGGGCTGACCCATCCTGGCGTAAGGCTTAGCCAGTCGTACGTACGTCCCCGTACTCGGTCCCGTACCGTGTCCGGGGACGTACGCACGTGTGAAAGGGGAGGCGGAGAGCCAGATGGCCGTGAAGGACCGGGACCGTTTCTCCACCGCGACCAGGCTGCGGCTGTTCGGCGAGCAGACCGCGGCCCGCGTCTACCGCTCCCAGACCAAGCGGCAGGCCCGCCGCTCCCGGCTCACCGGCCGCGCGGCCCTGCTCGCACTGGTGCTCTGCACGATGATCGTCGCCCTCGCCTACCCGATGCGGCAGTACGTCTCCCAGCGCGCGGAGATCGCCGACCTGCAGCGGCAGCGGGAGCAGGCCCGTCAGCGCGTGGAGCAGCTGCGCGACCTGAAGGCGCGCTGGCAGGACGACGCCTACGCCGAGCAGCAGATCCGCCGCCGGCTGCACTACGTGATGCCCGGCGAGACCGGGTACGTGGTCGTCGACCCGGGCGCGGCCAGGCAGTCCCGCGCCGACCTCGGGGCCGCCCACCGAGCCTGGTACGCGAACGTCTGGGACGGCGTCGACAAGGCCGACGCCTCCGATCAGTGACCGGTCCGCCGGCCCGCGACAACCGACAGAAAGCCACCCTGAAAGCAGTCATGGAAACCCCTCCGCCGCCCACTCCGCGCACCGAGCCCACCGACGCGGACGTAGAGGCCTTCAAGCAGCAGCTGGGCCGCCCGCCGCGGGGCCTCAGGGCCATCGCGCACCGCTGCCCGTGCGGTCAGCCGGACGTCGTGGAGACGGCACCGCGCCTGCCCGACGGCACGCCCTTCCCGACGCTGTACTACCTGACGTGCCCGAAGGCGTCCTCCGCCATCGGCACGCTGGAGGCGAACGGCGTGATGAAGGAGATGACCGAGCGGCTGGGGCGCGACCCCGAGCTGGCCGCCGCCTACCGGGCCGCGCACGAGGACTACATCCGGCGCCGCGACGAGATCGAGGTCTTGCGGGGCTTCCCGAGCGCGGGCGGCATGCCGGACCGGGTGAAGTGCCTGCACGTGCTCGTCGCCCACTCGCTGGCCGCCGGCCCGGGCGTGAACCCGCTCGGCGACGAGGCCCTGGCGATGCTGCCGGAGTGGTGGCGCAAGGGCGCGTGCGTGACGCTCGACAGCGGCGAGAAGGACGTGCGCGACGACAGCGAGGGGGACGAGAAGTGACCCGCGTGGCCGCCGTCGACTGCGGTACCAACTCCATCCGTCTGCTGGTCGCGGACGCCGACCCGGCGACGGGCGAACTGACCGACCTGGACCGCCGGATGACGATCGTGCGGCTCGGCCAGGGGGTCGACCGTACCGGCCGGCTCGCGCCCGAGGCACTGGAGCGCACCTTCGCCGCCTGCCGTGAGTACGCGGCCGTCATCAAGGAGCACGGCGTCGAGCGCCTGCGCTTCGTCGCCACCTCCGCCTCCCGCGACGCCGAGAACCGCGACGACTTCGTGCGGGGCGTGCTGGACATCCTCGGGGTCGAGCCGGAGGTCATCACCGGTGACCAGGAGGCCGAGTTCTCCTTCACGGGCGCCACGAAGGAACTCACCGGACGCGCCGACCTCACCCGGCCCTACCTGGTCGTGGACATCGGCGGCGGCTCCACCGAGTTCGTCGTCGGCGACGACCACGTGCGCGCCGCCCGGTCGGTGGACGTCGGGTGTGTGCGGATGACCGAGCGGCACCTGGTGCACGGCGGCGAGGTGAGCGACCCGCCCACCGAGGAGGAGATCGCCGCCATGCGGGCCGACATCGAGGCCGCCCTGGACCTGGCCGAGCAGTCGGTCCCGTTGCGCGAGGCGCACACCCTGGTGGGCCTGGCCGGGTCCGTCACCACGGTCTCCGCCATCGCCCAGGAGCTGCCCGGGTACGACTCCGCGCGCATCCACCACTCCCGGGTCTCCCGGGACCGCGTGCGCGAGATCACCGAGCGGCTGCTGCGCTCCACGCACGCCGAGCGCGCCGCGATCCCGTCCCTGCACCCGGGCCGGGTCGACGTCATCGGCGCGGGCGCCCTCGTCCTGCTCGCGATCATGGAGCGGATCGGAGCCGGGGAGGTCGTGGTGAGCGAGCACGACATCCTGGACGGCATCGCCTGGTCTCTGGCCTGACCGCCTACAGGTTCCGGTACACGTCCCGCCGGTCGCCCACCTTGAGGACGAGGATGACGAGCTCACCCTCGTTGATCTGGTAGGCGACCCTGTAGCTTCCGACCCCGAGCCGGTAGAGCCCGGACGGCCCGGTGAGCTTCTTGACGTCGGCGTCCTCGCGGTACGGGTCGTCACCGAGCGCGGTCAGCGCGGCCAGGATGCGCATGGCGTCGGGCCGGCTGATCGCACGGAGCTGCCGCTGCGCCGCCGTGGTGAACCGGAAGGCGTACTTCACGCCGCGTCGCCGTCCCGCTCGGTGAACAGGTCTGCCAGCAGTTCCGCCATCGTCACAGTGGGGCCGCCCTCGGCCAGGACCGCTTCGGCTTCGCGCGCGCGTGTACACGCACTCGGTCAGGGAGCCGCGGTGGGGTGTGGCCCTGGCGGGAGGCGTGGCGTGGCTCTCTTTTGTTACTGAACGGTAGCCGCCTGCTGAGCAGGGTGGATAACGTTTGAGCGGCATCCGGGGGCCCCTTGAGGGGCCCCTGGTCGTACCCGCGCGGGAACCTTCGTGAAGTTCTTCACAAGGAATTCCCTCCCCTCGGGTTCCCGAAGGGGGTCCATTGACCCTTCCGGAGGCTCAAGGCGTGTTTGAACATGTTCAGACGGAGGGTGTGGGAGGGGCCCGGAGGGGGGTGTTCCGGGGGTGTCACGGTGTCCTCACGGTCGCCCCGCCGACCCGGAGAGGCAGCTCACGCGGCCTTGACAACGGGGCGAAGCGCCCTGCGGTTCCCTCGTGCCCCCATGGCGTGCGTCACGCGGGTCGCGGAGTTTAACACAGGCCCTGTCAGACCTTGTGAAGGGGCGCACGAGCGACCCCCCGACGGCGGGTGGATACTCGATGGCATGAGCACCACGGAGCGTCCCAGGATCCTCGTAGTAGGCGGTGGGTACGTAGGCCTGTACGCAGCTCGGCGCATCCTCAAGAAGATGCGCTACGGCGAGGCGACCGTCACGGTCGTCGACCCCCGGTCGTACATGACCTACCAGCCCTTCCTCCCCGAAGCCGCCGCCGGCAGCATCTCCCCTCGCCACGTCGTCGTCCCGCTGCGACGCGTGCTGCCGAAGGCGGAGGTCCTCACCGGCCGGGTCACCACCATCGACCAGGACCGCAAGGTCGCCACGATCGCCCCGCTGGTGGGCGAGGCGTACGAGCTGCCCTTCGACTACCTGGTCATCGCGATGGGCGCGGTCTCCCGCACCTTCCCGATCCCCGGCCTCGCCGAGCAGGGCATCGGCATGAAGGGCATCGAGGAGTCCATCGGCCTGCGCAACCACGTCCTGGAGCAGCTGGACAAGGCCGACTCCACGACCGACGAGGAGATCCGCCGCAAGGCGCTCACCTTCGTCTTCATCGGCGGTGGCTTCGCGGGCGCGGAGACCATCGGTGAGGTCGAGGACATGGCCCGGGACGCGGCCAAGTACTACAAGAACGTGTCCCGCGAGGACATGCGCTTCATCCTCGTCGACGCCGCCGACAAGATCCTTCCCGAGGTCGGCCCCAAGCTCGGCCAGTACGGCAAGGAGCACCTGGAGAGCCGGGGCGTGGAGATCTACCTCTCCACCTCCATGGACTCCTGCGTCGACGGCCACGTGGTGCTGAAGAACGGCCTGGAGGTCGACTCCAACACCATCGTGTGGACGGCCGGCGTCAAGCCGAACCCGGCCCTCGCCCGCTTCGGTCTGCCGCTCGGCCCGCGCGGTCACGTCGACTGCGAGCCCACCCTCCAGGTCAAGGGCACGGACTACATCTGGGCCGCCGGCGACAACGCCCAGGTGCCGGACATCGCCGCCCGCAAGGCCGGCGTGGAGAACGCCTGGTGCCCGCCGAACGCCCAGCACGCGCTGCGCCAGGCCAGGGTCCTCGGCGACAACGTGGTCTCCGGTATGCGGGGCTTCCCGCAGAAGGAGTACGAGCACGCCAACAAGGGTGCGGTCGCCGGTCTCGGCCTGCACAAGGGCGTGGCGATGATCGTCATGGGCAAGATGAAGATCAAGCTCAAGGGCCGCCTCGCCTGGTACATGCACCGTGGCTACCACGGTCTGGCGATGCCGACCTGGAACCGCAAGATCCGCGTCTTCGCCGACTGGACGCTCGGCATGTTCCTCAAGCGCGAGGTCGTCTCCCTCGGCGCCATGGAGAACCCGCGCGAGGAGTTCTACGAGGCCGCCAAGCCGGCGCCGGTCGCCGCCGCGAGCAAGACCGAGGAGAAGGCCAAGGCCTCCTGACCTCCGGTCACCGACAGACCCTCCGGTCGCTGACAGACCCTCCGGTCACCGACCGGCCCGGAAGACCTCCTGCCATCCGTGGTGCGGGAGGTCTTTCGGCGTTCCCGGGCGCCCATCTGCATGGTTTGCCCAGTCGTAACTCCTTCGCGGGACTGCGCTGAAGCCCTCGCGGTGTTTACGTGGTATCCGGCATCCGGGATCGTCGTCTTGGAGGTGTGCGCCATGGCCGACGCCGCGTCGCGGCTGAGGAGTCTTGTCGAGCAGATGCTGGGAGCCCCGCTCCCGCTACGCCTGAAGGCCTGGGACGGGTCGCAGTCCGGTCCGCCGGACGTGCCGGCGCTCGTCGTGCGCAACCGCCGCGCCCTGCGCCGCATGCTGTTCAAACCGGGCGAACTGGGCCTCGCCCGTGCCTGGGTCTCCGGCGACCTGGAGATCGAGGGTGACCTGTACACCGTGCTCGACGCCATGGCGGGCCTGGTCTGGGAGCGCGGGGAGGACGCCCGCAGCCTCGCCCAGGCCGTCCGCGACCCCGATGTCCGGGCCGCCGCCCGCGAGCTGCTGAAACTGGCCGGCCCGCCGATCCCGCCCGCCCCGCCGCGCGAGGAGGTCCGCAGACCCCGCCGGCGTCTGCACACCCGCCGTACCGACAAGCGGGCCATCAGCCACCACTACGACGTCGGGAACGACTTCTACGAGCTCGTCCTCGGCCCCTCCATGGTGTACTCCTGCGCCTACTGGGAGGACGCCGGGAGCCTGGAGTCCGCCCAGCGCGACAAGCTGGAACTGGTCTGCGCCAAGCTGGGCCTGAAGGAGGGTCAGCGGCTGCTGGACGTCGGCTGCGGCTGGGGCTCCATGGCCATCCACGCGGCTCGCGAGCACGGCGTGAGCGTCGTCGGCGTCACGCTGTCCCAGGAGCAGGCGGCGTACGCCCGCAAGCGCGTCGCCGACGAAGGGCTGACCGACCGGGTGGAGATCAGGGTCCAGGACTACCGGGACGTCGTGGACGGCCCCTTCGACGCGATCTCCTCCATCGGCATGGCCGAACACGTCGGCGCCGAGAAGTACCTGGAGTACGCCCGCCAGCTGTACGCCCTGCTCAAGCCCGGCGGCCGGCTGCTCAACCACCAGATCGCCCGCCGCCCGCAGCGGGACGAGTCGGCGTACGAGGTGGACGACTTCATCGACTCCTACGTCTTCCCCGACGGCGAACTCGCCCCCGTCGGCACCACCGTCACCCAGCTGGAGCGGGCCGGATTCGAGGTCCGGGACGTGGAGTCCATCCGCGAGCACTACGCCCGCACCCTGCGCCGGTGGGTCGCCAACCTGGAGGCCGACTGGGACCGGGCCGTCCGCCTCACCAGCCCCGGCCGCGCCCGTGTCTGGCGGCTGTACATGGCCGCCTCCGCGCTCGCCTTCGAACGCAACCGCATCGGCGTCAACCAGGTCCTCGCGATCCGCACCCCGGAGTCCGGCGCCTCCGGACTCCCGCTGCGGGCCCGCACCTGGCACGGCTGACAGCGGTACGGCACAAGGGGACCCCTCTCGCGGGGCCCCCTTCACCGTCGTACGACCGCCTACTCGGCCTTGATGGCCGTCAGCATGTTCAGCCGGGCCGCGCGCCGGGCCGGCCACAGCGCGGCCAGGACGCCGACCACGCCCGCCAGCAGCAGGAACACCGTCATCCGGCCCCACGGCAGCACCAGTTCGTACGTCGGCATCTTCGTGCCCAGCAGCTCGCCGGCCGCCCAGCCGAAGAACACGCCCAGACCGATGCCCAGCACCCCGCCGAACAGGGAGATCACCAGGGACTCCAGGCGGACCATCCGCTTGACCGCCCTGCGGTCCAGGCCGATCGCGCGGAGCATGCCGATCTCCTGGGCCCGCTCGAAGACGGACATGGCCAGCGTGTTGATGACGCCGAGCACCGCGACGATCACCGCCATGCCGAGCAGGCCGTAGACCATGTTCAGCATCAGCGTGAACATCTGCGCGATCTCGTGGGAGATGTCCTGCTTGTCCTGGACCTTGATCGCCGGGTTGGAGCCGAGGACCTTCTCCAGCCTGTCCTTGGCCGCGTCGGAGGCCCCGTCCGCCGTCTTCACCATGACCTGCATGTCGGCCGGGTCGGACAGGTGCGGGGTGAGGACCTTGTTGTCGAGGATGATCCCGTTGAGCATCTCGTTGCCCTGGTAGACGCCCGCGACCGTCAGCCGCTGGGCCTTGCCGTCCTCGAAGTGCGCGGTGAACCGGGAGCCGGCCTTCCAGCCGAAGTCCTCGGCGCGGTCCTCGTCCACGACGACCCGCGTGCCGCCCACGCTGAACGACCCGTCGGTCACCTTCAGATCGGTCAGCTCACCGATGGTCGCGCCGTCGACGCCGGTCAGGTACTCGGTGCCGCCGTCGATGCGGGACTCGCCGTTGCGCAGCGGGCTGCTCGCGGTGACGCCGTCGGCGGAGGCGAGCTTCTTCTCCACGCCCGGGGAGAGCGGACCGCGGTTGGCCATCGAGACGACGTAGTCGGCGCGGATCGCCGAGCCGGCCATCTTGTCGATGGACGTCTGCAGACTGCCCGCCATCACCGTCATACCGGTGATCAGCGTCAGACCGATCATCAGCGCGGATGCGGTCGCCGCGGTACGGCGAGGGTTGCGCACCGAGTTCTGCCGGGCCAGCCTGCCCGACACCCCGAAGGCGCGCAGCACCGGTGCGGCGGCGGCGATCAGCGGGCGGGACAGCAGCGGGGTCAGGATGAACACGCCGATGATGAGCAGGACCGCGCCGACGCCCATCGCGCCCTGGCCGGTGTCGGCGTCCATCCTCGTGCCCGCGAGGACCACCGCGATGCCGGCCGCCGCGAACAGCGAGCCCAGCGTGTTGCGCAGCACCAGCGACTTGGCGGTGGCCTTGGCGTGCACGCTGCTCATCGCCGCCACCGGCGGGATCTTCGCGGCCCGGCGGCCGGGCAGCCAGGCGGCCAGCATGGTGATGAGGACGCCGACCGCGAGCGCGGTGACCACCGTGCCGGGGCTGATCACCAGCGGACCGTCGGGCATGCTCGCGCCGAACGAACCGAGCAGGGAGCGCAGGCCCGCGCCGATGCCGACACCGGCGGCCAGACCGGCCACACCGGCGACCGCGCCGACGGCGAACGCCTCGATGAGCACCGAGCGGGTGACCTGGCGGCGGGAGGCGCCGACCGCCCGCAGCAGGGCCAGCTCCCGGGTGCGCTGGGCGACCAGCATGGTGAAGGTGTTGGCGATGATGAACGTGCCGACGAACAGGGCGATGCCGGCGAACACCAGCAGGCCCTGCTTCAGGCTGCTCATGGACGAGGAGATGGCCTTCGCCTGGTCGTCGGCGAGCTGCTTGCCGGTGGTGGTCTCCACCAGCTTCGCGGGCAGGGCCTTGTCCAGCTCGGCCTTGAGTGCCGTCTGGCTGGTGCCGGCCGCGGCCCGGACGTCGATCTCGTCGTACGTGCCCTTCTTGCCGAACAGGGCCTGTGCGGTCGCCGTGTCGAACAGGGTGAGGCTGCCGCCCGCGGCGACGTTGCCGTCGTCGGTGGTGAAGATGCCGCTGACGGTGGGGGTGAGGACCGGGCCGTCGACGGAGAGCCGCACGGTGTCGCCGACCCGGTAGCCGGCCCGCTTCGCGGTCGCGGAGTCGATCGCCACCTCGTGACCGTTGCGCGGGGCGTGGCCGCTGACCAGCGGGTAGCGGGGGTCCTTGGCGCCCCAGTAGTTACCGCCGGCGGACTGCCAGTCGCCGCCGACGAGCTTGCCGTCCTTGCCGGCGAGGGCGGTGAAACCGGTGACGACACCCGTGGCGGAGGCGGCCCCGGGGACCTCGGCGGCCTTGTCGAGCAGGGCCCGGGTCAGCTCCGGAGTCCTGCCGACCTGGTCGCCCTTGGAGTCCTGGTACTCGGGGCGTACGGCGACGTCGACCCGGTCGAAGCCCTTGGCGGAACTCTTCTGGTAGGCGTCGGAGATGGTGTTGGTGAAGACCAGCGTGCCGGAGACGAAGGCCACGCCGAGCATGACGGCGAGCACGGTCATCAGGAGCCGGGCCTTGTGCGCGAGGACGTTGCGCAGGGCGGTGCGGAACATCAGCTGGTACGGCCCTTCGCATCGAACTGCTTCATGGTGTCGAGGACGGAGTCGGCGGTCGGGCCGTACATCTCGTCGACGATCCGCCCGTCGGCCAGGAAGATCACCCGGTCCGCGTAGGCGGCGGCCACCGGGTCGTGCGTGACCATGACGACGGTCTGGCCCAGCTCGCGCACGGAGTTGCGCAGGAAGCCGAGGACTTCGGCGCCGGAGCGCGAGTCCAGGTTTCCGGTCGGTTCGTCACCGAAGATGATCTCGGGCCGGGAGGCGAGGGCACGGGCGACGGCGACCCGCTGCTGCTGACCGCCGGACAGCTGGGAGGGCCGGTGGCCGAGCCGCCCGGACAGCCCCACCATCTCGATGACCCGGTCCAGCCACGCCTTGTCCGGCTTCCGCCCGGCGATGTCCATGGGGAGGGTGATGTTCTCCAGGGCGGTCAGCGTCGGCAGCAGGTTGAACGCCTGGAAGATGAAGCCGATCTTGTCCCGGCGCAACGTGGTGAGCTGCTTGTCCTTCAGGGACCCCAGCTCGGTGTCCCCGATCCGCACGGACCCGGAGGAGAAGGTGTCCAGCCCGGCCACACAGTGCATCAGCGTGGACTTGCCGGAGCCCGACGGGCCCATGATCGCGGTGAACTCGGCGGCCCGGAAGTCGACGGAGACCCGGTCCAGGGCGACCACCCGGGTCTCACCCTGCCCGTAGATCTTCGACAGCTCCGTGGCGCGTGCGGCCACGGCGGTGGTCCGGCCGGCGGTGGGTGTGGTGGTCACGGGAGGGCGCTCCTGTCGGTACGACGTCTGTTCGCTGGGGACCGGTCCATCGTCCCGGCGGCAAGCGCGCGTGTAGTCAGTCGCTGTTCCGGTTCCGGAGGGCGACTGGGGTCGGACGGAGCGGCCCGCTGTCATACCTGGGGAGGACGGGCGACCCTGACTCCGTCCGTGCCGGGAGCCGTGTCGAGAACAGGTGGAACACCCTCGTTCGGACGGTGAAATTCCGTCATTTCACGTACGCGCGTACACCTGTCACGTCAGGCTATTGGCAAGTGCGGATGGCGCGTTCCGCGGGCTGATGCACCCTCAGACATCAATAAAATAAGACAACATCGGTCCACCCGTCCGCTGTTCGGGGGAGGGGTCCCGATAGGCTCGAACCTCGCAAGCGGAGCCCATGGCCTGCCCGGATGGTGGAATGCAGACACGGCGAGCTTAAACCTCGCTGCCCCTTCGCGGGCGTGCCGGTTCAAGTCCGGCTCCGGGCACTTTCCTCCCCTTACCGCTGTCCCTCTCCGAGCGCCGAGCGAAGCCAGTCCAGCGACCTCGTCTCCAGGACGGCATCGGCGAGCGCCTGGCCGCTCTTGGTGACGATTCGCCCCCGACTGTTGTCAATCCACCGCTGCACGTTGGCGTAGCCCTGGTCCCGGTACTCGACGCCCTGGATCATGCACTCCAGCTTGTCCGCGTCCCGAGCGCACAGCGCCTCGGGCGACTCCTTCGCCTCGTACTCGGTCACCAGCTCCTTGACGGCATCGGCGAGGACCGCGGGCATCCCGGCACACTGATCGGCGGTGATCGCCTCCGGGTCGGCCTCACCCCGCGTGTACTTCTTGCCGAGGTGATTGACGTCACCGGTGCGGGACTCCTGACTGTCGTGCCAAACGGCGAGGAACGCGGCCCGGGCCGGGTCGGCACCCTCCAGCTTTGCGATGATCGAGGCGATCAGGGCGGTGCGCCAGGAGTGATCTGCGACCGACTCGGGGTCCTTGACCCCGGCCATCCACCACCCGGAGCGCTTGGTGTTCTTGAGTGTCCCCGCCTCGTACAGGAAGCGGGCTACCGCAGTCATCTCGTCGGACACCGTGGGACTCCTCTCACGCCTCGGCGAGGCGGATCGCGTACCGGATGCTTTCCAGCTCCCGCCGCCCGCGCGACGACAGCCCTCCGCTATCCAACATGATCGGGAGCCGCTCGCGTAGGGCCCGGGCCGCGGCCCCGGACCGCAGCAGGCCGGGGCGCACCTGGAGCAGGGACCACACGCTGTGGATGTTGAGGTCCACGTATCCGTGCTGGGGCGCGATGCCCTCCACGAGGTGGGCGAGCAGTTTGTTCCCGTTCCAGTGCCCGAGGGAGCCGTCGCCGATGAAGTCGTCGCTCAACTGAGGAACGGACGTCTCGCCGACCCAGTAGGCCCAGTAGGCCAGGTTCGCGGCCTCGCCGGCGTCGTCGTCCATGAGTGCGGTGTCGATGAAGTAGGACATGCGGTCGCGGTCGCCCTGCCGGGCCGCGACCGCCGCGACGGAACGGTTGTTGAGCCAGGCGGCGAGCCAGTCGTCCGGACGGTCGGTGCGCTGCTGGTGGGCGAGCCAGTCACCGGTGTCGGTGCCGCGGTCGTAACCGGACAGATAGAGGGCCTGGCGGCGCAGCAGGAACTGCCGGGGCCCACGCGCCTGCTCGGCCGTACGGCGCATGTTGACGAAGAACACGTGACGTTCGGTGGTGGTCAGCTGCGGCGCGGCCGGTGCTGGTCCGCGGCGCTGCCGTGGCGGGGCGGGCAGGGCTCGTACCGAGGTCGGGGCCACGCCGTTGAGCGGCCACACGAGGACCTCCGCGAGCTCGCGCCGCATGACCATCGCGCCCAGGGGACTCGCCTCAACCGGCGTCTTCTCGTCCAGGGCGCTGGCCAGGAGGATGTCAGCCTCCAGAGCACGCTCCAGTCCCTGAAGCAGGGTGGGGGAGGCGCCCATCTGCATGAGCCGGTGGCGTAAGGCCAGCATCTGGGCGACCGGCACGGCGGTCAGCGATCGTCGGCCGGTCTCCCACCCAGCGATCGTGTCCAGTGACACTTTCAGTTGCTCGGCGGCTTCCTCCTGCGTGTAACCCTGCTGCTCACGGATCACCCGCAGGACGTACCCGCTGAGCAGCCCTGTCCGGGGCCGCTGGCCCCTACCCGTACTAGTGGCCAGGGTTGGCCGAGTGCTTGCCCGCATGCGAGGTCCAATCCCGGTGGTTCTCGTCAAACCACCCGTACTCGCGGTCAGTTCAGGACAACCCTCGGACTTTCTAGGGTCGTAGTGTCCCGTAATCGAGCCTATTGGGAGGCCCCGACACATGGGCTCCGTTCTGCACACTCACCACCCGACGGTGACACCGCGGGTTCCACCTGTCCCGGCTGATGAAGACCCCTCGGCGATGGTGACAACATCCGCGGACGTGAGCGGTGCCGAGACGCCGGCTGGTCGTCGAACACTCGGAGTGCCGGGGGCGGCCGTGACTCTGGCACACAAGCCACTCGGCACGCAGTCCCGCGTGCTGCCCCGGGAGTCGGAATCCTCGTCGGTTGCCAGGAACTTTGTGGCCGACGTGCTCAAGGACTGGGGCCTGGCCAGCGTGCAGGACGATGCCGCGCTGGTCGTGACCGAGCTGGTGAACAACGCGATCCGGCACACCGGGACACCGAGGCTGCGGGTCACCGTGTGCCGGATGTCGCCGGGCAAGGTCAGAATCGGCGTCATCGACAGGCGGCCTGCCCTCGTGCCCGACCTCCGGTGTGCGGGCCCGCTCGACACAAGCGGGCGCGGTCTGGCCCTGGTGGACGCCTTGACCAGGGCGTGGGGCTACACCCGATGGCCGTGGGCGAAATGCGTCTGGGCCGACATCGAGGCGCCCGATGCCTCCTGAGCAGTTCCGGCCGCAATGGCAGCCCGACGAGGTCCCCATGTGGACCAGTCGCCGTGCGCAGGCCGCCTACGTCCTCGTACTGCTGTCCGTGATGGGCGCACTGGCGTACGGGGTTGCGTATCAATGACGTCCGCGGCCGTCACTCTCGACTGGATCACGTGCCTGGCTCACCCAGACATCCGCCACCGGGCCGGGTTCACAGACACCGAGCATTCCAGGAGGCCCCGTGGCTACTGTCATCGACTACTCCACCGATGGTAGTCCCGTGGTCGGCCACAGCCCGGCCGCGGGACTACCGCGCATCACCCAGGTGACCCCGCGCCAGTAGATGGCCATGGACTGCGCGCGCTGCTCCCGCCAACTGGGCCCCACTGGCCGGATCTGGAGGCAGGTGCGTTGGCTGGGTCTGTCTTTCCGTCTCTGGATCTGTGACTTGGGCTGTTCGCCGCTGCCGCCGGGCCGCGCGGTCCGAGTGGCAGCTCGGCCTGCGCCGTCTGCTCGAACGTACTGCTCCACACCCTTGACTCCCGCCCCAGTCCGTAGGCGCCTGAGGAAGGCACTGCGGGGGCCACCGTAGATGCGACCGAGAGAGAAGGAACCCATGGAGACCGCTGTGCGCGATCAGATCACCCCCTGGGGGGTCAGCCGCATGAAGCCGTTCCCCGACGCCGTAGTCCTGCCCGCTGTTCGTGCGGTCCTGGACGCCGAGACGCAGACCGCCGTGTGGGTGGACCCGGACGGCAACCCGGCGCCGACGATGGACAAGCACAAGAGGTCCGAGACGTCGAAGGAGACGTCCACGAAGACCTCGCTCGACGGCAATTCGGACCAGGGCAGCGACCAGTCCGGAGACAGCGACTGATGGCCGCGGGTGGGCCGCCCGTCCTCGTCGTGACACGTGTGGACGATGCTACTGCTGACGGGGTGATCACCGAACTCAACCGACGCCGCGTGCCTGTCGTGCGCCTGGACCCCGGGGACTTCCCCACGGCTGTCAAGATGAACGCCACCTTCAACGGCAATGGGGTCGCCGGCACCCTGTCCACGGAGACCCGCACCATCGACCTGGGCGATGTGCGTTCGGTGTACTGGCGGCGGCCCACCCCCTACGCCGTCGACCTGGCGATGAGTGAGCAGACCGCCCGCTGGGCCGTGGAAGAGGCCCGCTACGGGCTCGGCGGGGTCCTGGCCGCCCTCCCCGGCGCCCACTACCTGAACCATCCCTGGTGCAACCGGGACGCCGAGCACAAGCCGGCGCAACTGGCGATGGCTGCCCGCTGTGGGCTGAACGTGCCTCCCACCGTCATCACCAACGACCCGAACCAGGCCCGTGCCTGCGCGCACACCCACCGGCCGGTCCTCTACAAGCCGCTCCGGGAGACGGAGTACGCCGATACCGGCGGCCGGGCGCTCACCGTGTGGATCGAGGACGTCAGCCCGGAGCAGATCGATGACCGGGTACGCTACACCGCGCACCTCTTCCAGCAACGGGTCGCCAAGACGGCCGACATCCGGTTGACCGTGGTGGGTGAGAACCTGTTCGCCGTCCGGATCGACGGTTCACCCGGGGTGGACTGGCGGCGCCACTACGACCGGCTCAGCTACACCCCCATCGACGTCCCGGCGGAGATCGCCACAGGTGCGCGCGCGTACCTCGACGCGTTTGGACTGGCTTTCGGAGCGTTCGACTTCGGGTTGGACCCGGACGGCTCCTGGCACTGGTACGAGTGCAACCCGAACGGCCAATGGGCCTGGTTCCCTGACGACCTCACTGCCCGTATCACCGCAGCCATCGCCGATCAGCTCCAGTACGGAGGTACCGCATGACCACCGCTCCGGCCGAGTTGCGCCGAGCTCTGGCCGCATCAGTCCCCGTGGACGACCCGGCCTGGCGGGAGGCCCTGGCCGCCGTTCCGCGCGAACTCTTCCTGGACGACGTGGTGTTCCGTCCGTCCGGGACCCAATGGGAGCCCGTGCACCGTCAGGAGGTGGGCGATGAGGGATGGCTTCGTCTCGTCTACCAGGACACCACCTGGGTCACTCAGGTCGACGGCATCGCTGCGGCTGACGCCCCCGGGCCGCTGTCCGGGAACCCCACATCCTCCAGCACCCTGCCGTCGCTGATCGTCCGGATGCTCGACCTCGCGGGTATCCGGAAGGGAGACAAGGTCCTGGAGATCGGCACGGGGACCGGATACTCCACCGCCCTGCTCTGTCGCCGTCTCGGCGACAAGGTCGTGTACTCGGTCGAGTACGACGCCCGGCTCGCCGCCGCTGCGGCCGACCACATCCACGCCGCCGGCTACTTCCCGACGCTCATCACCGGGGATGGTCTCGCCGGGTACAGGGGCGGCGCCGACTATGACGCCATCGTGGCCACCTGCTCCGTGCGGCACGTCCCGCCGGCGTGGCTGTACCAGGTTCGGGGCGGGGGCACCATCACCACCACCATTGGGGGGTGGATGCTCGCCTCGGGGCTCATCCGTCTCACCGTGGACGACGACGGCAGTGCCAGTGGACGCTTCGCTGGGGACCAGATCAGCTACATGCTCGCCCGGCATCACGAGCGCCCGCCGCGGCCGACCTACTACCAGCACCCCGGGGAGGCCCGCCCCACGCTCTGTGACCCCGGCCTGCTGGACGACTGGACAGGTCAGTGGGTCGCCCAGCTCGCCGCGCCTTCCGCGGAACTGCTGAGGGTCGGTGACGGCGTGATCCTCGTGGACGTCGCCACCGGTTCGCAGGCGTGGACCGAAACCGCGGCGGAGGGATGGCGGGTGCACCAGCACGGTCCCTTGCGTCTGTGGGACGCCGTGGAAGACGCCTTGGCGATCTGGCAGGACGCCGGTGCGCCTGCCCAGTCCGAGTTCGGCATGACCGTGGACGGCGACGGTACCCAACGCGTTTGGTTTGCAGACTCTGCCGGACCCGGCTGGAACCTGCCTGTCTGAGGAAAGGCTCATGTCGCTCGGGTCGTCAACCAGCGGGAACCGTCGCACAACCGTTGACAGCGGTGCGCTGCGGTCGGAGACTCGCGCCTAGGTTCGTGAAAGAAACTTCACTATGCGAACACCAGTGAGTTGCCGAGACAAGGAGACGACCGATGCGTACCACCGTCGGGATCATCGGAGCGGGGCCGGCCGGGCTGTTGCTCGGGCGGTTGTTGCACCGGGCCGGGATCGAGTCGGTCGTCCTGGAGAGCCGGGACCGGGCCTACGTCGAGCAGCGGCAGCGGGCCGGGATCCTGGAGCAGGGCACGGTCGACGCGCTGCGCGCCGCCGGGGCCGGGGAGCGGATGGACCGGGAGGGACTGCGGCACGACGGCATCGAGCTCCGGTTCGACCGGCGCCGGCACCGCGTCGACTTCCCCGCGCTCACCGGCGGGCGGTCCGTGACCGTCTACGCCCAGACCGAGGTCTGCAAGGACCTCATCGCGCTCCAGCTGAAGGAGGGCGGGCCGCTGTTCTTCGAGGCCGAGGCGCTGGCCGTGGAGGGGGCGGAGAGCGACCGGCCGCGGGTTCCCTTCCGGTACCAGGGGCGCGAGGACGTACTGGAGTGCGACTACGTCGTCGGCTGCGACGGGTTCTGGGGGGTGGCCCGCCGGGCCTTCCCCGCCGGGGTCTCCCGGGTGTTCGAGCGGTCGTACCCCTACGCCTGGCTCGGCATCCTCGCCGACGTCGCTCCCTCGCACGACGAACTCGTCTACGCCCGCCACGAACGCGGCTTCGCCCTGCTGTCCATGCGGTCGCCGGCCGTCTCCCGGCTCTACCTCCAGGTGCCCGCGGGGACGGACGCCGAGGCGTGGAGCGAGGAGGCGATCTGGGACGAGCTGGAGCGGCGGTTCGAGACGGACGACGGCTGGCGGCTGGAGCGCGGGCCCCTCACCCAGAAGTCGGTCACCCCCATGCGCTCCTTCGTGCACGAGCCGATGCGGCACGGCCGGCTCTTCCTCGCCGGCGACGCCGCCCACATCGTGCCGCCGACCGGAGCCAAGGGGCTGAACCTCGCGGTCGGTGACGTCGTCACGCTCGCCCGGGCCCTCGCCCACGAGAAGGAGACCGGCTCCCCGGACCTCCTCGACGCCTACTCCGCGACCTGTCTGCGCCGGATCTGGCAGGCCGAGCGGTTCTCCTACGACATGACGACCCTGCTGCACCGCGCCCCGGACGCCACCGCCTTCGACGCCCGCCTCCAGCTGGCCCGGCTGGAGCGGATCGCCTCCTCCCGCGCGGCCGAGACCGACCTCGCCGAGGCGTACACAGGGTTTCCGCTCGGTTAGCCGTCCGGCCATGGCCGGGAATCAGACGGCCGCGTAGCGTGTTGCGCAGCACAGCAGGGGAAAGATCCTCCTCAAGTATCATGGTCGATCCTTTGCCAATCCATTACTCTTGAGCCCAAGGCTGCGCTCGGCAGCCATGGAGGAGTGAAATGAGGAGCAGCAACCCGGTCTTCTCGCGACGGGGGTTCAGCCGCGACAACGGCTACGCCGGCTTCAACACCGCACCGCAGGCCGGGTACGCACAGGGCAACCCGTACGCGCAGAACCCCTACGCCCAGAACCCCTACGCACAGCAGGGCGTCGGCGCGCCGCCCCAGGCTCCGGCCACCACCGACCGGATGACCATGGACGACGTCGTCGTCCGCTCGGCCGTCACGCTCGGCACGGTCGCCGTCGGCGCCGTCCTCGCCTGGGCCCTGCTGCCCGTCTCGGGCACCAGCTACGGCCTGGCCATCGGCGCCGCGCTGATCGCCTTCGTCCTGGCGATGGTGCAGAGCTTCAAGCGCACCCCGTCGCCCGCACTGATCCTCGGGTACGCCGCCTTCGAGGGCGTCTTCCTCGGCGTCCTCAGCGAGATGTACAACAGCCGCTGGAGCGGCGCGCCCTTCCAGGCCGTGCTCGGCACCATGGCGGTCTCGGGCGCGACCCTGCTCATCTACAAGGCCGGCTGGATCCGCGTCACCGCCCGTTACGCCCGCATCGGCCTCGCCATCGCGATGGCCTTCCTGGTGGTCATGGCGGTCAACCTGCTGCTGGTCGCCTTCGGTGTCGCCGAGGACGGCGGACTGCGCAGCTTCGGCCCGCTCGGCGCGATCGTCGGCATCATCGCGATCATCCTCGGCGCGTTCTTCCTGACCCTCGACTTCAAGCAGATCGAGGACGGCATCGCCTACGGCGCCCCGCGCAACGAGGCCTGGCTCGCCGCGTTCGGCCTCACCCTCACCCTGGTGTGGATCTACGTGGAGATGCTGCGGCTGGTGGCGATCTTCAGCAACAACGACTAGCGCCGACGCCGGTCATCGGCAGGGCCCCGGGCGATCCGCCCGGGGCCCTGTGCCGTTCAGAGCAGCTTGCGCGCCGCCCTCCTCAGGTCGTACTCGTGCACGATCGCCTTCGCGTGGCCGTACGCCAGGTCGTACTCGTGCCGGAGCCAGCTGACCTTCTCCTCGAAGCGGAAGAGTGCCGGGCCTTCTTCGACGGTGCGCAGCCAGTCGGAGACTTCACGACCGGTGCAGTGCGGGATGCGGGCGAGCAGATTGCGGTGGGTCTCCTCGGAGAAGACGTGGGACATCGGCGCCTCCGAACGCAAAGGGGATGTAAGCCGGTCCTTCAGGTCACCGTGCCTGAGCGTTCGCGTATTGGCAACAGTGCGGGGCGTTACGCTCGGCGGGTGGTTGATACGACGCCCTTGACCCAAGCAGTGGATCACTTCGCCGACCGGTTGCGGGCGGCACCGCAGAGCCGGCTCCAACGGAGCGCCGCGGCGGAGGCCCTGGCCCTGGCCCGGGAGCTTTCCCGGCGGGCCCAGCTGATGGAGGAGCCAGGGCGCGAGCCCCGGGAGATGCCGGACGCGGGGATGTTCGCCGCGGCCGATCAGATCCTGGTGGCCGCGCATGACCTCGCGGTCGTGTTGCAGAGCGACGATCAGGTCGCCGAGGCCGTGCGGCTGGTGGAGGAGGCGCGGAAGAGGGCGGGCGTCTGACGTCAACCGTCAGAGGGACGCGATCACCCTGTCGGCCAGGATGTACACCGTCTCCTCGCCGCACGCGAACGTCAGGGTGTACGCGCCGGAGATGCCCGAGCCGCCCAGGAGGTACGGGGTCTCCCCGGACTCCAGGGCCCTCGCCAGGCGTTCCGCCGTCTCGCGGTGGCCCGGGGTCATGCACAGGGTGGTGCCGTCGGCGAAGACGTAGACGTCGAGCGTGCCGAGCGGGCCGGGGCGGACGTCGGAGAGTTCGACGCGCTCGGCGGCCAGCTCTTCCAGCGTGGCGACGGTGCGCTCGTGGTCGTTCACGGCCGGCGACTGGACCGGGACGAAGTCGGGGTGCGAGGGGTGCCGGCGGCGGGCCGCGGCCAGCTCCGGGGACTCCCCGGCGAACTCGTCGGCGTCGGCGCCCGGCTCGGCCACCGGCTCCAGGGGCTCCAGGCCCGCGAAGTCCGCCTGGCGGGGCAGGAACACATCGGCGTCCGGCAGGCCGTACAGCGAGGGCGAGTCGGAGGCGTCACGGGCCTCCTGCGCCGCCCAGAAGGCGCGCGCCTCGGCCAGCTCCCGCTCCCGCTCCTCGGCGAGCGCCTCGGCCACGGCCGCGCGTATCTGGTCGGCCTCGACGGCGGTACGGGCGTTCGGCAGGAGGGCGCGCGTCGTGGCGGCCTGGCCGTCGGCGAGCTGCCGCTGCAGCTCGGTGAGCTGACGGCGCAGCTTCAGCACGGTGCGCAGGACGGCGACACCCACGGCGCCGGTGGCTGCCGTGGTGAGCAGCAGGGCGATCGGCATGGCGCTCACTGACATACTCCCGGTTCAAAGTCGACCCCCGACTTCCTACATCAGCTTGAAGGGCGGACTAACCAGCTGTCAGTGCGTAACGTCACGAAACGGACAGTCCTTTGGGTTCGTGGTTTCGTCGTGCGTCATGCTGACCCGCGCTGACCTGCACCGATGTGCAGGGCGAGCGAGATAGGTCACATCCTGGGGGAGATTGGATCACGAAAAGGCCCAGAACCAGGGTGTTTCCTGGGTTCTGGGCCCTTCTGTGACGTGACGTGCGCGGCTCGCTACGGACGGTGGGTCAGCTGAGACGCTCGATGACCATCGCCATGCCCTGGCCGCCGCCGACGCACATCGTCTCCAGGCCGAACTGCTTGTCGTGCCACTGCAGCGAGTTGATGAGCGTGCCGGTGATGCGGGCGCCCGTCATGCCGAACGGGTGGCCGACGGCGATGGCGCCACCGTTGACGTTCAGCTTGTCGATGTCGATGCCGAGCTCCCGGTACGACGGGATCACCTGGGCGGCGAAGGCCTCGTTGATCTCGACCAGGTCGATGTCGTCGATGGTCAGGCCGGCGCGCTGGAGGGCCTGCTTGCTCGCCTCCACCGGGCCGAGGCCCATGATCTCCGGGGAGAGGCCGGAGACACCGGTGGACACGATCCGGGCGAGCGGGGTCAGACCCAGGTCGCGGGCCTTGGTGTCGGACATGATGACGAGCGCGGCGGCGCCGTCGTTCAGCGGGCAGCAGTTGCCGGCCGTGACGAGTCCGTCCGGACGGAAGACCGGCTTCAGGCCCTGCACGGCCTCCAGGGTGACGCCGGCGCGCGGGCCGTCGTCCTTGCTGACCACCGTGCCGTCGGGGAGGGTCACCGGGGTGATCTCGCGCTCCCAGAAGCCGTTCTTGATGGCCTCCTCGGCGAGGTTCTGCGAGCGGACGCCGAACTCGTCCATCTCCTGGCGGGTGACGCCCTTCCAGCGGGCCAGGTTCTCGGCGGTCTGGCCCATCGCGATGTAGGGGTCGGGCAGCAGGCCGTCCTCGCGCGGGTCGTGCCAGGTGGTGCCCTCCTGCCGGGCGACGGACTCGGTGCGGGCCTCGGCCTCGGCGAACAGCGGGTTGTGCGTGTCCGGCAGGCCGTCGGAGCTGCCCTTGACGTAGCGGGAGACCGTCTCGACACCGGCCGAAATGAAGACGTCGCCCTCGCCTGCCTTGATGGCGTGCAGGGCCATGCGGGAGGTCTGCAGGGAGGAGGAGCAGTAGCGGGTGATCGTGCAGCCCGGCAGGTGGTCCATGCCCATCTGCACGGCGACGATCCGGCCGAGGTTGTGGCCCTGCTCGCCGCCGGGGAGGCCGCAGCCGAGCATCAGGTCGTCGATGTCCTTGGGGTCCAGCTCGGGGATCTTGGCGAGCGCCGCCTGGATGATCGTGGCGGTGAGGTCGTCGGGGCGCAGGTCCTTCAGGGAGCCCTTGTTCGCGCGGCCGATGGGGGAGCGGGCGGTCGAGACGATCACGGCTTCGGGCATCACGGCTCCAGTGGCGGATTTTTTCGGGCAGGGCAGGTGGGAAGTTACCCGTACGTATGGGCCAGGTCACCGGTGTCGCGGTGTGACACTGACCGCAATTGTCTAAGCGCTTGCTTGGCCGAGGGTGTGTGCTCGTTCTCCAGCCGGCCGCGGAAGGCGGTCAGAGCGACGGGGTCGCCGGCTCGGCCTCCGGCACGCGGCGCCGGCGCCTCCGCTTGAGCAACGCCCACGGCCCTCGCGGACCGGTGGGCATGGCCGCCGTCACCTCGGTGCCGGCCTCCGACGCGGCCTCGGCCGCCGCGCGAGCCACCGGCAGGAAACCCTCGCGGCGCGACACGTCCGGCCGTTCCTCCTCCGCCGGCCACAGGCCCAGCGCCGCGCACACCGTGGGGAGGACGGCCATGGCCGCGGTCGCGTAGCCCTCGGCCGAGGGGTGGTAGTTGTCCGGCCCGAACAGCTCCCGCGGATTCGCCTCGAACTCCGGGCCGAGGAGGTCGCCCAGCGACACCGTGCGCCCGCCCTGCTCCACCACCCCGATCGTCTGGGCCGCCGCCAGCTGCCGGGACGCCCGCCGGGCCAGCCAGCGCAGCGGCTGCTGCACCGGCTCGATCGTGCCGAGGTCGGGACAGGTGCCGACCACCACCTCGGCGCCGGCCGTGCGCAGCCGTCGTACCGCCGCCGACAGGTGCCGTACCGAGCGGGTCGGCGGCATCCGGTGGGTCACGTCGTTCGCGCCGATCATGATCACGCAGATGTCGGGGACGGGGGAGGGTGAGGACAGGACCAGCGCGACCTGACGGTCCAGGTCGTCGGACCGGGCCCCCGGCACCGCCACGTTCCGCAGCTCCACCGGGCGTTCCGCCACCGCCGCCAGCCCGGAGGCCAGCAGCGCCCCCGGGGTCTGGCCCGCCCGGTGCACGCCCTGTCCCGCCGCCGTGGAGTCACCGAGCATGGTCAGGCGGAGCGGCGGTTCGCCGGGGATGCCGTACGCGTGCCCGTACACGCCGTCGGCCACCGGCACCCGCCCGCCGCTGCCGTTGCCCACATGGCGCCGCGCCAGTCGTACCTCCGCCAGCACCAGACCGACGACGGCCGCGCCGATGAGCCCGGCCCCGCCCCCGCCGTACGCCGCTCCGGCCGCGATGCGCCGGGCCACCCGTGCCCTCGACATCCTCGTCATGCGTCGCCGCCACCTCCTCGTAGCCGTATCCACTCCTTGCCCCGTACGGGCCGTGCGCCAATCTCGACGGGGAGTGAAGGACCGCGCTCGCCACACAGGTGGCCTTAGGCTGGCGGCACCACCACGAACAGTTCTTTTTGCAGCGACCGGAGACAACGGTGCGATACCACGACTCGATGATCAGCCTCGTCGGCAACACCCCGCTGGTGCGGCTCAACAGCGTGACCAAGGGCATCCAGGCCACCGTCCTGGCCAAGGTGGAGTACTTCAACCCGGGCGGTTCCGTGAAGGACCGCATCGCCCTGCGCATGATCGAGGCCGCGGAGCAGAGCGGGGAGCTCAAGCCGGGCGGCACGATCGTCGAGCCGACCAGTGGCAACACCGGCGTGGGACTCGCCATCGTGGCCCAGCAGAAGGGCTACAAGTGCATCTTCGTGTGCCCGGACAAGGTGAGCACCGACAAGATCAACGTGCTGCGCGCGTACGGCGCCGAGGTCGTCGTGTGCCCGACCGCCGTGGCCCCGGAGCACCCGGACTCGTACTACAACGTCTCCGACCGGCTGGTGCGCGAGACGCCCGGCGCCTGGAAGCCCGACCAGTACTCCAACCCCAACAACCCGCTCTCGCACTATCACTCGACCGGCCCCGAGCTGTGGGAGCAGACCGAGGGGAAGATCACCCACTTCGTGGCGGGCGTCGGCACCGGCGGCACCATCTCCGGCACCGGCCGCTACCTGAAGGAGGCCAGCCAGGGCAAGGTCAAGGTCATCGGCGCCGACCCCGAGGGCTCCGTGTACTCGGGCGGCTCCGGGCGGCCGTACCTGGTCGAGGGCGTCGGTGAGGACTTCTGGCCGACCGCCTACGACCGCACCGTCGCGGACGAGATCGTCGCCGTCTCCGACAAGGACTCCTTCCAGATGACCCGCCGGCTGGCCAAGGAGGAGGGTCTGCTGGTGGGCGGCTCCTGCGGCATGGCCGTCGTGGCCGCGCTGAAGGTCGCCGAGCGGCTCGGCCCGGACGACGTCGTGGTCGTGCTCCTGCCCGACAGCGGCCGTGGCTACCTCAGCAAGATCTTCAACGACGAGTGGATGGCCGACTACGGCTTCCTGGAGGACGAGGGCCCCAGCGCCCGCGTCGGCGACGTCCTGAGCCACAAGGCGGGCGGCTCCATCCCGTCCCTGGTGCACATGCACCCGGAGGAGACCGTCGGCCAGGCCATCGACGTGCTGCGCGAGTACGGCGTCTCGCAGATGCCCGTCGTCAAGCCGGGCGCCGGTCACCCGGACGTGATGGCCGCCGAGGTCGTCGGCTCGGTCGTGGAACGGGAGCTGCTCGACGCGCTGTTCAGCAAGCGGGCCTCGCTGGAGGACCCGCTGGAGAAGCACATGTGCGCCCCGCTGCCCCAGGTCGGCTCCGGCGAGCCGGTCGGCGACCTGATGCAGGTGCTGGGTTCGGCGGACGCCGCGATCGTGCTGGTCGAGGGCAAGCCGACCGGTGTGGTCAGCCGGCAGGACCTGCTGGCCTTCCTCGCCAAGGGCGGCACCAAGTAGCCGACTCCGGCGAGGGGCGGGGTTCGCGGAAGTGGTACGAGCGCGTCACGCGCGCGCAGCACCCGCTTAACACGGGTCCGGCACATTGGTGGGTGTCGGCAGGGGTGGGAGCGGCTCCCCGCCCAGGCCGGCGCCGAACGGCGCCAAGGACCTCCGGAGCGGCTCCCGGACCTCCATGGACGCCACGGACGCGGAAGCCCGGCCCTGACCCGGCCCGCGTCCCTCGCGGGGACCGCCGTCGTCCCGCCCCCCGGAAACGGGGGTGCGGCGGTCCCCGCGCAACCCTTCTCAGCGGGCCCGCAGATGCTTCTCAGCGGGCTGTGCTCGATGCCCAACTGCCCAGCAGCGCCAGCCGCTCCGCCGTCTCCGGGCCCGGCTGCGGCGTGTGCACCACGATCGTCTCTTCCGGGTCCGCCGGGATCGTCAGGGCCTCGTACGGCAGGGTCAGCAGGCCCGCGACCGGGGGTCGGCTAGGGAGCGGCCGGCTCGACGGCACTGGGGCTGGCTCCCCGCTCCGGGGTCGGGCCGGCCATCGTGTTCCGGCGCGCGACCAGCCAGTACAGCAGCGCCGGTACGGCCAGACCGACGATCCAGGAGATGTCCGCACCGCCCAGCGGGTCCACCAGCGGGCCGGTGTAGAAGCCCGTGGCGAGGAACGGCAGCTGGGCGAGCAGACCGGCCGCGTACACGGCGAGGGCGTCCCAGCGCCAGGCGCCGTAGCGGCCCTGCGGGTCGGCGAGGGCCGCGAGGTCGTACCGCTCCTTGGAGATCAGGTAGTAGTCCACCAGGTTGATCGCCGACCAGGGCGTGAAGAAGGTCAGCAGGAACAGCAGGAAGTCCTTGAAGGAGGACAGGAAGCTGTCCTTGCCCAGGAGGGCCACCGCGGTCCCGGCGACCATCACCAGCCCGATGTACGCGGCCCGGCCCGCCCGGGACAGCCGCCGCTGCCCGCGGAAGCCGCTCACGCTCGTCACCATCGACATGAAGCCGCCGTAGGTGTTGAGGACGTTGACGGTGAGCTTGCCGAGTGCGATGACGAAGGAGAAGAAGGACGCGGCCAGGCCGGTGCCGCCGAGGGCGACGACGTAACCGACCTGGCTGTCCAGGAACGTCTCGCCCGCCGTGGCCGCGACCAGCACCCCGAAGGTCATCGACCACTGGGAGCCGAGCGCCGAGCCGGACAGCGTCCACCAGAAGGTGGCCTTCGTGGACGTCGTCCGCGGCAGATAGCGCGAGTAGTCCGCGACGTACGGCCCGAACGCCAGCTGCCAGGACGCCGACAGGGACATCGCCAGCAGGAACATCGGCAGCGAGAAGTGCGCGTCGTGCAGCAGCGCGGAGGTGTCGGCGCGGTCCAGGAGGCGTACGGCGAGATAGACGAAGGCGAGCGCGCAGACGATGCTCGCGATGCGGCCGAGGGCGTGGATGACCCGGTAGCCCGCGGTCGCCATGACCGCCGTGACGGCCGCGAAGACGACGATCCCGGTGGTGTCGTCCGTGTGGGTCAGCTCGCCCACCGCCTGCCCGGCGAGCACGCTGCCGGACGCGAAGAAGCCGACGTACATCACGATCACCAGCAGCAGCGGTACGACCGCCCCGCGCACCCCGAACTGCGCCCGCGACTGGATCATCTGCGGCAGGCCGAGCTTCGGGCCCTGGGCGGAGTGCAGGGCCATCACCGCCCCGCCGAGCAGGTTGCCGAGCAGCAGGCCGGTGACCGACCACACCACGTCCCCGCCGAAGACGACCGCCAGGGCGCCCGTGACGACGGCCGTGCTCTGGAGGTTGGCGCCGAGCCAGAGCGTGAACTGGCTGAAGGCCGTGCCGTGCCGTTCCTCGTCCGGGACGACGTCGATGGAGCGCAGTTCCACGAGCTGAGCCATGCGTTCTCCCCACGCTGGGCTGTATAACGGTATGCAGCGACACACTGTCTGAATAGAGGGCCCGTGTTTGTCAATGCCTCGGCGCTGTACTCTCCCGGGGCGTCGAGGAATCCGGAGGGGGAGTACGTGATGAGCGGGACCGACAGCCCTGCCAACCGATTGCAGGCGCTCTTCGAGGGCCACCGGCTCACGCCGACCCAGCGCCGCATCGCGCACAGCATGGTGCGCCGGGCCGCCGACGTGCCCTTCCTGTCCAGCGTGGAACTGGCCGAACTGGCCGGGGTCAGCCAGCCGTCGGTGACCCGGTTCGCGGTCGCCCTCGGCTTCGACGGCTATCCCGCCCTGCGCAAGCACCTGCGCGAGGTCGTCCCGGCCGAACCAGCCGCCGGGGTCTCCGCCTACAACGAGTACCAGCAGGCCGTCGAGGCCGAGATCGAGAACCTGAGACACCTCGCCGAGCTGCTCGCCGACCCGCGGCCGGTGCAGCGGGCCGGCCGCATCCTCGCCGCCTCCCGCCCGCTGCCGGTGCTCGGCCTGCGCGCCGCCGCCTCCCAGGCGTACGGCTTCTCCTACTTCGCCGCCAAGGTGCACCCGGACGTCCGGCTGCTCCACGAGGGCGGCACCATGATCCACGACCGCATCGACGCCGCCGTCCGCGCGGGCGCCACCGCCCTGCTGTGCTTCGCGCTGCCCCGGCACCCCCGCGAGGTCGTGGACACCCTCGCCTACGCGAAGGACGCCGGCCTGACCGTGGTCACCGTCGCCGACTCCGCGTTCGCGCCGGTCGCCAAGCACTCCGACCTGCTGCTGCCCGCCGCCGTCGGCACCGGGCTCGCCTTCGACACCGCGTGCGCGCCGATGCTGCTCGGCCGGGTGCTGCTGGAGGCGCTCTGCGACGACCTGCCGGACGCCCAGGCCCGCCTGGAGGAGTTCGACGCGAAGGCGGCGGCCCGCGGCCTGTTCGTCGAATGACCGTGCCCCGCCACTCTCAGATTCGTCTCACGTTCTGCTATTAGCTTTCCTACGAGACACATGCGCTGTGGACACGTGACACGGGAGGCTGACGTGGCGCGCGGAGGACAGGGGCTGGCCCGGGTGGCCGTCGTCGTACGGGCGGGGGCCGCACCGCTGTGGTGGCTCGGGGTGGTCGCCGCGGGGATCGGGGCCGTGCCGGAGGGAGTGACCGGGCGCCGGATCGGCGTGCTGGCCGGGGCGGCGCTGTTCCTGATCGGCGCGGCCGTGGTGGCACTCGTCCGGCGGGGCCGGTACACCGCCCTCGCCCGCGGGGCGGCCCGCGCGGGCAAGTACGACGTTCTGCAGGACCGGGCGGTGACCGTGCGCGCCTGGCGCCGGGGCCACCGCTGGTGGCTGCTGCTGGGCTGGGCGGTCGCGCTCGGCTCCGCCTTCGCCGTACCCGCGGCCGGCGGGATGCTGCTGGCCGGGCTCGGCGCCGGGCTGCGGCTGAAGGCCGCGTGGCTCGGGCGGCTGGAGCGGGCCCGGGAGACGCTGCTGTGGGTGCGGGTCGACTGGCTCGACCGGCGCGGCGGACGCCCGGCGGGCAAGGCCGTGAAGGGCCTGCGCGGTACGGGCGTCGCGGCCGGCGACGCGGCCCCGGGCGGGGCCCGCCGCCGTACCGCCGCACTGGTCTGAGCCGCCGTCAGACCTCCAGGTCCTCCTCGATCCGCTTCAGCTGGTGCCGGGCCATCGCCAGGTTGGCCCGGCCCGCGTCGAGCACCAGGTAGAGGAACAGGCCGTTGCCGCCCCGGCCCTTGAGGAGGCGGATCAGGTGGTACTGGTCCGACAGGGTGATGAGGATGTCCTCGATCTCGGCCTTGAGGCCCAGGTGTTCCATCGTGCGCATCTTGGCGCGGATGACGTCGGTGTTGCCGGCGGCGGCCACGTTCAGGTCGAAGCTCTTGCTGCCGCCCATCGTGCCCAGCGCCATCCCGCTGGTGTAGTCGACGAGCGCGACACCGGTGGCGCCCTCTATGGAGGTGAGGGCTTCCTTCAGCGCGGTCTCGGTGTTGGCCATGGTGGTCCTTTCAGCTGTCGGTTGCGGTGCGCGCCTCGGCGGCCGTGGTGCGGGGCGCGCGGGGAGTGCGGGTCCGTGCGGGGGTGGTCCTCGGGAGCGGGCGTACGGCCTCGGCGGCGTCCAGCAGCTCCCCGATGCGGGCGCCGGCCCGGCGGCCCTCCAGGTGCAGCCGGCCGACGTTGACCCGGTCCTGGGCGAGCAGGGTCAGGACGGCGGTGCGGCCGGCCGCGTAGGTGGCGATGTAGCCGCGCTGGCCGCGCACCAGCAGCTCCCGGAAGCCGCCGTGCCCGGTGGCGTCGGTGACCCGCACGGCGACGCCGAGCGCGGCGGCGGTGAGCGCGGCCAGGCCCTCCGGGTCGACCCCGGGGGTGTCGTGGGCGACGACGAGGCCGTCGACGCCGGCCGCGAGGGCGCCGGTGAGCTGCGGTACCCGGGTGCGCAGCCGGAGCAGCTCCTCCAGGACGGTCCGCAGGTCCTCTTCGGCCACCATCAGGTGTCTCCTCTCGGCGGGGCGGTGCCGTTCAAAGCGCCTCCAGCGCATCCCTGAGCCTCTTCAGCAGCGCGATGTCGGGGTCGGTGGTGACCTGGCCGAGCGGGGGCGGGGGCGGTGGGGCGGGTGGTGCCGTGGGCAGGGGTGCGATCTGCCCGGCCGCCGTCAGCCGGCGCACGTCGACCAGCGTGTGGAACGCCTGCCGGCCCAGGTTCCGGGCGATGTCGGCGGCCGTGCGGACGCCGTCCACGCGGTCCAGGACGGCCCGCTGCCGGGGTGTCACCGGGGCAGCGGGGGCGGCCGGGGTGCTGGGCTCGGCCGGCTCCGCCGGGGCGTGGCCGGTGGCCGGGTCCGCGCGGATCAGCGGGGCGGTGTCGGCGGCCGGGTCGGGCCACAGCCGGTGCAGCAGCAGCCGGCGGCGCAGCGTCTCGCGTTCCAGCGCGACGACCGGGACCGAGGGCAGCGGGCCCGGCCGGGGCGTGGAGTCGTACCGGAACCGTCCCGGCGTGCTGCTCGGCGCCAGCGCGAAGTACCCGGCGTCGTACAGCGCGTCCAGATGGCACAGCTCCAGCGCACCCGTGGGCAACACCCCGGAACGCAGCAGGAGTTCGGCCGCGTGCAGCGGGCCCGTGGTCCGTGCCGCCGCCTGCTGCCAGGCGGTGGCCGCGAGGGTGCCGTGGGCCGTGAGGAGCACGTCGAGGCCGGGGGCGAGGGGGCTCTCGGCGTGCACCACCCGGCCCTCGGCGAGGTGCAGGACGCCGTGTTCGCGGACCAGGATGCCGGTGGCCCGTTCCTCGGCGAGCCGGGTGAGCATCGGGGACAGGGCGCGGCCTGCCGCCTTGTCCCGGACCGGGAGGGCCGGCGGCGGGGTGCCGACCACGGTCATCCCAGCACCAGCCGGGCGGCCATCTCACCGAGCCGGATCCGGGCGAGCGCCAGGTTGCCCTCCTCGCGGCCGAGCCACAGGTGCAGGAACACGCTGCTGTCGAAGGACGTGTCCACGAAGCGCAGCAGGTGGTAGCTGTCCCCGTTGCTGATGATCACGTCCTCCACGGGAGGCAGGTCGTCGCCGCCCGCCGCGAAGGTGCCGTGCTCGGCGGCCATCCGGGCCAGTTCGGCGGCCTCGGCGGCGGTCGTCTCGTGGTCGCCGCCGGGCGCCTCCCCGACCGCGCCGAGGGCCAGTCCGCTCGTCCAGTCCACCAGCGCGGCTCCCCGGGCACCGGGCAGCCGCATCGCTTCCAGCAAGCACTCGTCGATTCCGGGCACCGTGGCTCCCCTCCCGCCTGTGACTCCGGTTGAGTGACGCCGACACTACGCAACGTGTGTGCGGGAGGTGAGGCCTTTGGCATTTTCCGTTGGAACATGCGTCGGGCGTACTAGTGTGGGTCAACTGGCCTGCCGGACGCGGGAGTTGATCATCGCGGCGAGGGGTGTGCGCCGGTCGCGACCGGGAGGCCGGTCAGCGCGGACGCGTGCGCCCCTCCCGACTCCGCCACCACCTCCGCGACGGTCTGCGGCTCCCGGACGGTCGCGAAGGCGACGCCCCCCTCGCCGTCCGGCGCGTAGCCGTAGATGCCCGGCCGGGCGAGGGAGTTGTAGGCGTAGTGGTGGGCGAAGTAGTACGCGCCCGTGTCCAGCGCCGCCGCGTAGTCGCCCTGCTCCAGCAGCGGCAGCGCGCGCCCCTCGGCGAGCAGGTCGCCCGAGAAGCAGGCCGGCCCGGCCACGTCCTGCACCACCTCCGGCCCCGCCTTGGGCCGCCCCCCGGCGTCGTACGCGGCGATCCGCAGCGGCCACGCCCCCGGCACGTACACCGTCCGCGTCGCCACCTGCACACCCGCGTGCGTCACCGCGATCCGCCGCCCGCCCGCGCTCTTGGCGTACTCCACCCGGGCCACCACCGTCCCGTACTTGGCCAGCAGCGACCGCCCGAACTCGGTCACCAGTCCGTACCGCCCGTCGAACAACCCCGGCACCTGTTCGGCCAGCAGCCGCGCGTACGCGGCGTACGACGGCGTCGTCTCCTCCGACGCGAGGTTCACCGGCAGCCCGCCGCCGATGTCGATGGTGTGGACCTGCCGCCGCCCGACGACCGCGTTGATCTCCTCCGCGAGCGTGTACGCCTCCGCCGCGCCCCGCGCCAGCAGCGGCAGCGGGATGCCCTGCGAGCCGGTGTGCGCGTGCAGCCGGGTCAGCCACGGCCGCTCGGCGTACGCCCGGACGACCCAGTCGCGCGCCCCCTCGTCCCGCAGCGCCACCCCGAACTTGGAGGTCCGCGTGGCCGTGGAGGTCGCCCCGATGGAGCCGCCGCCGATCTGCGGGTTGACCCGGAGCCCGATCGGGGACCGGGTGGGCGTGGCGTGCACGAGGGCGTCGAGCCGGTCCAGCTCCTGCGGGTTGTCCGCGTTCACCGCGATGCCGAGGTCCAGCGCCTCGCGCAGCTCCGCCGGGGTCTTCGCCGGCGAGTCCAGCACCGTGCGGGCGGGCGGCACCCCGGCCGCCCGGGCCAGCGCCAGCTCGCCGGGGCTCGCCACCTCCGCGCCGATGCCCGCCTCGTGCAGCAGCCGCACCACCGGCACCAGCGGGGTCGCCTTCACCGCGAAGGCGTGCAGCACCGGTGTGCCGGCCGGCACGACCGCGTCGAACGCCGCCCGCAGCGCCGCCGCCGACTCCCGGATGCCGAGGACGTCCAGCAGGCCCACCACGGCCGCGTCGGGGCCCAGCAGCCCCCGCTCGACGGCCGCCCGCACGGCCCGGTCCCGCCGCGCCGCCCGCCCCCGGGCCTCGCTCCCGATCTCCTCGGCCGTCTCGATCTCCGCCACGGCTTCTCCGTCCTGTCTCGGCCACCGGTGCTTCCAGCCAAACACCCGCCGCGCGCGGACGGGGCCGTCCCGACGTATTGACTAGCTCTATTCAGACAGACAGGATGTGAATAGACGTAGGCACAGGAGGAGGCAGACGATGTCGGGACCCCGCCCCGTACGAGCACCGCGCGGCACGGAACTGAGCGCCCTGGGATGGCAGCAGGAAGCCGCCCTGCGCATGCTGCAGAACAACCTCGACCCCGAGGTCGCCGAGCACCCCGACAAGCTCGTCGTCTACGGCGGCACCGGCAAGGCCGCCCGTGACTGGCGCTCCTTCGACGCCATGGTCCGCACGCTGAAGACCCTCAAACAGGACGAGACCATGCTGGTCCAGTCCGGCCGCCCGGTCGGCGTGATGCAGACCCACGAGTGGGCCCCGCGCGTCCTCATCGCCAACTCCAACCTGGTCGGCGACTGGGCCAACTGGGAGGAGTTCCGCCGCCTGGAGGCCCTCGGCCTGACCATGTACGGCCAGATGACCGCCGGCTCCTGGATCTACATCGGCACGCAGGGCATCCTCCAGGGCACCTACGAGACCTTCGCCGCAGTCGCCGCGAAGAAGTTCGACGGCACCCTGGCCGGCACCATCACCCTGACCGCCGGCCTCGGCGGCATGGGCGGCGCCCAGCCGCTCGCCGTGACCATGAACGACGGCGTCGCGATCTGCGTCGACTGCGACCCGCGCGCCATCGAGCGCCGCATCGAGCACCGCTACCTCGACGTCAGGGCCGACTCCCTGGACCATGCGCTCCAGCTGGCGGTGGAGGCCCGCGACGCGCGCCGCCCGCTGTCCATCGGCGTCCTCGGCAACGCGGCCGAGCTGGTCCCGCAGCTCCTCGCGATGAACGCCCCCATCGACATCGTCACCGACCAGACCTCCGCACACGACCCGCTGTCGTACCTCCCGGTGGGCGTGGCCTTCGAGGACATGGCCTCCGAGGCGGCCAAGGACCCGGCCGGCTTCACCACCCGCGCGCGCGAGTCCATGGCGAAGCACGTGGAAGCCATGGTCGGCTTCATGGACGCCGGCGCCGAGGTCTTCGACTACGGCAACTCCATCCGGGGCGAGGCCCAGCTCGCCGGCTACGACCGGGCGTTCGCTTTCCCCGGCTTCGTCCCCGCCTACATCCGCCCGCTGTTCTGCGAGGGCAAGGGCCCCTTCCGCTGGGCGGCGCTGTCCGGCGACCCGGCCGACATCGCCAAGACCGACAAGGCGATCCTGGAGCTGTTCCCCGAGAACGAGTCCCTCGCCCGGTGGATCAGGATGGCCGGTGAGCGGGTCCACTTCCAGGGCCTGCCCGCGCGCATCTGCTGGCTCGGCTACGGCGAGCGGGACAAGGCCGGTGAGCGGTTCAACGACATGGTGGCGAGCGGGGAGCTGGCGGCGCCGCTGGCCATCGGCCGCGACCACCTCGACGCCGGCTCCGTCGCCTCGCCGTACCGGGAGACCGAGGCCATGCTCGACGGGTCCGACGCGATCGCCGACTGGCCGCTGCTGAACGCGATGGTCAACGTGGCTTCGGGCGCCTCCTGGGTGTCCATCCACCACGGTGGCGGCGTGGGGATGGGGCGGTCCATCCACGCGGGACAGGTCACCGTGGCCGACGGCACGAAGCTGGGCGGCGAGAAGATCCGGCGCGTGCTCACCAACGACCCCGGGATGGGTGTCATCCGGCACGTGGACGCGGGGTACGACATCGCGGAGTCGGTCGCGGCCGAGCGGGGGGTCCGGGTGCCCATGCGTGAGGGTGACGAGGCGTGACCGTCGGCGAGGGCGGGCACGGCGACCCGTCGGTGGGGGCTGGGGTCTCGTCGCCGGGTGCGGGTCCGGCCGCACGGTCCGCCGGTGCCGCCGACTCCTTCCATGAGATGTGGGCCGAGCTGCTTCCCATCGGCCGGCACCCCGAATCCGGCGGTTACCGGCGCTACGCCTGGAGCGGCGCCGATGCCGAGTGCCGGGCCTGGTTCCGGCAGCAGGCCGAGGACCGTGGGCTCACGTACGAGGCCGACCGGAACGGGAACCAGTGGGCCTGGCTGGGGGATCCGGCCGCCGGGGACGCCGTCGTCACCGGGTCGCATCTGGACTCCGTGCCGGACGGCGGGGCCTTCGACGGCCCCCTCGGGGTCGTGTCCTCCTTCGCCGCGCTGGACGAACTGCGCGGGCGGGGCGTCGAGTTCGCCAAGCCGCTCGCCATCGTCAACTTCGGGGACGAGGAGGGGGCCCGGTTCGGGCTCGCCTGTGTCGGCTCCCGGCTCACCGCCGGGCAGCTGACCGTCGAGCAGGCCCACCGGCTCACCGACGGGCAGGGAATCAGCCTTCCCCGGGCCATGGAGGCGGCCGGGTACGACCCGGACGCCATCGGGCCCGACCCCGAGCGGCTGGACCGGATCGGCGCCTTCGTGGAGCTGCACGTCGAACAGGGCCGCGCGCTGGACCTGTCCGGCGACCGGGTCGGCATCGCCAGTGCCATCTGGCCGCACGGGCGGTGGCGGTTCGACTTCCGGGGCGAGGCCAACCACGCCGGCACCACCCGGCTGGTGGACCGCCGCGACCCGATGCTGTCGTACGCCGAGACCGTGCTCGCCGCCCGCCGCGAGGCCGAACTCGCCGGTGCCGTCGCCACCTTCGGGAAGATGGCCGTCGAGCCCAACGGGGTCAACGCGATTCCGTCCCTCGTGCGCGGGTGGCTCGACTCCCGTGCCGCCGACCAGGACACCCTGGACACGGTGGTGGGCGGCATCGAGAAGGCGGCCCGGGAGTACGCCGACGCCCACGGCGTCGACCTCGACGTCGTCCGGGAGTCCTTCACCCCGGTCGTGGAGTTCGACCACGCCCTGCGGGACGAACTCGGCCGCATCCTGGGCAAGGACACCGGCCTGACGGTGCCCGTCCTCGGGACCGGTGCCGGACACGACGCCGGAATCCTGTCCGGGAGCATCCCGACCGCCATGCTGTTCGTGCGCAACCCCACCGGTGTCTCGCACTCCCCGGCCGAGTTCGCCGCTGAGGACGACTGCGTGGCCGGGGTGCGCGCACTCGCCGACGTACTGGAAGGGCTGGTCCGCAGGTGACCAAGGGGACCTACTGGCTGGAGCACGCCTGGCTCGGCACCTATGTCGAGCCGGGGGTCACCGTGGAGGTGGCGGACGGGCGGATCGGTGCCGTCCGCACCGGGACGCCCACTCCGCCGCCCGGCGCCGAGGTGCTGCGCGGGCTCACCCTGCCGGGGCTCGCCAATGCCCACAGCCACGCCTTCCACCGGGCGCTGCGCGGCACCGTCCAGGTCGGCTCCGGGACCTTCTGGACCTGGCGCGAGGTGATGTACTCCGTCGCCGACCGTCTGACCCCGGAGACCTACCACGCCCTGGCCCGCGCGGTGTACGCCGAGATGGCCCTCGCCGGCATCACCTGTGTCGGCGAGTTCCACTACGTGCACCACGCCCCCGGCGGCACCCCCTACGCCGATCCCAACGCCATGGGGGAGGCGCTGATCGCCGCCGCCGCCGAGGCCGGCATCCGGATCACCCTTCTCGACACCTGCTATCTCTCCTCCGCCATCTCGAACAAGCACAGTGGTGAGCCGCCCACCGCCCACCAGCTGCGGTTCTCCGACGGCAGCGCGGAGGCCTGGGCCGAACGCTGTGCAGTTCTCAAGGAGCGGGACCACGCGCGGATCGGGGCGGCGATTCACTCCGTACGGGCCGTGCCCGCCGGGCAGTTGGCGACCGTGGCACGCTGGGCCGAGGAGCGGCGGGCCCCGCTGCATGTGCACCTGTCGGAGCAGACCGCCGAGAACGACGCCTGCCTCGCCGCGTACGGCCGCACGCCCACCCGGCTGCTCGCCGACCACGGCGTCCTCGGGCCGCGCACCACCGGGGTGCACAACACCCACCTCACCGACGAGGACATCGCGCTGCTCGGCGGCTCGGGCACCGGCACCTGCATGTGCCCGACGACCGAGCGGGACCTGGCCGACGGCATCGGCCCGGCCGTCGCCCTCCAGCGGGCCGGCTCCCCGCTCTCCCTCGGCTCCGACAGCCACGCCGTCATCGACCTGCTCGAAGAGGCGCGCGCCATGGAGCTGAACGAGCGGCTGCGCACCCGCACCCGGGGCCACTGGACGGCCGCCGCCCTGCTGCGGGCCGCCACCGCCGACGGCCACGCCGCCCTCGGCTGGGACGAGGCCGGCACCATCGAGCCCGGCGCGCTCGCCGACCTGACGACGATCGCCCTGGACTCGGTCAGGACGGCCGGGCCACTGCCCAGGCTGGGCGCCGAGACGGCCGTATTCGCGGCGAGCGCGGCGGACGTGCGGCATACGGTCGTGGGCGGCCGGCACGTCGTACGCGACGGCGTGCACGCGCTCGTACCGCATGTGCCGCAGGCGCTGGCCGCCGCCGTCGACGCCCTGCGCGGCTGAGCAACGCCGACCCCCACGAGGACGACACCATGAGCAGCAGCACCGTCATCACCAACATCGCCACGCTGGTCACCAACGACCCCTCCCTCGGCGACAACTCCCCCCTCGGTCTGGTCCAGGACGCGGCCGTCGTCATCGACGGCGACCGTGTCGTGTGGACCGGTGAGTCAAGCAAAGCACCCGCCACTGACAACCGGGTCGACGCGGGCGGCCGGGCGGTGCTGCCGGGCTTCGTGGACTCCCACTCCCACCTGGTCTTCGCGGGCGACCGGACGCAGGAGTTCAACGCCCGCATGTCCGGCCGCTCCTACACGGCGGGCGGCATCCGCACCACGGTCGCCGCCACCCGGGCCGCGAGCGACGCGGAACTGGAGGCGAACCTCACCCGTTACCTCGGCGAGGCGCTCCGCCAGGGCACGACCACCTTCGAGACCAAGTCGGGCTACGGCCTCACCGTCGAGGACGAGTCCCGCGCCCTGCGCCTCGCGGCCAAGCACACCGACGAGGTGACGTACCTCGGCGCGCACATCGTCTCCCCGGACTACGCCGACGACCCGGCGGCCTACGTCGCCCTGGTCACCGGCGAGATGCTGGACGCCTGCGCGCCGCACGCCCGCTGGATCGACGTCTTCTGCGAGAAGGGCGCCTTCGACGGCGACCAGGCCCGCGCGATCCTCACGGCCGGCAAGGCGAAGGGCCTGCACCCGCGCGTCCACGCCAACCAGCTCTCCCACGGCCCCGGCGTCCAGCTGGCCGTCGAACTGGACGCGGCCAGCGCCGACCACTGCACCCACCTCACGGACGCGGACGTGGACGCCCTGGCCAACAGCGCGACGGTCGCCACCCTGCTCCCCGGAGCCGAGTTCTCCACCCGCGCCGCGTGGCCGGACGCCCGCCGCCTGCTGGACGCGGGCGTGACGGTCGCCCTCTCCACCGACTGCAACCCCGGCTCGTCCTTCACCTCCTCCCTCCCCTTCTGCATCGCCCTGGCCGTACGCGACATGCGGATGACCCCCGACGAGGCGGTCTGGTCGGCCACGGCCGGCGGCGCGGCGGCCCTGCGGCGCACGGACATCGGCCGCCTCACCCCCGGCGCCTACGCCGATCTGACCCTCCTCGACGCCCCCAGCCACGTCCACCTGGCCTACCGCCCGGGCGTACCCCTGGTCAGCGGCGTGTGGCGGCGGGGGGTCCGGGTGGTGTGAGCGTGGGGGACGCTCACCTCGCCCCCGCCCGCCACCGCTGGCCGCGGCCGTCGGACAGGGCGCGCAGGGTCACGCCGTCGCCGTAGTCCGGGGTCACCGCCGTCTCGATGGCGACGGCCGGGCGGATCGTGCCGTCGGGGTCGACGGTGAAGCGGAGGTTCTCGCCGTTGCGGCCGTAGACCGAGTCGCACTCCCAGATGCCCACGCCCCGGTCGACCGAGCCCCGGCTGTCCAGGCAGAAGTCGTCGTCGGCCGCCGAGCGGAGCACGCCCAGGGAGGCGTCGACGCTCCAGCGCTGGGTCGCGGAGGAGTCGCAGGGGGCCGTGACGACGTCGTTGCCCTTCGACAGGTCGCCGTCGCGGATGTCCAGGCAGCGGCCCGTGGCGAGGTTGACCACCTGGGCGTAGGCGGCGCCCGGCGGGGCGGGCGGGGGCGTCGGGCTGGGGGTCACGCGGCGGGGCGGGGCCGGAGTCGGACGGTGCGAGGCCTGGGTGGGGGACGGGGACAGGGACGGGGACGGGGACGGGGACGTGGGGGACGGTGAGGGGGAGTGGGACGGGGGCGGGGGGACCGCGACCGTCGCCGTGACCGTCACCGAGGACGGTGCGGGGGTCGCAGCCGCCGGGCGGCGGTCGGGGGAGTGCGCGGGGCTGAAGAGGAGGACCAGGAGCGGGGTCAGGGCCACGCCCAGGGCCGCGGAGCCGAGCAGGAGGCGGCTGCGGGGCGGCCGGCCCGGCGTGTCCGTCGTCGCGGGTACGGCGGCGGCCCCGGGGCGCTCGTCCTGGCGCAGGTACGCGGTTCCGCGCCACGGCAGCAGGCCCTCGGCCAGCGTCTGCCGGGGCGTGTCCCGCAGCGCCCGCAGCTCCTCGAACGCGGCCGTGCAGTGCGGGCAGCGCGCCATGTGGGTGTCCAGGTCGGCGCTGCGGCGCGGGGCGTCCGGCCGTACCGCCTCCTCGATCAGCCGCCGGAAGTCCGCGCAGCGCGGGTCGTCGGAGGCGGCCAGCCGGTGCCGCAGACAGGCCTGGGCCAGGGCGGTGAGGGCCTGCGGGGTGCCGAAGGACACGTCCGTGCGGCCGAGGCCGAGGAAGGCGGCGGTGCGCTCCTCGGGTTCCGCGTCGAGGACGCCGTACCAGAGCAGTCCCTGGGCGCGGGACGGCAGCGACTGGAAGGCCGGGAGAAGGGGCGGGGTCGGGCCCTCGGGACGGCCGGCCGTGGTCAGCACCAGCAGCAGGCCCGGGTCGACGCCCGCGGAGCGTTCGTCGCGCGCCCAGTCCGCCGCGAGCCGCACGGTGAGCAGCAGGAGCCGGTGGCGCAGGGGGACGGGCGGTTCGACGCCCCGGGCCGTCTCGCGGGCCGCCGTGGTGAACGTCTCCGCCGCCAGCCGACGGGCCGCGGACTCGCTCGTCGCGCACAGCCGGGCGTAGGCGAGGACCGCGGGGTGGTGGCGGCGGCGCAGCTCCTGCAACGCCGGGTAGGCCGTGGGCGTGGGGGAGCGCAGCAGTTCGGTCAGCCGTGCGTCCGGCGCGTCTTCGTGGTCCCCCGCCGTGGCGTGGTCCCCCTCAGCCATGCAACACCCTCCGTCCCGAGAAGGCCGCTGACATACCAGCCAGTTTGGGTGCCCATAGTGGTGGACGGGGGCGGTCGCGGAAAGAGGTTTCTGTGAGTAACCGCATAACGGTTGGGGTGTCGGGGCACCCGTCAGCCGGTGGCCTGGGTCCGGGGACGGCGAAGCGGCCCGGCGTCCCGGCCGGGCCGCTCACCGCAGTACGAGCGGCACGCGCGGGTCGCGCACGTGCCGCGCGGAGGGTCACTCCTCCAGCGTCAGCCCCTTGCGCAGGCGTACCAGCGTGCGCGACAGCAGCCGGGACACGTGCATCTGGGAGATGCCGAGTTCCTCGCCGATCTCCGACTGGGTCATGTTCGCCACGAACCGCAGGGAGAGGATCTTCCGGTCCCGGGGCGGGAGTTCGGCGATCAGGGGCTTGAGCGACTCGATGTACTCGATGCCTTCGAGCCCGTGGTCCTCGTAGCCGATGCGGTCCGCGAGCGCGCCCTCGGACTCGTCCTCCTCCGGCTGGGCGTCCAGCGACGAGGCGGTGTAGGCGTTCGAGGCGGCCATGCCCTCGACGACCTCGTCGTTGGAGATGCCGAGCCGCTCGGCCAGTTCCGCGACCGTGGGGGCGCGGTCCAGCTGCTGCGCCAGCTCGTCGCCGGCCTTGGCCAGGTCGAGCCGCAGCTCCTGCAGCCGGCGCGGGACGCGCACGGACCACGAGGTGTCACGGAAGAACCGCTTGATCTCGCCGATGATGGTCGGCATCGCGAAGGTGGGGAACTCGACGCCGCGGGAGAGTTCGAAGCGGTCGATCGCCTTGATCAGGCCGATGGTGCCGACCTGGATGATGTCCTCCATCGGCTCGCTGCGGGAGCGGAAGCGGGAGGCGGCGAACTTGACGAGCGCGAGGTTCAGCTCGACGAGGGTGTTGCGGACGTACGCGTGCTCGTGCGTCCCCTCCTCCAGCGACTCCAGGCGTTCGAAGAGGGTCTTGGACAGGGCCCGCGCGTCGACCGGGCCGATCTCGTCGTACGGGGGGATCTCCGGGAGTCCCTCGAAGAGATCGAGGGGGTCGATGGGATGATCCAGTTGTTCCGGTGGGGGTGTCGACGTCGCGATCGGGGTAGGCGATGCGTCGAGCCGGGGTGACATGGGTGTCCTCCATCGTTCTCGGCATATGGCTGCCGAAGCCAGTACGTGCACTGCGGTGTGCGGCGCCTCCGAAGCCGGCGTGTAGGGGTGTGTGTCCTTACTAGCCCTACCCGCTGCACCGAGCGAGTCGCAAGTGCGTTCTGTTGCTATATGTCCGTTTCTGTGCGGATGTTCGGGTGTCGGAGTGCGCATGGAAGGCGTAATGTTCGAGGGCATCAGCAGCCACGACCTCGGGAGAGAGACGGCATGGACCACGGGACGGTCGGCAGCGCACAGTCGGGCCGGCTTCTGGTGGAGGTGCGGGAAGAGGGCTCCAGCGCCGTTGTGACACCGGCGGGTGAGCTCGATCACCACACCGCCGATCTTTTGCGTGAGCCCCTCGACGACCTCTTGGCCAAGGGCTTCTCGCGGCTCGTGGTGGACTGTTCGCGCCTGGAGTTCTGCGACTCCACGGGGCTGAACGTCCTGCTCGGCGCCCGCTTGAAGGCGGAGGCCGCCGGTGGCGGGGTCCATCTGGCCGGGATGCTGCCAGTGGTCGCCCGCGTGTTCGAGATCACCGGGGCCGAGGCGGTCTTCACCGTCCACGACTCCGTGGAGGCGGCCCTGGCCGACGGTGTCGACTGATCCGCCCCGGTGTCCGGCCCGGTCCGTCGTGGCTTCCTGTGGGCGCTGTGCATCACGCCCGAAACGGGGGGTGTTCTGTCGGATCGGTCGGGCAGGAGAGGGCAGAAGAAGGCGGGAGGCGTTCTGCCGGCCGTCGGCCACCGGGGACCGGTGGCCGGTCGTCGGTCACCGGATCTCCGGGGCCGGCGGGCGGCCGGGACGGGCGTGCGCCCGGCGGACGGGCGGGTATGGATCCCTGGCCGGGCGGCGGGCGGACGGCCGCCGGGCGGTGTTCGGACGGCGTGCGGGCGGCGTGCGAACGGCGTGCCGGCCGGACGGCGCCCAGGGTGCGGGTGCCCAGGGTGCGGACGGTGCCAGGCCTTCGACAGGACTGACCGGCCGGAGACCGACGGCCGGACCATTGACCGGACTTTTGAATCGTGAACTGGTGAATCGGTGAGGTGAAGCGCTGATGAGCACCACCCGGCCTTACTCGCCGGGCGACCGCGGCCCGGAGCCCAGCGGCGCTTCCGGGGCGTCCGAGGGGGCTGCGTCGGCCGTCGGCGCAGCCACGGGGGCAGCCGCGCCGTCCGTGCCGTCCGGGCCGCCGGGCCCGGCCGACGGCACTCCGCAGCCCCGGGGCCGGCAGGTCCGCAGGCTGCGCCTGGAAGGCGAGAGCGGGGTGGTCCCGCTCGCCCGCGACTTCACCCGCCAGGCGCTGTACGCGTGGGGCTGGCTGCCCGCCGCCACCGCCGACCAGCGGGCCGCCGCCGAGGACGTGCTGCTCGTGGTCTCCGAACTGGTCACCAACGCCTGCCTGCACGCCGAGGGCCCCGACGAACTGCTCCTCGCCTGCGACAACAAGGTGATCCGGCTGGAGGTCTCCGACCGGGGCACCGGCCAGCCTGCCCCGCGCACCCCGCACCGTGCCGGCCGGCCCGGCGGGCACGGCATGTTCATCGTGCAGCGGCTGTGCCTGGACTGGGGCGTGGTCCGTGCCCCCGGCACGCCGGGCAAGACGGTCTGGGCGGAGCTGGGCGCCCCCGCCTGAGCGCCGGCGGGGGTTACCCGAGTCCCCTCCTCCACCGCGACACCGCCTCACGCACGCCGGATCACCACAACTCCGGCGTGCGACGTGTCTTCCTTCCTCACGACCCCGGGCGTACCTTGACGGCCAAATCTGATGTGCCGTCAGGAATGAATGGGGTGGACCGACCGTGTCGTACCCGAAACGAACCGCCGCGCTCGCGTCCGCCGCGGCCCTGGCCGGCTCGGCGCTGCTGCTCGCCGCACCGGCGGCCCACGCCGGCGTCGTCGACGTCAACTACCGCTGCCAGACGCCGATCGGGGTCAAGAGCGCCGTCTCGCCGATCGACATCAAAGGCGTCAGCAGCGGTGGCGGCTACAAGATCACCATGTCCTGGCGGAAGGGCGTCTCCTCCAGTCCGGTCGAGCTGGGCAAGGGGGCGATGAGCCCGAGCGCCACGATCAGGCTGGGCGGCGCCGACAGCGGCACGCTCGCGGTCAGCGGGCCCGCCAACGACGCCGCGATCCCGGCCGACACCCCGATCAAGATCAGCGACCTGAGCGGCACCTACACGCCGAAGAAGAGCGGCAAGGTCACTTTCACGGCGGGCACGCTCACGATCAAGGCGCTCGGTACGACGACGACCTGCACGCCGACGAACAGTCCCGGGCCGTCCCTGACCCTGGACGTGACAGCGGCCGGCGGCTCGCCATCGTCACCGGGCGGCTCCTCGTCGTCGTCCTCGTCCGGTGGCACCTCCTCCGCCGGGCAGCTTCCGCAGACCGGCCCCGAGGACTCCGCGGTCGCCCTCGGCACGCTCGGCGGCACGGTCCTGCTCGCCGGCGCGGCGGGCGCGCTGTGGCTGACCCGACGGGGTCAGACCGCTCGGCGCTGACCCCGGGCCGGGCAGCCCCCAGGCCCAGCCGAGGCCGTCCAAGGCCGTACACCCCGCCGGGGCCGTCGGGACCCCGCACCGTCGCAAGGCCGTGGCCGGACCGCACACCGCCGCCCCGGGCGCCGGCCGCCGCACCTCAGGCCACCCCCGCCGCACGTGAGGCCACCTCCGCCGAACCGTCCGGCCACCCCCGCTGGAGCCGCCCATGCAGCCCGCCGCCCGCGCGCCAGGCCCGCCCCACTCGCCACGCACCGTGCCCGAGCCGCGCACCGTACCGGCACCGATCACCCCGCGCACCCCCCACCCCTTCCGCACCCCGCTCGCGCTCGCGCTCGTCACCCTGCTCCTGCCGCTCGCGCTCCTGACCGCCGCCCCGCCCGCCGTCGCGCGGTCCGGGGGCTGGTCGGTCGCGCCCCTGGGCGCCGGGCGCCCCGCGTTCTACGCGGAGGGCGCCCCCGGCACGGTCCTGCGGGACACCGTGTCCGTGACCAACCGGGGCCGGACGCCGGTCACGGTCCGGCTGCGCGGCACCGGTGTGCCGACGGCGTTCGCCCGGAGCGGCCTGCGGGTCCCGGCCCGTACCCGTGCCGAGGTGCCCTTCACGCTGACCGTGCCGCAGGGTGCCGCGCCCGGCGACCGCACCGGCACGATCGTCGTGCGGGACGCGCACGGCCGTACCGCGACCGTGCCGGTGCGGCTGCGCGTCGGCGGCCCCGCGCTTGCCGCGCTGACCGTCGAGCATCTCGCCGTACACGCCGACCGGATCACGTACGAGCTGGTCAACCGGGGTACGACGGTCCTCGTACCGAAGCTCGCGGTGCGCGCCGAGGGACTGTTCGGCCGGGTCCTGGACCGCGCCCCGCGCACCCTGCCGGTCCGGCTGGCCCCGGGCGCCCGGCGCACACTCAGCGAGCCGTGGCCCGACCGGCCGGTGCTGGACGAGGTGCGCGTACGGCTGACGGTGACGGCGGCGGGCGGCGCGCACGACACGGCGGGCACCACGGCGGCGTACGTGCCGTGGGTTCCGGTGACCGGCGGCGCGGCAGCGGTGGCGGCGGTGGGTACGGCCGTACTCCTGCGGCACCGGCGCCGCCCCGCACAGCCCGGACCGCGACCCGGCGCGGTGGAGCCGACGGGAGCGGTGTCGTGAGGCGGACGCGGGCGGCGCGGACACCGGACCGGCGCCGGGCGGCCGGTGCGGGAGGTGTCGTACGGCGTGCGGGCCCGGCTCGGACGCCCGCCTCGCGTCGGCGAGCCGCCGGCGCCGCTGTCGTCAGACGGGTCGCATCGGCCTGGGCGCCCCGTCGTCGAACGGGCGGGAATGCTGCTGTGAGGCGGGCCGCCTGGGGGGTGGCCGGTGCCCTGCTGCTGGCCCTCGCCGGGCCCGTCGGGCAGGGGCGGGCCGCTGAGGGGCCGGCCGTGGAGTTGTCGGCGGTTCAGGCCGGCGTCGGTGGCGCGGTCACCGTCCGGGGTACCGGCTGGCGGCCCCGCACCTTGCTCATGGTGCTGGTGTGCGGGCGGGCCACCCCGGCGCGAGGGGTCGTCGGCGGTACCAACTCCTGCGCGAACGGCGACGGCCGGGCCGTGACCACCGGCGCCGACGGCGCCTTCAGCCGGAAACTGCCGGTCGCCGAACCCCCCGTGCCCTGCCCCTGCGTGGTGCACGTGGCCACCGTGACCGGCGCCGAGGCCGAGGCGGACACCGTCCTGGAGGTCGCCGGGCATCCCGTGGCCCCGCTGCCCGCCGAGCGCTCCGCCGGCCGGCTGGCGGTGCTGTCCGACACCCGGCTGACCGGGGCCGGCGGACTGCTGACCTGGTTCGGCGCACCACCCAGCCGCACCCTGGTCCTCACCGTCGGCAACACCGGCACCGGCCCGATCGAGAACCCTGTGTTCCAGATCGGCACCGCGCACGGCGTCTTCGCCCCCGAGTGGGACGAGCGGCAGTGGCACGGCACCCTGGCGCCCGGGAAGAAGGCGCGGATCAAGCTGCCGGTCGAGCTGTCGGCGGGGGCGCACGGCGACTACACCGTGACACTGAAGTACGGCGGCCGGGTGCTCGCCGAGCAGCCGTGGGGCGTGGGCCGGCCCTGGGGCGTGACGCTCTTCTGGATCCTGCTGTGCCTGGTCGTCCCGGCCGCCCTGTTCCGCGTCGGCATGGCCGTGGTGGACCGGGTCCGGCCCCGCCGCACGGGCACCGCCCGCCGCCGGCGTGGCCCGCACCGATCCACCAACCGGAGCCCGCGCCCCCTCCTGGATCCGCGCCTGCGCCGCCTCCTCCCGCGCTCCCGTTCCGCCGGGCCCCCGGCCGACCCGGCCGCCCCGACCCCGGCCCTGCCGTGGTTCGCCCCCCACTCCGCTCCGGGCGGCCCGGCCGGCCGGACCTCCGCACCGCACGACGACAGACCGACGAGTCCTACGACTCCCACCACGAAGGGACCCACGTGAGCAAGCGAAGGAGAGGCACAGCGGCAGGGGGCACGGGCGCCCTGCTGGTGCTCGGTGCGGCGGGCGTCCTGCTGGGCGCCGCGGTGACCCCCGCGCAGGCGGCCGAGGTGTCGTACGCCACCCACTGTGTACCGCCCGCGGGCATCGACCCCGTCGACGGCACCACCAAGGTCGAGATCACCGCGCCGGCCACGGCCGAGGTCGGCGACACGGTGGACATCGTGTGGAAGTTCGTCCAGGCCGCCTCGAAGAACCCGGACATCATCGACCTGCCCGCGAACTCGGTCCAGCCGTCCGGCGTCCTGAAGGCGGCCGGCGCGCAGACCGCCGCCATCGCGATGCGGGGGCCGCGGGAGAACCCGGCGATCCCCAAGGGCGGGGACATGGTGCTGTCCGACATGAAGGGCAGCCTGAAGCTGACGGCGGCCGGCGAGGTGACGCTGACGCCGGACGCGTACACCGTCAACGCGATGTCCACCGACACCAAGTGCGCGCCGAAGGAGGCCGTGCAGAAGGCGGCGACGATCCAGGTGACGGCGGGCGGCGGCGGCACGTCCAGTTCGACGCCCACGCACTCCACGACCCCGACCGGGTCCGCGACCCCCACCGCCACGGCGACCGGCGGCACCGGGCAGACCGACTTCACCGGCAGGGAAGTACAGATCCCGTACGCCTGCAAGACCCCGATCGGCGACAAGAGCGCGACCTCGCCGGTGCAGATCAACGCGAAGAAGAGCGGCGGCGGTTACGCCCTCACCGTGCGGTTCGAGAAGTCGGTGATGGACAGCCCCGCCGACATCCCGAAGGACTCCGTGAAGCCGTCCATGGAAGTGGTGCTGGGCGGCGCCGACAAGGGCACCGTGCACGTGGAGGGGCCGACGAACGCGAACCCCATCAAGTCCGGCGACCCGATCGAGATCCCCGACCTCACCGGCACCTACAAGCCCGGCGCGAGCGGCACCTCGACGCTGTCCCCGGGCGTGCTCACGGTCAAGGCGCTCGGTACGACCACGACCTGCACACCGGTGAAGACGGAGGTGTCGCTCACCCTGGACACGACGGAGCAGCCGGGCGGCGCGGCCGGCGGCACGTCGACGTCGGGCGGCTCCTCGGGTTCCGGGGCGACCGGCGGTGACAGCGGCTCAGGCGGCCTCGCCGAAACCGGCGCGAGCGACCACGGCGCCCTGAAGGCCCTCGGCCTGGTGGCGGGCACGGCGATCCTGCTGGGGGCGGCGGTGTTCACGGTGCTGCCACGCCGAAGGACGCGATAGCCGACTGAAGGGGCGCGGGGAACCGCGTGACAAGCCAGGGCGAACCGGATGCCGCCGACACGCGGGGACCCCCACGGCGCTCCGCACCCCGCACAGACGAAGGGCCACCGCATCCCGACGATGCGGTGGCCCTTCGCCGCCAAGTCCCGGCGGACTAGTGCACGTTGCCCATCAGCTTCTTCACCTTGCCCCGGTACATCCACACCGCGACACCCGCGACCACGGCGAGCGCGGCCTCCAGGGCGACGAAGCCCATCTTGTCGAGGTTGACGCCACCGATGGCCGGGTTGGACAGCAGCGCGGTGACGGAGTCGCCCGCGGTCACCGCGAGGAACCAGACGCCCATCATCTGCGAGGCGTACTTCTTCGGTGCCATCTTCGTCGTCACGGACAGACCCACCGGCGACAGCGTCAGCTCACCGATGGTCTGCGCGAAGTAGATCGCGACCAGCCACAGCGCCGCGGCCTTGTGACCGCCCTCGGCGATGGACAGCGGGGCGAGGAAGACGAAGAAGGACGCACCGACCAGCACCAGACCGGAGGCGAACTTCACGATCGTGCTCGGCTCCTTGCCGCGCTTGTTCAGCCACAGCCACAGCCAGGCGAAGACCGGCGCGAGGGCCATGATCATGACCGGGTTGACCGACTGGTACCAGGAGACCGGGAACTCCCAGCCGAGGATGGTGTTGTCGGCGCTCTTCTCGGCGAACAGGGAGAGGGTGGAACCGCCCTGGTCGTAGATCATCCAGAAGACGGCGGCGGCCACGAAGAACCAGATGTACGCGGACACCTTGGAACGCTCGGCCGGCTCCAGGTCCTTGTCGCGCAGGATGCGGGAGATGACCAGGATCGGCACGATCAGGCCGATGAGCGTGAGCGGGATCAGCGCCCAGTTCAGGGTGAAGTGACCGGTGCCGCCGACGATGCCGTAGAAGACCACGGCGATGGCCAGCCAGATCAGGCCCTTGCGCAGGGTGGACGCCTTCTCCGCGGGCGTCAGCGGGGTCGGGACCTCGCTGCTCTTGGCGTTCAGGTGACGGCCGCCGAGCAGGTACTGGGCGAGGCCCAGCGCCATGCCGAGCGCGGCCAGCGCGAAGCCCAGGTGCCAGTTGACGTTCTCACCGACGGTGCCGATGACCAGCGGGGCGACGAAGGCACCGAGGTTGATGCCGATGTAGAAGAGCGTGAAGCCACCGTCCCGGCGCGGGTCCTCCGGGCCGTCGTAGAGGTGGCCGACCATCGTGGAGATGTTGGCCTTCAGCAGACCGGAGCCGATGGCGACGAGAGCCAGGCCGACGAAGAAACTCGCGGCGGCGGGCAGCGCCAGGCACAGGTGGCCGAGCATGATGACCAGGCCCGCCACGGCGACCGTCTTGCGGGGGCCGAGGACACGGTCGGCGAACCAGCCGCCGGGCAGGGCGAGCAGGTACACGAGCGACAGGTACACGGCGTAGATCGCCGTCGCCGTGCCCGCGCTCAGGTGCAGGCCACCCGGGGCCACCAGGTACAGCGGGAGGAGGGCCCTCATGCCGTAGTAGGAGAAACGCTCCCACATCTCGGTCATGAAGAGAGTGGCCAGTCCGCGGGGGTGGCCGAAGAAGGTCTTCTCGGAACCGGGGGTGCCCGGTCGGACCGAGTCCTTCGTCAGGCTGGACGCCATGGTCGTTCCTTGCTGGTCGGGACGCGCGGTGGAGCGTTGCGCGCCCGGTGGGGGTGTCGGCCGGCACCGGCGGGGTCGGCCGTCCACCCCCACGCCCAGGGGGAGTCCGCCCCGGATCGCGGAGCGGCGGACGGCGACCACCGGGATCCACGCCCCGCGACGCGTCGGTGCGTCCGGAGCCCGGCCAGAGGTCATTCCTTTCGAGGCTGGTCTGGGCCAGCCCGCACACAAAGAAGACCCTCAGCGTCACATGCCCGCCAAAGGTCCCCGGTGTACTACAGGCGTTCAGGTCACCATACGGCAGGACACTGCCGGATATGGAAGGACTTGAGACGCGGATCACAGGTGTCGCGGGAACCACGGAAGCGGATTCGAAGGTCTCTCCTCCGATCGCATCCCCAGGTCAATGGTTCGTACCAGCAGCATACGAAGGTAAGAAGCCCGGGTACCGATCACACCCCGGCACCGCGCGCGGGCGGTCTACCATCACCTCATGACCCGTGTACTGCTCGCCGAGGACGACGCGTCCATCTCGGAGCCGCTGGCCCGCGCCCTGCGCCGGGAAGGTTACGAGGTCGAGGTGCGCGAGGACGGACCCGCCGCGCTCGACGCCGGAATGCAGGGCGGCGTGGACCTGGTCGTGCTGGACCTGGGCCTGCCCGGCATGGACGGCCTGGAGGTCGCCCGCCGGCTGCGTGCCGACGGTCACACCGTGCCGATCCTCATCCTGACCGCGCGGGCCGACGAGGTGGACACCGTCGTCGGCCTGGACGCCGGCGCCGACGACTACGTCACCAAGCCGTTCCGGCTCGCCGAACTGCTCGCCCGGGTGCGGGCCCTGCTCCGGCGCGGCGCCGCCGAACCGCAGCAGCCGCCGGCCACGCACGGGGTGCGGATCGACGTCGAGTCGCACCGCGCCTGGATGGGCGACGAGGAACTCCAGCTGACCGCGAAGGAGTTCGACCTGCTGCGGGTGCTGGTGCGGGACGCGGGCCGGGTGGTGACCCGGGACCAGCTGATGCGCGAGGTCTGGGACACCACGTGGTGGTCGTCCACCAAGACCCTGGACATGCACATCTCCTGGCTGCGCAAGAAGCTGGGCGACGACGCGGCGAACCCCCGGTACATCGCGACGGTGCGTGGCGTGGGCTTCCGGTTCGAGAAGAGCTGAGTCCGGGCCCCAGCGATTCCCCAGGTGACGGAGCATGCGCCGACGTCTCATCCAGTCCACCCTCGCCGTCGTCCTCGTGGTGATCGCGGTCTTCGGCGTGTCCCTGGTGATCGTCGAGACGCGGACGATCAGCAGCAGCGCCCAGGAGCGGGTGGAGTCGGAGGCGGTGCGGCTGGCCAGCATCGTCGACAGCCGGATCCTCGCCGCGGAGAACGTCAACGCGGACGTGCTGCGCAATCCGGTCAGCAAGGACCAGTACGCGGTCATCCGCATGCCCGGCAAGCCGCCCATCGAGATCGGTACCAGGCCCGAGGGCGACACCATCCACTTCACGCAGCGCGGCGAGGAGGGCGAGACGGTCACCGTGCAGGAGCCCCGCTCCGCGGTGACCCGCGAGGTCGGCCGGACCCTGCTGATCATCGGGCTGGTCGCGCTGCTCGCGGTGGTGGCGGCGGTGCTGCTCGCCGTACGGCAGGCGAACCGGCTCGCCTCCCCGCTGACCGACCTCGCCGAGACCGCCGAACGCCTCGGCTCCGGCGACCCGCGCCCCCGGCACAAGCGGTACGGCGTCCCCGAGCTGGACCGGGTCGCCGATGTGCTGGACGCCTCCGCCGAGCGGATCGGGCGCATGCTGACGGCCGAGCGGCGCCTCGCGGCCGACGCCTCCCACCAGCTCCGTACGCCCCTGACCGCGCTGTCCATGCGTCTGGAGGAGATCACCCTCACCGACGACCCGGACACGGTGAAGGAGGAGGCGACCATCGCGCTGACGCAGGTCGAGCGGCTGACGGACGTCGTGCAGCGGCTGCTGACGAACTCCCGGGACCCGCGGACCGGCTCCGCCGTCACCTTCGACCTGGACGAGGTCATCCAGCAGCAGCTCGCCGAGTGGCGGCCCGCCTACCGCAGCGCCGGCCGGGCCATCGTCAGCTCCGGCAAGCGGCACCTCAAGGCGGTGGGCACACCGGGCGCGGTCGCCCAGGTGCTGGCCGCGCTGATCGAGAACTCGCTCATGCACGGGGGCGGCACGGTCGCCCTGCGCACCCGGGTCACCGGCAACCAGGCCGTGATCGAGGTCACCGACGAGGGGCCGGGCGTGCCGGCCGACCTCGGCGCGCGGATCTTCGAGCGCACGATCAGCGGGCGGAACTCCACGGGGATCGGCCTCGCCGTCGCCCGGGACCTCGCGGAGGCCGACGGCGGACGGCTGGAGCTGCTCCAGGCGCAGCCCCCGGTCTTCGGCCTGTTCCTCTCGCGCACGCCCCCGGCCCGCACCCCGGACGACGACCGCCCGACGGTCCGCTAACCGGCCCGCGGGCCTACGGCACCCGCTGCCTGGGCGCCCGCTTCGTCGGCTCCTGCTCCAGAATCGATTCCGCGCCCGCCAGGGTCTTCTGGCCGGGCAGCGCCCGGAACACCCAGGTGCGGTACGACCAGAACCGGAACAGGGTCGCGACGCCGATGCCGACGAACTTGAAGACGTTGCTCTGCAGCGGGCTGTCCCAGCCGAAGCCGTAGGTCGCCAGGTACAGCACGCCGTTCTCGATCACCAGGCCGATCGCGCTGAACAGCAGGAACAGCGTGAGTTCCTTGGTGCGTCCGCTCTTGTCGCGGTCCCGGTACGTCCAGTAACGGAAGCCGACGTAGTTGAAGGCGATGGCCACGACGGTCGCGATGATGCTGGCCCGCACCACCGGCAGGTCGGAGACGTGCCGGACCAGGTTGAACACGCCGAGATTGACGAGGACGCCGGCGCCGCCCACGGCACCGAACTTGGCCACCTCGCGTACGAGCCGTTGCAGCCCCGAGGAACGAGGTTCCATGGCTGTGCAGCTCCCGTCGGTAGGTTTCCTCAACTCCGCCATGCTAGCCGGGCGGGCCCGCCGGTGCCCGTGGACCGGGCGACGCTGTGGAAACAGGTCGGAAAGAGGAGGGGAAGCACCGGGTAAGAGTCCGTGAGAGGGACGCGATCCGGCCGCCCCGCCGCGGCCGATACCCTAGGGGTGTGACGTTCCCGGTAGTCGGTATGGTCGGCGGGGGGCAGCTCGCGCGTATGACGCACGAGGCGGGCATCCCGTTGGGCATCAGGTTCAAGCTTCTCAGTGACACTCCTCAGGATTCCGCGGCGCAGGTCGTGAGCGATGTCGTCATCGGCGACTATCGCGACCTCGACACGCTCCGCGACTTCGCGCGCGGCTGCGACGTGATCACCTTCGATCACGAGCACGTGCCCACCGAGCACCTGCGTGCCCTGGAGGCGGACGGCATCCCCGTGCGCCCGGGGCCGGACGCGCTGGTGCACGCCCAGGACAAGGGGGTGATGCGTGCGAAGCTCGACGCGATCGGCATCCCGTGCCCGCGGCACCGGATCGTCAGCGATCCGGAGGACGTGGTCCGGTTCGCGGAGGAGGGCGACGGCTTCCCGGTCGTCCTCAAGACGGTCCGCGGCGGCTACGACGGCAAGGGCGTGTGGGTCGTGGACAACGCCGAGGAGGCGGCCGAGCCGTTCCGCGCCGGCGTGCCCGTCCTCGCCGAGGAGAAGGTCGACTACGTCCGCGAGCTGGCCGCCAACGTCGTACGCTCCCCGCACGGCCAGGCCGTCGCCTACCCGGTGGTGGAGTCGCAGCAGGTCAACGGCGTCTGCGACACGGTCATAGCCCCCGCGCCCGGTCTGGACGAGGACCTGGCGCTGCACGCCGAGCGGATGGCGCTGACCATCGCCAAGGAGCTGGGCGTCGTCGGGCATCTCGCCGTCGAGCTGTTCCAGACCCGGGACGGCCGCATCCTCGTCAACGAGCTGGCGATGCGCCCGCACAACTCCGGCCACTGGAGCATGGACGGCGCGATCACCTCGCAGTTCGCCAACCACGTCCGCGCGGTCCTGGACCTGCCGCTGGGCGATCCGCGCCCGCGCGCCAAGTGGACCGTGATGGTCAACGTCCTGGGTGGCGACTACCCGGACATGTACTCCGCGTACTTGCACTGCATGGCCCGTGACCCCAAGCTCAAGATCCACATGTACGGCAAGGATGTGAAGCCCGGCCGCAAGGTCGGACACGTCAACACCTACGGCGACGACCTGGACGACGTGCTGGAGCGCGCCCGTCACGCAGCCGGCTACCTGAGAGGCACCATCACCGAATGAGCCCCGTTGTTGGCATCGTCATGGGGTCGGACTCCGACTGGCCCGTCATGGAAGCCGCCGCCAAGGCCCTGGACGAGTTCGAGATCGCCTACGAGGTCGACGTCGTCTCCGCGCACCGCATGCCTCGCGAGATGATCACGTACGGCGAGCAGGCGGCCGACCGCGGCCTGAAGGTGATCATCGCGGGTGCGGGCGGCGCCGCCCACCTGCCCGGCATGCTCGCCTCCGTGACCCCGCTGCCGGTCATCGGCGTCCCCGTGCCGCTGAAGTACCTGGACGGCATGGACTCCCTGCTCTCCATCGTGCAGATGCCGGCCGGAGTCCCGGTCGCCACGGTCTCCGTCGCCGGTGCCCGCAACGCCGGACTCCTCGCGGCCCGCATCCTCGCCGCGCACGACGAGGACCTGCTGCACCGGATGCGCGACTTCCAGCAGGAACTCAACGACCAGGCCACCGAGAAGGGCAAGCGGCTGCGCTCCAAGGTCGAGGGCGCGGGCAGCGGCTTCGGCTTCGGGAAGTGACCGCCGTGGCCGCCCTGGACGAAGCACACGCGCTGCTGCGCGAGTTCCCCGTGGTCGACGGGCACAACGACCTGCCCTGGGCGCTGCGCGAGCAGGCCGGCTACGACCTGGACGCCCTGGACATCGCCGGTGACCGCAGCGAGCGGTTGCACACCGACCTGCCGCGGCTGCGCGCGGGCGGGGTCGGTGCCCAGTACTGGTCGGTGTACGTGCCCTGCGAGCAGCCGGATCCGGTCGCGGCGACGCTGGAGCAGATCGACTGCGTCCGGCAGCTGCTGGCCCGCTACCCGGCGGAGCTGGCGCCCGCGCTGACCGCCGCCGACATGGAGGCGGCGCGCGGGCAGGGCCGTATCGCCTCGCTCATGGGCGCCGAGGGCGGCCACTCCATCGCCAACTCGCTCGGCACACTGCGCGGCCTGTACGCGCTCGGCGTGCGCTACATGACGCTCACCCACAACGACAACGTGGACTGGGCCGACTCCGCGACCGACGAGCCGCACGTGGGCGGGCTGTCCGCCTTCGGCCGCGAGGTCGTGGCGGAGATGAACCGCCTCGGCATGCTCGTCGACCTCTCCCACGTGGCGGCGACGACGATGCGGGACGCGCTGGACGCCACCGCCGCGCCGGTGATCTTCTCCCACTCCTCCTCCCGCGCGGTGTGCGACCACCCCCGCAACATCCCCGACGACGTGCTGGAACGCCTGCCCGCCAACGGCGGCGTGGCGATGGTGACGTTCGTGCCCAAGTTCGTGCTCCAGGCCGCCGTCGACTGGACGGCCGCCGCCGGCGAGAACCTGCGCGCCCACGGCCTGCACCCCCTGGACACCAGCCCCGAGGCGATGAAGATCCACCGGGCCTTCGAGGAGCGCAACCCGCGCCCGGTCGCCACGGTGTCCACGGTCGCCGACCACCTGGACCACATGCGCGAGGTCGCCGGCATCGACCACCTGGGCATCGGCGGCGACTACGACGGCACCGCGTTCACCCCGGACGGCCTGAACGACGTCTCCAGCTACCCGAACCTGCTCGCCGAACTGCTGGACCGCGGCTGGTCCACGGCCGACCTGGCCAAGCTGACCTGGCAGAACGCGGTGCGGGTGCTCGGCGCGGCGGAGGACGTCGCCCGGGACCTCCAGGCCACCCGCGCCCCGTCCCGCGCCACGATCGAGTCGCTGGACGGCACGCGCGGCGAGAACTGACCGGAGTACGCCCGAACGCCCCACTCGCCAGGAAGGTTGCCTCCGCTCCGTGCGACCGTGTCGGTACGCCGGCCACAGCCCCCGCCGTAGCTCACGACCGACGTAGCCCACGACGACGCACGGAGCCCGCCATGGCCGACCTCCAGGACGACCTGCCCACCATGACCGAGGTCGGCGAGGACGACGCCCTGCCGGACGGCCTCTTCCCCGAGCGGCCGTCCGGCGAGCTGCTGGAGCGGGCGCACAGCCTGCTCGCCGGCCACCCGGTCGCCGACGGCTGCAGCGGCCTGCCGTGGGTGGTGCGCGAGGGGGGCGAGGCCGCCCTCGACACGGACCTGCCCCGGCTGCGCGAGGGGTACGTCGGCGCCCTGTTCTGGTCGCTGCACCCGCCGGAGGCACCGGGCGGCGGGCGTGCGCTGACGGCCACCCTGGAGCAGCTGGACCTGGTGCGCACGGTCATCGAGGCCCACCCGGAGTGGCTGCGGCTGGTGCGCACCGCCGGGGAGATCATCGACGCCCGCAACTGCGGCCGGGTCGCCGTGGTGCCGGGCCCCGCGCACGGCGCCGCGATGGACGACTCCCTGGCCGTCCTGCGCATGCTGCGCGCCCTCGGGCTGCGCGTGCTCACCCTCGCCGGCACCGCATGGGCGGGCGAGTCGGGGCTGACCCGGTTCGGGGAGGAGGTCGTGCGCGAGATGAACCGGCTCGGCGTGCTCGCCGACGTCTCCGGCGCCTCCCCGGCCACCGTCGGGCGGACCGTCGCCCTGTCCAGGACGCCGGTGCTGTGCAGCCGCTCGGCCGCCCGCGCCCTGCGCCCGCACCCGGCCAACCTGCCCGACGACCTGCTCGCCGCCCTGGGCGAGGCGAAAGGGCTGTGCATGGTGCCGCTGACCGCCGAGCAGACCGGCCCGGCCGTCGCGGACGCCGCCGACCACCTCGACCACGTCCGCGACGTGGCCGGCCCCGAGAGTGTCGGCCTGTCCGGCACCTACGCCTTTGGGGCCGCGCACCCGCGCGACCCCGCCGACGCCTCCCGCTGTCCCCACCTGATCGCCGAGTTGCTCAGGCGCGGCTGGTCCGAGACCGAGCTGGCCCTGCTGACCTGGGGGAACGTGCAGCGGGTACTGCGCAGCGCGGACTTTACGGCCCGGGCCACGCAGTACCGGCCGAAGGCGTCGCACGCGAGGATCACCGAGCTGGACGCTCGCGGGCCGTCACGCCCCTAGAGCGTCGGGCCCCTAGAGCGTCGGGCCCCTAGAGCGTCGGGCCGCTGGAGCGTCACGGCCGCTCGATCCGGCACAGGCAGAACGGATGCCCGGCCGGGTCGGCGTACACCTGGAAGTCCTTCGTCTCGCGGTCCTCCAGGTCCAGCGGGCGGGCGCCGAGCGCCAGCACCCGCTCGTGCGCCGCGTCGAGGTCCGCCCAGGACGGGCCCGCGTCGAAGTCGAGGTGCAGCTGCTGGCCGTTGCGGTCCGCGCGCGGCCACTCCGGCGGGGTGTGTCCCCCGGCCCGCTGGAAGGCGAGCCGTGGCCCGTCCGGCACCTGGAGCACGACCCAGTCGTCGTCCTCCGGCTGCGGGGTCCCCCCGGCCACCGCCGCGTAGAAGGCGGCCAGCGCGTGCGGATCGGGGCAGTCGAGCACGACGTTACGGAAACGGGCCACGGACGTCATGGTGTCCTCCTCCGGGACGAGTCAGCAGGCGCAGAGACAGAACGGGTGCCCCGCCGGGTCGGCGTAGACACGGAAGGTCCGCTCGCGGTCCTGCGCGTCCAGCGGCCTGGCGCCCAGCTCCAGCACGCCCTTCTCCGCCGCGTCCAGGTCCTCCACCACCAGGTCCAGGTGGAACTGCTGCGAACGGTCCGCCGCGGGCCACTTCGGCGGCACGAACCCCGGCGCCCGCTGGAAGGCCAGCGCCGTCCCGCCGGGCACCTTCAGGTCCACCCACGTGCTGTCCCCGGCGTCCTCCTCCACCGTGCCGCCCAGCACTTCGGCGTAGAAGCCGGCCAGCGCGCGGGGGTCGGGACAGTCCAGGACGACGACACCGAGCTTGGCGAGAGCCATGACTACCTCCTCGTAGCGTTACCTGTAGAGACGGGTAACCAGTAACCGTTACTGCATGCTCCCGCGTAGGGGGTAACGTCGCAAGCATGAGCGAGAGATCGGCTGCTCCCGGCGGCCTGGCCCTGATCGAGTCCCTGGTCAACACCCTGGACATCGAGTCGGGCAGGGACGGGCTGGACACGCCGGAGGGCCGCGCTCGCCTCGGGATCACGGAGGACGGGCTGGCCGGCGCCCGGGAGCTGCGCGAGTCGCTGCGGGCCGCGCTGCTCGCCCACGCCGGGCATCCGCCGCACCGCCCCGTGACCCCGCTGGGCACCCTGCTGGCGCGGGCCCCGCTGTACGTCGCCGTCGACGACCACGACGGCTCCGCCCGCCTCGCCCCGGCCGACGCGGACCCGCTGCTGTCCCGGGTCGCCGCAGCCGTCGCCGAGGCACTCGTCGCGGGCACCTGGACCCGGCTCAAGGCGTGCGAGGCCGACACCTGCCACTGGGCCTACTACGACCGCAGCCCCGCCGGGCGCGGGCGCTGGTGCTCCATGCAGGTGTGCGGGGCCCGCGCGAAGATGCGCCGGTACCGGGCGAAGGGGGCGTGAGCGACGCCGGCTTGGTGCAGAATGCGGACAGACGCCGGTTCGGCCGACTGAGCCTCGGCCGAACCGGCGTCGCCATACGGGTCGCCACGCCCCGGGGCGCCTACGCCTTGGGGCGGCCCATCGCGCGGTACGTCCAGCCGGCCCGGCGCCACAGCTCCGGGTCGAGGGTGTTGCGGCCGTCGAGGATCACCCGGGCCGCCGCCGCCTCGCCGAGCGCCACCGGGTCCAGCTCGCGGAACTCCCGCCACTCGGTCAGGTGCAGGACGACGTCGGCGCCCCGGGCGGCCTCCAGCGCGGAGCCGGCGTAGCCCAGGGTCGGGAAGACCTTGCGGGCGTTGTCCATGCCCTTCGGGTCGTACACGGTCACCTGGCCGCCCTGGAGGTGGATCTGACCGGCCACGTTCAGCGCGGGCGAGTCGCGGACGTCGTCCGAGTCCGGCTTGAAGGTGGCGCCGAGCACCGCGACCCGCTTGCCGAGGAAGGAGCCGCCACCGAGCGCCTCCCGGGTCATCTCGACCATCTGGCCGCGCCGGCGCATGTTGATGGAGTCGATCTCGCGCAGGAAGGTCAGCGCCTGGTCGGCGCCCAGCTCGCCCGCGCGGGCCATGAACGCCCGGATGTCCTTGGGCAGGCAGCCGCCGCCGAAACCGATGCCGGCGCGCAGGAACTTGCGGCCGATCCGGTCGTCGTGACCGATGGCCTCGGCGAGCTTCGCCACGTCACCGCCGGCCGCCTCGCACACCTCCGCCATCGCGTTGATGAACGAGATCTTGGTCGCGAGGAAGGAGTTCGCGGCCGTCTTCACCAGCTCGGCGGTCGGGAAGTCGGTGACGACGAACGGCGTGCCCTCGCCGACCGGTCCGGCGTACACCTCGCGCAGCAGCTTCTCCGCGCGCTCGCTGCGCACGCCGACGACGATCCGGTCCGGGTGCAGGGTGTCCTGGACGGCGAAGCCCTCGCGCAGGAACTCGGGGTTCCAGGCCAGCTCGGCGTCGCCGCCCGCCGGGGCGTGCTCGGCGAGGTAGGCGGCCAGCCGGTCGGCGGAGCCCACCGGCACGGTCGACTTGCCGACGACCAGGGCGGGGCCGCGCAGATGCGGGGCGAGGGAGGCGATGGCGGAGTCGACGTAGGACATGTCGCAGGCGTACTCGCCGTGCTTCTGCGGGGTGTTCACGCACACGAAGTGCACATCGCCGAAGGCACCGACCTCGGCCCAGTCCGTGGTGAACCGCAGCCGCCCGGTGGACCCCTCGATCCCGGCCACGTGCCGGCGCAGCAGCTCTTCGAGTCCCGGCTCGTACATCGGGGTCTCGCCGCGCTCCAGCATCGCGATCTTCTCGGGTACGACGTCCAGGCCCAGCACCTCGAAGCCCAGTTCGGCCATGGCCGCGGCGTGCGTGGCGCCGAGGTAGCCGGTGCCGATCACGGTGATCTTCAGGCTCATGAGGTGTGCTCCAGCTCCGGTCCGTCGGTCCTGCTCGGTCATGCGGTGCCTGAGCATAGTCGGGCCGCTCGGCGGGCAATTTTCCCGCTGTCACCAAGCTCACGTAGGCGGGTTCACACCGGGGCCCTAAAATTCAGTTACTTAACGGTAATTAGCGTCAGTATCACTGCGTCTTTGGAGCGTGAGAGACCGTGGCCGGATCGGCTGACTTCGACCTGTACCGCCCGTCCGAGGAGCACGACATGCTCCGGGACGCCGTCCGCTCCCTGGTCGAGGCGAAGATCGCGCCGTACGCCGCGGCGGTGGACGAGGAGGCCCGTTTCCCGCAGGAGGCCCTCGACGCCCTCGTCGCAGGCGACCTGCACGCCGTGCACGTCCCCGAGGAGTACGGCGGCGCCGGCGCCGACGCGCTCGCCACGGTCATCGTGATCGAGGAGGTGGCCCGCGCCTGCGTCTCCTCCTCGCTCATCCCCGCGGTGAACAAGCTCGGCTCGCTCCCGGTGATCCTCTCCGGCGGCGAGGAGCTGAAGAAGAAGTACCTGACGCCGCTCGCCAAGGGTGACGCGATGTTCTCGTACTGCCTCTCCGAGCCGGAGGCCGGCTCCGACGCGGCCGGCATGAAGACCAAGGCGGTCCGCGACGGCGACCACTGGGTGCTCAACGGCGTGAAGCGCTGGATCACCAACGCGGGCGTCTCCGAGTACTACACGGTCATGGCCGTGACGGACCCCTCGAAGCGCTCGAAGGGCATCTCCGCCTTCGTCGTGGAGAAGTCGGACGAGGGTGTCTCCTTCGGTGCCCCGGAGAAGAAGCTCGGTATCAAGGGCTCGCCGACCCGCGAGGTCTACTTCGACAACGTCCGCATCCCCGCCGACCGCATGATCGGCGAGGAGGGCACCGGCTTCATGACGGCCATGAAGACCCTGGACCACACCCGCATCACCATCGCCGCCCAGGCGCTCGGTGTCGCGCAGGGCGCCTTCGACTACGCCAAGGGCTATGTCCAGGAGCGCAAGCAGTTCGGCAAGCCGATCGCCGACTTCCAGGGCATCCAGTTCATGCTCGCCGACATGTCCATGAAGATCTCGGCGGCCCGTGCCCTCACCTACCAGGCCGCCGCCGCCTCCGAGCGCGGCGACGCCGACCTCACCTACCTGGGCGCCGCCGCCAAGTGCTTCGCCTCGGACGTCGCCATGGAGGTCACCACCGACGCCGTCCAGCTCCTCGGCGGCTACGGCTACACCCGCGACTACCCGGTGGAGCGCATGATGCGCGACGCGAAGATCACGCAGATTTACGAGGGCACGAACCAAGTGCAGCGCATCGTCATGGCCCGCAACCTGCCGTAACCCGACATGCGGGACTGCGCTCCTCGGCGTAGGACGGAAGCACATGGGGCCCGCCCCGGGTCCCGTCCGCCTCCGTGGAGGAGCCATGACCCAGTCCCAGTCCGGAATGATGCCCGCCCTGACGCAGCAGATGCAGGACTGCATCGACGCCTGCATGAACTGCCACAACATGTGCGAGGAGACCATGAGCTCCTGCATGCAGCAGGGCGGCCAGGCGCAGATGCAGGTCATGCGCGCGCTCATGGACTGCTCCGAGACGACCCGCCTGTGCGCCGACATGATGATGCGGCGCTCGCCCATGGCCGGCGAGATGTGCGCCGTCTGCGCGCGGGCCTGTGACATGTGCGCCGAGGCGTGTATGTCCATGCCCGACGACCAGCAGATGATGCGCTGCGCGGAGGCGTGTCGCCGCTGCGCGGAGACCTGTCGGGCGATGGCGGGCGCCAGCATGTGAGCCCACCCCGGCACGGCCGAGGGCACCCCGCGGGGTGCCCTCGGACCGGTGTGCGCGACGACGTCAGTTGCCGGAGACGGTGACCTTCTCGTCGTTGTTCAGCTCGTCCACCAGGGTCTTCACCTTGGCCTTGTCCCAGACGAGGTTGCCGCCCACGGAGCCGGATATCGGCATGTTCATCGAGGTGCCGTCACCGCCGCTGACGCCCTTCATCGCCCAGAACATCGAGGCCAGGTCCCACAGCGACATGTCCTTGTCGACGATCAGGGAGTCCAGGCCCGCGCCCATGGTCGGGTAGAGCTTGAACGGGTTGAGGACCGTCGACGGGGTGGCCACCTGGTGGGCCAGGGCGGCCAGGAACTTCTGCTGGTTCTTGGTCCGCTGGAGGTCGGACGCGGCGAACGCGTGCCGGGTACGGACGAAGGCGAGCGCCTGCTGGCCGTTCAGGGTCTGCTTGCCGGCCTTGAAGTCGGCGCCCGACCACTTGTCCTTGAAGCCCTTGTCGATGGTGATCTCGACGCCGCCCACCGCGTCCACGATGCCGGCGAAGCCCTGGAAGCCGATCTCGACGTAGTGGTCGATGCGCAGACCGGTGTTGGCCTCGATCGTGCGGACCAGCAGCGTCGGCCCGTCCTCGGCGTAGGTGGCGTTCAGCTTCGCGTGCCGCCCCTGCGCCGGGTAGGTCTTCCCGGACGTCGAGCCCTGGTACGACGGGACCACCACGTCCGAGTCGCGCGGCAGCGAGATCAGCGTGTCGCCGTTGTCGCCGACGTGCAGGATCATCATCGAGTCCGTGCGCTTGCCCTCGGCGCCGCCGGTGTGCAGCTTCTTCTCGTCCTCCTTGGACATGCCTTCACGGCTGTCCGAGCCGACGATCAGATAGTTCGTGCCGTCGCCGCCCTCAGGCCGGTCGATGACCTTCGACAGGTCCACCTCGCGGCGCAGCTTGGAGTCGGCCCAGAAGTAGGTCGCGATGGAGGTGACGACCAGTACGGTCGCCAGCGTGATCGCCGTCCACTTGATCCGGCGCCGCCAGTTCGGCGCGGGACGCGGCGCCCGGGTGGGCGCCCCCGCCGTACCGCCCGGGCCCCGGCCGCCGGAGCCGCCGTAGACCTGGCCGGTGTTGTAGCCGCTGTCGTAGTCGCTGTAGCCGGCGCCGTCGTCGTGCCCCTGGCCGTCGACGTACGACGGCTGCCGCGGCACACCGGCTCCGGACGGCGGCGCCGCCGGGCCGCGCCGCACCTGACGCATCACGCGGGCCCCCTCTGGCTGTGCGCCGGCACTGCCGCGTCCGTAGCGCGGGCCGCGGTTGTCGTCGGACCATCCCTCGGGCCAGTCATTCATGCGCCCCAGTGTGCAGGGCGCCTCCATGTGCTCGACAAGGGATGTCGGGAAATCAGGGCCTCGCTGTTGCGAAGCCGACACAAATTCCGCGAATGAGGCTTCGGCATAAGGTAGGGGGCATGACAGACCAGGTCACGGACACGGATCCGGAGATGGAACCGGACATCCCGGGCAAGCCCACGTCCGCCTCGCGCACCACCCTCAGCCACATCATGACCCACAACGACACCAACCTGCTGGGGACCGTGCACGGTGGCGTGATCATGAAGCTCGTCGACGACGCGGCGGGCGCCGTGGCCGGCCGGCACTCCGGCGGTCCCGCCGTCACCGCGTCCATGGACGAGATGGTGTTCCTGGAGCCGGTCCGCGTCGGTGACCTGGTCCACGTCAAGGCGCAGGTGAACTGGACCGGCCGGACCTCGATGGAGATCGGCGTCCGGGTCCTCGCCGAGCGCTGGAACGAGTCGGACCCGGCCACCCAGGTGGGCTCGGCCTATCTGGTCTTCGCGGCCGTCGACGCCGACGGCAGGCCGCGCCGGGTGCCGCCGGTGATACCGGAGACCGACCGCGACCGCCGCCGCTACCAGGAGGCCCAGATCCGCCGCACCCACCGTCTGGCCCGCCGCCGGGCGATCCGGGAACTGCGGGAGAAGCGGGCGGCGGAAGGCTTCGAGGACTGAGAAGACGGCCTCAGCACGTCACCTCGTTGCCCCGTACGACGCTCTGCTCCGGCTGCGCCGGGTCGTCGAACCGTACCTTCCGGACGTTCTTGAAATCCGCGCCGACCGTCACCTTCAGCAGCGGTCCCTGGCCCGGCGCGGCCCGCAGCTCGCTGCCCGGCAGGGCGGCGGCCAGGGACCGGGCGGAGCGGTCCCAGCGGGGGTCGTAGAAGATGACCGTGCGCGGCACATGGGCGGGCGCGGTCACCGGGCGGCGGGTGGTGGCGAAGCCGGTCGCCGCGAGCGCCGCGTCGACCCGCTTGGCCAGCCCCACCGTGCCGCTGCCGTTCGCCACCTGGACGCGGACCGTGTCCGGGGACACCTCCACCGGCACCGGAGCCTGCGCCGGGTCACGGCGCGGCTGCTCCGCGGCGAGCGGCTTGTCGTCGCGCAGCGCCCGGAACAACTGCTCCGCCTTGACCGGGTCCCACTTCAGGGTCGAGCCGATGCCCTTGACCGGGTAGTCCATCCGTCCGATCGGGACGGTGGTGAACTCCGACGAGGACGGCGAGAAGTTCCGCATGGCGCGGCCGAGGTCGAGCAGCTCGTCGGTGCCGAAGCCCGCGTCGGCGCGGACCGAGCCGAGCACCGCCCGGGTCACGTCCCGGAACCGCATGGGGTTCAGCAGCACCCCCGAGGAGGTCGCCTTGTCCAGCAGCGCGGCCAGGAACCGCTGCTGCCGCTTCATCCGGCCCAGGTCGCTGGCCCCGTCGACGTGCCGGGCCCGTACGTACTGCAGCGCCTGCCCGCCCCGGAGGGTGTACGTGCCGGGCGCGAGGTCGAGCCCGGTGTACCGGTCCTTCAGCGGCGTCGGCGTGCACACCTTGACCCCGCCGAGCACGTCCACGGTCTTCATGAAGCTGGTGAAGTCGACCTCCAGATAGTGGTCGATCTTCACATGGGTCATGCTCTCGACCGTGCGGATGGTCAGCTGGGGGCCGCCCTCGGCGTAGGCCGCGTTGAGCTTGACCGGGTGCGGGCCGTGCCGCTGCCCGGTGTTCCGGTCGACGTGCGCGGGGATGTCGGCGTAGGAGTCGCGCGGCAGGCTCACCACGGTGGCCCGCTCCCGGTCCTCCGCGATGTGGACGATCATCATGGTGTCGGTGCAGTGACAGGGTGCGCCGCCCAGCCGGTAGGCCCGCCGGTCCCGCTCGCTGAGCTTGTCGCGGCCGTCGGTGCCGACCAGCAGGACGTTCATGCCGTGCCCGGCCCGGGGCCGGTTCTTCATGTCCTTGAAGGCGTCGATCCGGGCGATGCCCGCGTCCAGGCTGGCGACCACCGCGTGCCCGATCCCGGCGGAGGCGAGCACCACGACCGACAGCGTGGTGACCGCCCGCATGGCCCAGCGGGGCCGCCGCGGCGGCCGGACGGGCCGCACGTGCCGCTCGGGCGGGCGCGGCACCCGGCGGGACGGCCGCGGGCGACGCTGCGTGCTGGGAGCCCCTCCCGCACTTCTGGCGGTGGAGGAGGGGGACCGGGGCGGGCTGGGCAAGGAGGACACCTCCGGACGAGGCCGTACGTGGGATCCGTGAGCACAGTAGGCCGATACGATCTCCAGCCCGCGCCGCAGGCCCGGCGGCGCGCACCCGTATCCCCCGTTCGCGGTAACGTGAGGCCCCTATGAACGCCAAGCCCGACGTGCGGCTCCCCGCAGTGTCCGTGATCATGCCCGTCCTCAACGAGGAGCGGCATCTGCGCGGGGCCGTCCAAGCGATCCTCGCGCAGGAGTACGCCGGCGAGATGGAGGTCGTGATCGCCCTCGGTCCGTCCACGGACCGCACGGACGAGATCGCCGCCGAGCTGGTCGCCGAAGACCCGCGCGTGCACACCGTCCCGAACCCGACCGGCCGCACCCCGGCCGCGCTGAACGCGGCGATCAAGGCGTCCCGGCACCCGATCGTGGTCCGCGTCGACGGCCACGGCATGCTCTCGCCGAACTACATCGCGACCGCCGTGCGGCTCCTGGAGGAGACCGGCGCGCAGAACGTGGGCGGCATCATGCACGCCGAGGGCGAGACCGACTGGGAGCACGCGGTGGCGGCCGCGATGACCTCGAAGATCGGCGTCGGCAACGCGGCGTTCCACACCGGCGGGCAGGCCGGCCCCGCCGAGACGGTCTACCTCGGTGTCTTCCGCCGCGAGGCGCTGGAGCAGCAGGGCGGCTACAACGAGGAGTTCATCCGCGCCCAGGACTGGGAGCTGAACTTCCGCATCCGCGAGGCGGGCGGGCTCATCTGGTTCTCGCCCGAGCTGAGGGTGTCGTACCGGCCGCGGCCGTCGGTGCGGGCGCTGGCCAAGCAGTACAAGGACTACGGCCGCTGGCGGCACGTCGTCGCCCGCTACCACTTCGGATCGATCAACCTGCGCTACCTGGCGCCGCCGACGGCGGTGTGCGCGATAGCCGCGGGGCTGGTCGTCGGCGTGGCGCTGACCCCGTGGGGCTTCGTGATCCCGGGCGGCTACCTGGCCGCGATCGTCGCGGGTTCCGTCCCGGCCGGCAAGGGGCTGCCGCTGAAGGCCCGGCTGCAGATCCCGGTGGCCCTCGCCACCATGCACATGTCGTGGGGCTGGGGCTTCCTGACCAGCCCGAAGTCCCTGGCGAAGAGGGTCATCGCCTCCCGGCGGCCCGCGGTCGTGGACGCCGCCGCCTGACGGACGCACGAAGGGGCCCCTCCCCGCGCGGGAGGGGCCCCTTTCCCGTGGGCCGGGGCGTCACTACCACTGGTAGGGCCCGTACACGTTCATGCAGTCCCCCTTGTCCGAGGCGTTGACGGCGTCGGTGCCCTCGGGCAGGTCGCCCGCCCTCGGCTCGGACTGCTTGGGATAGCTGCTGCCGGAGCGCCAGTCCGCGCCGACGACGACGGTGACCCCCGACACGTCGGTCGACTTCTTGACCGAACTCATCGGGATGCCCAGCGCCTTGGCCACCGCCTGGGCGTCGCCCTCCAGGTCCGCGCTCGGGTACCGCACGACCGTCTTGTCCTCGGCCTGGCTCCCCGAGAGGTCGGCCTGCGCCCGTGCGTAGCCCTTCTGCACGAGCACCTGGCCGATCGCCGACGCCCGCTGCCGCACCGCGGCCTCGGTGCCGGTCCGGGTGGCGTTCTGCACCAGCACCCCGAGCCGGCCCGCGTCGAGCGAGGGCTTCTTGGACGGCTCGTTCTTGCCCGTGTCCTTCTTCGTCCCGGACTCCCCGCCGTTCTTGTCGAGCGCCACGTCGTCCTGGAGCATCCGCCACAGCTGGCCGGCCTTGTCGTCGTCCGGTACGACGTGGTTGTCCGGATCGTTCGGGTCCGGGACGTTGGGCATCGTCAGGCTGGTGATGCGGTCGGTCGGCACCGACTTCATCTCCATGCCCAGGTCGTACAGCTTCTTGACCGTGCCGATCTCCTCGGAGACCTTCAGGGACTTGGTGGCCGCCTCGGCCAGGTCCATCAGCCGGCCCGTGTCGGTGAACACGTTCTGCTGCTTCAGCGTGCGGACCATCGAGTTCAGGTACATGTGCTGGGCGCGGGCCCGCATCAGGTCGCTGCCCCAGGCGTGCCGGGTGCGCAGCCACTGAAGTGCCTTCTCGCCCTTCACCTTGTGCGAGCCCCTCGTCAGCTTCAGGCCGGAACCGCCGCGCTGTCTGGGCGTCGAGTGGTCCCAGACGTTCTGGTTCACGCACACCTCGACACCCCCGATCGCGTCCGCCATGCGCACCACGCCCGCGAAGTCGATCGTCATCCAGTGGTCGATGTAGACCCCGGTGAGGTTCTCCCAGGTGAGCAGCGTGCAGCCGGCCCCGCCGCGGGCCAGGCTGACGTTGATGATGTCGTTCGTCGCCGGAAAGACGTGGCCGTTCTCGGGGTCCGTGCACTTGGGGATGTCCACCCGGGTGTCCCGCGGGATGCTCACCATGGCGGCGCTCTTGCGGTCCGCCGAGAGGTGGATGAGCATCTGCACGTCGCCGAGCGGCGGGTCGCCTACGTGGTCCCTGCTGCCGCCGAGCTTCAGGTTCTCCTTGGAGTTCCGGCTGTCGGAGCCGATCAGCAGGATGTTCAGCGGGGTCTGGCCGGCCGCGTTCGGGCGGGTTTTGTGCGCCTTGGAGTCGTCGCCGTTGGCCCGCTTGCCCTTCTGGATGTTGCCGTTGAGATGCTGGTAGTAGAGATATCCGGCACCCGCGGTGCCGAGTATCACCACCGCCAGCAGGGTCGCCGACCAGCGCAGCACGCGCCGTCTGCGTCGCCGCCGGTCGGTCTTCGGACCGCCCGCCCGCCGTCCGCCGCCACGCCCGCCGCCGTGCCGGCCGGAACGCGCCGGCGCGTCCGAGTTCTTCGGCGCGAGCGACGTCATGTCCTCGACCGCCGGAGCCTCCCCGCGCACCTCGCTCTGCGCCAAACTCCCTGCCCTCCCCACCCTTACGCCAAGCAACGGGCCCGTCCCGCGTCCGGTTAGACGCTTGACGGGCCCATAGGGTTACCTACGAGGCGCACTTCACCTTGTCCGCCGTGGACTTGTCGACGTCCGGCGCCTTCGTCGGCGCCGTGAGGGAGACCCCCGCTCCCTTGAAGTCCTTGCCCAGGGTCAGCGTCATCGCCGGCAGCCCCTGGGAGTTGGTCACGCTCTCGCCCGGTTTCAGCGCGGCCCCGGACAGGCCCATGATCGCGGCCAGCCGGCGCGCCTGGGCCGCCTGGTCGGGCGCGTACTCCAGCGTGGTTTTGGCCAACTGGGCGGGCGCGTTGCCCGCGTTCTCCGACTTGGTCACGCCCTCGTCGTTCTGCAGCCAGTTGAGCACCGCCTGGGCGCTGCCGGCCTGGGCCCCGCCGTTGAGGATGCGCACCCGTACCTCGGAGGCGGGCGCCTTGGTGCCCTTGAGCCGGGCGGCCTGCGCGTCCTTCGCCGCCTTCTGCTTCTTCTTCACGTCGGTGAAGGAGACGTCGTTCCTGATGGCGTCGAAGACCGCCGCAGCCTTCGACTCGCTGAGCACGACCGTGGCATGGACCTTCTCCGCCGGGTTGTCCACCACCGGCACCGTGGTGAAGGTCAGGTTCTTCGGGTTGAGCTTGCCCAGCTCCAGACCCAGGTCCTTCAGCTTGCCGATGCTCTTGAGCTTGTCGTCGACGGTGAGCGCGTCGGTGGCCGCCTCCGCCAGCTTCACCATCTTGGTCGGGCTGGTGAGCGTGTCGTTGCCCTTCAGCTTGCGCATCAGCGCGCCCAGGAACTGCTGCTGGAGCCCGATCCGGCTGAGGTCGCCGCCGAAGCCGACGGAGTGCCGGGTGCGCACGAACGCCAGCGCCTGCTCGCCGGAGATCCGATGCGTGCCCTCGGACAGCTTCAGGTGCGACTTCGGGTCGTCGATGTCCTTGGCCAGACAGACGTCGACACCGTCGACCGCCTCGGTCAGCGTCTTGACCGCGTTGAAGTCGGCGACCATGAAGTCGTCCGGCTTGATCCCCGTCAGTTCGGTCACCGTGCGCATGGTGCAGCTGGGCGTACGGTCGTCCTGCCCGAGGCTCGTGTTGAAGCGGACGCCCTGCGAGCCCGGGATGACCTTCTTGGTGCCGTCCTCCTGCTCGGTCGGGCAGTCCGGGACGTCCACGATCAGGTCGCGCGGGATGCTCAGCGCGGTGGCGTTGGAGCGGTCCTTGGAGACGTGCAGCAGGATCGTGGTGTCGGCGTGCCCGACGCTGCCCGAGTCGCCGTAGCCCTCGTTGCCCGCGCCGGTGCGCTTGTCCGTGCCGATCAGCAGGATGTTGATCGCCTCGTCCTTGCGGAAGCCGCCGGTACTGGCGCCGTCGTCGGACACGGAGGTGATGTTGTCGTTCAGGTGCTTGATGTAGAGGTAGCCGGCGGCCGACACGGCGACCAGCACGAAGGCCATGGACCCGCCGGTCCACAGCAGCACCTTCTTCGCCGTCGACTTCTTCTTCCCCGGCCGCCGGGAGGCGCGGCGCCCCTGCGGTGCCTCCGGTTCGGCGGCCCGGCGCCGGGCCGAGCGGGGCGCGGGCACATCGGTGCCGCGCGCCCGGGGCGCCTGCCGGTTCTGCCCGGCCGGCTGGCGCGTACGGCCGCCCGCCGCGTCACCGCCGTTCCGGGGGGACGGTCTGCGCGGTCCGGGGACCGGCGACTGCGCTGTGGTAGGGCTCAGTCGCAGTTCGTATTCGCCGGTGTTCGGATTGAGTACCCACTGGTCTGCGGGGTCGATGTTGTCCGCCCGCCCACGGCCTTGCGCGTCCACGGTTGTCCGAATCCTCCGTCGGGGCCACGCGGCGCCTTTCCCCTCCAAGGCGCTCGGGTCTCGGTGAAACAGTGCACGGCCCCGACAAAGCCCGTCGGACCTCGCGGCCAGGTGCACCGGATCGCTCACACTATCCGCCCAGTTCAGCGTCGAGCGACGCTGGTGACAAATTCGACATGCCTACAACCGGGCAATCCCCCTCATTTTCTGAACGGATTTTCTGAACGACGGTTCACCACCCCGGTGCGCGGCTCACTCACAGGTCTGTTCGGCGGCCGTCCTCCCGCGGAACGTCGGGGCGGGCGAGGGGTCGTCCGACGCGCCCGGACCTGTGTCCTGCCCGGGAACTTCCTGTGTGTTCTCCTGGGTCACCGCCACCGGCTGATCGGCCCGCAGCCGGGCGAACAGGCTCTCGGCCTCCGGCTCCACGAGCTGGTCACGGTTGGCGTCGTAGACGTACGACTCTCGCGGCACCGTCAGGAACTGCACGCGTTCGGTGGGGATGTCGCGCAGCCCACGCACCAACTGGTACAAACCGCGCAGAGTCGCCAGTTCCGGATCGGTGGTCAGCGAGGAGGTCGCCGCGTCCAGCACCGGATACAGCTTCACCGGGTTCAGCAGGACGTCACTGCTCCGCACCTTGTTGACGAGCGCGCCGAGGAAGCGCTGCTGCCGCTCCATCCGTTCGGTGTCGCTGCCGTTCCCGAGCGACTTGCGGGCGCGTACGAACCCGAGGGCCTGCTCCCCGTCGAGCCTGACCTTCCCCGCAGGCAGCTTGAGCTTCGCCGCCTTGTCGTCCACCGGCTCCTTCAGGCACACCTCCACGCCGTCGACGGCGTCCACCATCTCCTTGAACCCGCTGAAGTCCAGGACCATGTGGTGGTCGATCCGGATACCGGTCAGCTTCTCGACGGTCCGGATGGTGCACGCCGAACCGCCCACCTCGAAGGCGTGGTTGAACATCGCGAACACCGGATCGCTGCGCCTGCCGTCCTTCTGCCCGCAGCTCGGGATGTCCACCATCAGGTCCCGGGGCAGCGAGACGGCGGTGGCGCTGTGCCGGTCGGCGGCCAGGTGCAGCAGGATCGTCGTGTCCGACCGCTCGGTGCCGAAGTCCTTCCCGTACCTGCCGTTGCCGTCCCCGGCGCGTGTGTCGGACCCGATCAGCAGGATGTTCTGCGCGTCCCGCACCAGCGCGGTGGGCCGCTCGCGCTCGAACCGCGCCAGCTCCGCGGCGGCGGCCTCGTCGGCGGTGATGTTGGCACTGAGCCTGGCGTAGACGGCCCACCCGGCTCCGGCGGCCACGACGAGGAGTACGGCCGCCCCCAGCGCGGAGTTCCGCACCCACCGCCGCCGCCGGCGCCGTATCAGCCCGTCGCCGGTCGCGGAGGCCCCCGCCCCGGGACCGACGGGCTTGCCTGCGGTGTCGGTCACGGTGGGGCCATCCCCTCATGGCGTACGAGCGTCGCGTCCTGCACTTACGACGATGGCGGGGAGGCGGAGGGTGAGGCGCCCTTTGCTGCTCCGATCGGGTGACGGCGGCCGGCCTGAGGGGCGCGGGGGACCGCGCGACGAGCCACGACGCGCACGCGCCCCGAAGGCGGCCTCACCGCCGTACGGCGGTCACCCTCTCGCTCTCCACCCGCTTGGCGAGCGCCTCCTCGTCCAAGCGCTCCAGATTCCGGCACAGCACCACGGACCCCCCGACGGCCAACGGCGAGAACAGCCCCGCGCTCAGCCCCTCCCAGGTGTCGTACGGCAGCCCCGACAGCAACCGGGACCCCGGACCCGTGAGCCCCAGCGCCCCCGCCTCGGAAGCGGCCCGTTCGACGACCTCGGCTCCGCTGAACTCCCGCCCGGCGACGATGAGCGCCGGCTCCTGCGGATCCACCGGAGCGAACGGGGCGAACCGGTCGCCCTGACCCGGGACTTCCACGGCGTAGTCGATGAACCCGGCCGGGGTCCGCGGGAAACGTCCGCCCAACGGCCGCAGCGCCAGCGCCACTCGCTCACCGGTGCAGGCACGCGCCGCGTCGAGCGAGTCCGGCCCGCTCACGACGACGTCGGCCGCCGCCGGGTCCCCGGCGACGTCCGCGACCGCACCCACGGACGAACAGGCCAGCAGCCACACCGCCGTCTGCCAGTGCGCCGGCAGCAGCAGCGCGACCCGGTCACCGGGCCCGGCGGCGAGGTCGCCCTGGAGGAGGTTGGCGGTCTTGGCCACCCAATTGGCGAAGGTGGCCACGGACAGTTCGACGCGTTCGCCCGTGGCGTCGTCGTAGAAGGTCACCAGCGGGCGGCCGGGGTCCGCGGCGAGCGCGGAAGTCAGCAGGTCGGCAGGGGTGCGATCGGTGGCGTTCACCCGGGACAGGGTACGCGCGGGCGGGCGTGCGCGGCGGGCGGTGGGGCCACCGGTTCGGCGGAACGTCTCCCGACAGGCCGTCAGTTCCTGTTGGACAGATATGTATGGATATGCCCAAGATCATGCCCATGCGTGGATTCCTCACCTCCTGTCCTGGCGTCTCCCCGCTCGCCGCCTGTTCGATCGGCCTCACCTTCGCCACGGCCCTCGCGCTCGCTCCCGCCCCGCCCGCGTCCGCCCTGCCCGCGACCGTCGCGACCGTCCCGGTCCGGGCCGCGGTCCCGGGCAGCACGCGGTCGCTGCCGCTCACCCCGCTCTCCCGGGACCGGGTCGTCGGCGGGGCCCCGGAACAGGGGCTGTACCGCGCCGGCCTCGACCGGTTCTCACTGATCGGCGTGGTCTGGGACGACCCGGACACCGAGCTGCGCGGACGGGTGCGGGTGCGCACCCGGTCCGCCGTGACGGGGCGGTGGTCCGGCTGGCAGGACGTCGAGACGCACAACGCCGACCACGGCGCCGACCCGGACACGGCGGAGGGCTCCTCCCGCCGGGTGCGCGGGGCGACGGCGCCGCTGTGGGTGGGGGACTCCGACGGCGTGGATGTGCGGGTGCGGGCGGAGGGTGCGGGCGGCGGGGACGGCACCGGGCTCCCCTCGGGGAGGCGCGCCGGAAGGCCGGGGGCGTCGCTGCCGCCGGGGCTGCGGCTGGAGTTGGTGGACGGCGGGGGCGGGGAAGGCGCGGGGGAGGGCGGGGCGACCGGTGAGGGGCTGCCCGGGAACCCGCCCGGCGACGACCCGCCCCGCACCGCCCTCGACACGGAGGCCGCGTTGGCCGCCTCGGCCGCCAACGCGGACATCACCGAGTTCGGCGCCACAGCGATTCCCGAACTGGACCGGCCGGCCACCGAGCAGGAGCTGACCCGCCTCCAGGGACCGGTGCGGGGGAAACCGTACATCGGGCCGCGCCCGCGGATCGTCACGCGCCGGGGCTGGGGTGCGGACGAGTCACTGCGCGAGCGCGGGTTCGTCTACACGAAGAAGATCAAGGCGGCCTTCGTCCACCACACCGCAACGGGCAACGCGTACACCTGCGCCCAGGCCCCCTCCGTCATCCGCAGTATCTACCGCTACCACGTGCAGAGCATGGGCTGGCGGGACATCGGCTACAACTTCCTCGTCGACAAGTGCGGAACCCTCTACGAGGGCCGGGCCGGGGGCGTCGCCAAAGCGGTGCTCGGCGCGCACACCCTCGGGTTCAACACCAACAGCATGGGCATCGCCGTGATCGGCACGTACGGCGCGACCAAGCCGTCGAGCGCCGCGGTGACGGCCATCGCCCGGCTCACCGCGTGGAAGCTCGGGCTCTACGGGGTCAATCCGAGCGGAAAGACATATCTCACGTCGGGCGGTGGCAATCTCTACCCCAAGGGGAAGAACGTACGACTGCACGTGATCTCCGGCCATCGGGACGGGTTCGCCACCGAGTGCCCGGGCAAGCGGCTCTACGCCAAGCTCGGCACGGCCCGATCCAGCGCGGCGAGCTACCAGGGGCGCTGAGGCCGGGGCGGGGGCGGCCGGGGGAAACGGCACGCCGATCTCGCGGGACACCGCGCGGCCATCGAAGGCGTCGACGCCCGGTCTGCATACACTGACCGGCCGAAACGAGTGTCATGAGTAGTTCGGCCGGTCCCGGCAGGAAGCGGAGACGACAGGTGACAGAAGCGATCCTCCTGGTCGGCGGCAAAGGCACCCGGCTGCGGCCGCTCACGGTGCACACACCCAAGCCGATGGTCCCGGCCGCCGGGGTGCCGTTCCTCACCCACCAGCTGGCGCGGGCGCGAGCGGCGGGCGTCGAGCACATCGTCCTCGCCACGAGCTATCTGGCCGAGGTCTTCGAGCCGTACTTCGGCGACGGCTCCGCGCTGGGCCTGCACATCGAGTACGTGACGGAGCAGGAGCCGCTCGGCACGGGCGGAGCCATCCGCAACGTCGCCGCCCGTCTGCACTCCGGTCCCGACGACCCGGTGCTGATCTTCAACGGGGACATCCTGACGGGGCTGGACATCAGGGCCCTCGTGCACACCCACGAGTCGACGGGCGCGGACGTCTCGCTGCACCTGACGCAGGTGACGGACCCGCGTGCCTACGGCCTCGTGCCCACGGACGAGACAGGCCGCGTCCTGGCCTTCCTGGAGAAGCCGCAGGCGCCGGAGGAGATCGTCACCGACCAGATCAACGCGGGGGCGTACGTCTTCCGCCGCTCGGTCATCGACACCATCCCGGCGGGCCGCCCGGTGTCCGTGGAACGCGAGACCTTCCCCGGCCTCCTGGCGGCCGGCGCGCATCTGCAGGGCATGGTCGACTCCACCTACTGGCTGGACCTCGGCACCCCGGCCGCCTTCGTCCGCGGCTCGGCCGACCTGGTCCTGGGCCGGGCCCCGTCCCCGGCGGTCCCCGGCCGGTGCGGCGACCGGCTCGTGCTGCCGACGGCCACGGTGGCGCCCGACGCCAAGCTGACGGGCGGCACGGTGGTGGGCGAGGGCGCGTTCGTGGCGCAGGGCGCGCGGATCTCCGGCTCGACGATCCTGCCGGGCGCCGTCATCGAACCCGACGCCGTCATCACCGACTCCCTCATCGGCACCCGCGCCCGCGTCGGCGAACGCTCCGTCCTCACCGGGACGGTCATCGGCGACGACGCGATCGTGGGTGCCGACAACGAACTCCGCGAGGGCGCGCGGGTCTGGTGCGACGCCCGTATCCCGGCGGGGTCGCTGCGCTTCTCTTCGGACCAGTCCTGAGGCCCCCCGGAGCCTGAGCCGCCGCCCCGGGGGCCACGCCCCGGACCCCGCCGGCCGGCCAGGGGTCCCGCCACCGGATGGCGTCCGCGGCCGGTGGTGGGTCACCCGCGCGGTTCCCCGCGCCCCTGGGGAACCGCAGCACCGCCAACTGCACAGCGTCGCCGCCGGTGAGCGAGACCAGCCGCCCAGCCCGGCGCGGCGCACCCCGCCTCACAGCAACCCGATGTCCACCCGCCGCATCTTCGGCTTCCGCCGCGCCGGTACGTGCCCGCTCAGCAGGATCAGCCGAGCCGCCCGATGCCGCTGCCCGGCATACGGCTCAAGCAAGCGCAGCATCTCCGCATCGTCGGCCTCCCGATCCCCCGCCAGCGCCCACCCCACGATCCCCGGCAGATGCAGGTCTCCGACGGTCACCGCGTCCGCCGCCCCATGGCTGCGCTGCACCACTTCCGCCGACGTCCACGGCCCCACCCCCGGCACGACCTCCAACCGCGCCCGGGCCTCACCCGCCGGCATCCCCACAGCCTGCTCCAGCCGCGCAGCGACCCGCACGGCCCGCAGAATCGTGGACGCCCGCTTGTCGTCGACCCCGGCCCGGTGCCACTCCCAGGACGGAATCAGCGCCCAGGTCCGCGGCGCAGGCATCACCCACATCGGCCGCTCGCCGACCCCCGCGGGGCCCGGCGCCGGCTCCCCGAACCTCCGGACGAGCAGCCACCACGCCCGGTACGCCTCGTCGGTGGTGACCTTCTGCTCCAGCACGGACGGGATCAGCGACTCCAACACCAGCCCGGTCCGGGTCAGTCTCAGCCCAGGCCGCCGGTGCCGCGCCAGCGCGACCACCCGGTGCCGCGGCACGAACGCCTCGGGGTCGTCACCGGCACCGAGCAGGTCCGGCAACTGCTCCAGGAGCCACTCGGCACCCGGTCCCCAGGCCTCGCCGAGCACCTCACCGCCGCACGCCCGCACCCGCAGCGTCCCCGGACCGGCCGGCGTACGGCAGGCCCGCCACACGGACCCGTCCGCCGTGGCCCGGAACGTCGGGTCGGCGGGCCCGCGCCGGAGCGGCCCGAGGGTCAGCCCCAGGTCCAGCGGCCCGTCCGGCACCCACCGCCGTACCCGCGCGGGCGCCGCCGCCTGCCGCGGTATCCCGGCGGCGGCCCCCGCCGGCACGGCGACATGCCCGCCGCGCACGGTCGTACGCGTGGGCCGCTGGGGGAAACGTCCTGCCACGAAAGAGTCCTGTGTCCTGGGAGTGCCGGTGCCCTGCCGGTGCCGTCTATGAGACTAGGCGTTCGACGCGCCTATGGGGCCGCCTCGGAGCGGACCGGGCCCCGCGTCGAACTCACCGCACCTCCACGAACGCCCCCGCGTCCCGTTCCGGCCGCGGTCTCGGTTCCTCCGCCGGGTGACCGACCGCCACCGCGCCCATCGGATCCCAGTCCGCCGGCAGGCGGAGCACCTCGCGCACCACGTCCCGGCAGAACATCGTGGACGACACCCATGCCGAGCCCAGCCGCTCCCCGGCCAGCGCGACCAGCAGGTTCTGCACGCCCGCGCCCATCGCGACGACGAACATCTCCCGCTCGGCACCGTCCCGCCGGGCGTCGCCGTAGCTGTGCGAGCCGTCCATGACGAGGCACGGCACGACCAGGTACGGCGCGTTGCGCAGCACGTCACCGCGCCGGATCCGCTTCGCGACGGACTCCTCGCTCTTGCCGTCCCGGCGCAGGTCCTCGATCCAGGCGTCCCGCATCGCGTCGAGCAGTCGTACCCGCGACTCCTCCGACTCCAGCAGCACGAACCGCCACGGCGTGGTGTGGTGCGGGGCGGGCGCGGTGACGGCGGCGGCCACCGCGCGCCGGACCGCGCCGGGGTCCACGGGCTCGTCGGTGAAGGCCCGCACGGTGCGGCGCTGGGTCACGGCCTCCCGCACGGCCTCGGAGGTGCCGAGCCGGAACATGTCGTCCCGCGCGCTACGCACCAGGGCCCGGGCCCCCTCCCCGTGCTCGTCGGCCACGGTGTGGGGCAGTCCGCGCACCACGGCGACCGGCAGGCCCGCCGCCTTGCCCTTGACCAGGTCACCGGCGGCGGCCAGCTCGTCCGCCGTGGCGACGACGGTCGCGCTGAGCGGATTGCCGTACCCGTCCGCGCCCCCGCGCAGATCGTCCAGCACGCGCACCCCGGCGGCGCCGATCGCGACATCGGTGAGCCCCTCGCGCCAGGGCCGTCCGAACGTGTCACTGACGACGACGCCGACGTCGACGCCGAGGGTGGCGCGCAGGCCGGCCCGGATCGCGCGCGCGGAGGCGTCCGGGTCCTCGGGCAGCAGGAGCACGGTCCCGGCGGGGGTGTTGGAGGCGTCGACCCCGGCGGCGGCCATGACCAGGCCCTGCCGGTTCTCCACGATGCGCAGCGGGCCGCGCCGGGCCACGACCCGGACCGTCTCGGCGTCGATCGCGGCCTCCCGGTCGGCCGCCCGCACCACCCGGCCCTCGGCCTTCGAGACGATCTTGGACGTGATGATCAGCACATCCCCGTCGGCCAGACCCGGCTCGGTCGCGGCGATCAGCTTGGCGAGGTCGTCGCCCGGCTGCACCTCGGGGATGCCGGGCAGGGCCCAGACCCGGTACCCGGGCCGCTCGGCCCCGGCGTACGCCGTGTCGCTCACGCCCCCCGCACCTCCTCGGCCAGCGCCAGCGCCTCCCGTGCCATCTGCGCGGCCGCGTCCACGTCGGTCATCATCAGCGGTACGGCCCGGCAGCGGATGCCGTCCGCCTCGACCCGCTCGACCGCGCCCGCGTCCACGGTGTCGACGAGCCAGCCGTCCAGCAGCCCGGAGCCGTAGTGCTCGGCGACCGCGGCGGCCGTGGACTCCACGCCGACGGCGGCCAGCACCTTGTCGGCCATGCCGCGCACGGGCGCGTCCCCGACGATCGGGGACAGGCCGACCACGGGCACGCCCGCCTCGGCGATGGCCTCGCGGATGCCGGGCACGGCGAGGATCGTGCCGATGGACACGACCGGGTTGGACGGCGGGAAGAGGATCACGTCCGCCTCGGCGATGGCCTCCAGCACACCCGGGGCCGGCTTGGCCCGCTCGGCGCCGACCGGGACGACCGCCTCGGCCGGGACGGAGGCCCGCAGCCTCACCCAGTACTCCTGGAAGTGGATCGCCTTGCGCTCACCGTCCAGCTCGACGGCCACATGCGTCTCGACGCGGTCGTCGGTCATGGGGATCAGCCGCACGCCCGGTTTCCAGCGGTCGCACAGCGCCTCGGTGACCGCGCTCAGCGGATAGCCGGCGCTCAGCATCTGCGTCCGGACGATGTGCGTCGCGAAGTCCCGGTCGCCGAGCCCGAACCAGTCCGGGCCGACGCCGTAGGCCGCCAGCTCCTCCTTGAGGTGGAAGGTCTCGTCCGTCCGCCCCCAGCCCTGCTCCTCGTTGATGCCGCCGCCCAGCGTGTACATCACCGTGTCCAGGTCCGGGCAGACCTTCAGCCCGAAGAGGTGGATGTCGTCGCCGGTGTTGCCGATGACCGTGACGTCCGCGTCCGGCACGGCCCGTTTCAGACCGCGCAGGAAACGGGCACCGCCGATGCCGCCTGCCAGAACCACAATGCGCATGGGAGCAAGTCTTGCAGGCCGGTCCGACAACGCGTCAGGCAGTCACCGGGCGCGCCTCGCCGTGCGCCTCGCAGTGGGGGGAGGTGTGCATGGGCATCTCGGTCAGGCCGGGGTAGTACACGTGCAGGCTGACCGCCGGTTCCAGCGCGTCGTTGACGACCTCGTGGACGTAGCCCGGCGCGAACACCCGCTGCGCGCCCGCCGCCAGCGCGCGCGTGCCGCGCTCGGTGCGCTCGGTGAGGGTGCCTTCCAGGACGGTGAGGACACCGGACGAGCGCCCGTGGTCGTGCCGCCCGCTGCCCTGCCCGGGGACCCAGGACAGCAGCCACACCTCGTAGCCGGGTCCGGTGCGCAGCCGGTGGTACCAGCGGGTGGTGGCGTCGTAGCGGACGAGGTGCGCCCACTGGGCGCGGTCGGCGGCGACCGAGCGGGCGAGGCCCGCGAACTCGGCGACGGTGGCCGGGTGCTCGCGCGGCGGCTGGAGCAGGTGCGGGACTTCGAGGATGTCGCCGGCGATCTGGAGGTCGTTGTCGCTGTTCATCGGGGTTCGGTGGTCCTCGGTGAAGAGTGGGGGGCTGGAGCCGGGGTGTGGTGCTGGGTGACGCGTACGGTCCGCCCGGGTCACGGGCGGGCGGGGTGCCCTGGATGAGGGATCACGGAGCGCGGAGACGCGACCGGGCCGGGATGGGCTCGGGAACAGCCGGAGCGGCTTGGCTCAACAGCTGGAACAGCAACAACAGCTACAGCGCGCGCGGGCGGCACCGAGGGACCCGGCGGTGCGGGTCGAGGTGAGTGCCAAGTTCGCGAGCATGCCCACTAGGACATCGGTTCACACCCGTACTGTCAACTCGACGCCCGGTATGTGGGACATGTTTCACCTCATCCGGTTCATCTGAAAGGTGAAAGGTTTGCTCACCGGGGGGCCGGGACACATGGGGCACATCCGAGCGCTCGAGCCTCGCGCAACGGGATCGAACACGGAGGCGTCTTTCTCCGTACAGACATCTGTACAGGGTCGTGGCCGCCCCGTGCGTCCAGTTGCGCGTCGAGGTTTATGCCGATTTGAACACTTTCCGCATGGCCTTGGTTCCGCAGAGTGAATAACGGACCCAATAGCAGATCTCGGCTTGACTCGCCCGGAGCAGCACACTTGTAATTTCACTCGTGTCGTTCAGCCGAAATCGGTAACGGCTACGCACGGGGACGCGAAAGACAGACGAGGGGCGCACATGACCGAGCTGGTGCAGCAACTGCTGGTCGACGACGCGGACGAGGAACTCGGCTGGCAGGAGCGCGCGCTGTGCGCCCAGACCGACCCCGAGTCCTTCTTCCCCGAGAAGGGCGGCTCCACCAGAGAGGCCAAGAAGGTCTGCCTCGCCTGCGAGGTCCGCTCCGAGTGCCTCGAATACGCCCTCGCCAACGACGAGCGCTTCGGCATCTGGGGCGGCCTGTCCGAGCGGGAACGCCGCCGCCTGAAGAAGGCCGCCGTGTGACCGTACGGCCGGCCACCAACGTCGCGAACGGCCCGTCGCCAGTGGGTTATCCACAGGTGGCGGGCCGTCGTCATGGCCAGCCGATAGTGTGGTCGCTCGTCCGAGACGCCCCGCTGTCCCCTCGACGCACTCGATCCGCTCGACGCACGGGGAGGCACAGGCGTCCACCGCAGTCCATCGAACCGGGGCCCGTACCTCGATGTCCGTGCACAGCCATACGGCGGCCCAGAGCGGCACCGCCACAGCAGCGTTCGACCCAGCCCGCCCGCCCGAGTTCCCGCGTCATGTGGTGACCGCGGTCCTCGTCTCCCACGACGGCGCCCGCTGGCTGCCCGACGCGCTCGCCGGGCTGCTCGGCCAGGAGCGCCCCGTCCAGTACGCGGTGGCCGCCGACACCGGCAGCGCGGACGACTCCGCCCAGCTGCTCACCGGCGTCCTCGGCGACGCCAACGTGCTGCACCTGGCCCGCCGTACCGGCTTCGGCCAGGCCGTGGAGGAGGCGAGCCGCATCGCGCCCGTCCTCACCCCGGAGGACCTGCCGTACCTCAAGCGCCCCAGCGGCTGGGACCCCGTCACGCGCACCTGGCGCGACGACGCCTACGACCTGCCCGAACTGCCGCACGGCGAGCCCATCCAGTGGCTGTGGCTGCTGCACGACGACTGCGCCCCCGAACCCGACGCCCTCGCCCAGCTGCTGCGGGTCGTCGAGACCGAACTCGAACTCGGCCGCGACGACGTCGCGGTCGTCGGCCCCAAGCTGCGCGGCTGGTACGACCGCCGCCAGCTGCTGGAGGTCGGCGTCTCCATCGCCAACTCCGGCCGCCGCTGGACCGGCCTGGACCGCCGCGAACAGGACCAGGGACAGCACGATCACGTCCGCACCGTGCTGTCCGTCTCCACCGCCGGCATGCTCATCCGCCGCGACGTCTTCGAACAACTCGGCGGCTTCGACCGCCGGCTGCCCCTCATGCGCGACGACGTCGACCTGTGCTGGCGCGCCCACACCGCCGGCCACCGCGTCCTGATCGCCCCCGACGCCGTCGTCCGGCACGCCGAGGCCGCGTCCCGAGAGCGCCGCACGGTCGACTGCGCGGGCCGCACCGCCGCCTCCCCGCACAAGGTCGACAAGGCGGGCGCCGTCTACACCCTGCTCGTCAACACCCGTACGGCCGCGCTGCCCTGGGTCCTGCTGCGGCTCGTCCTCGGCACCGTCCTGCGCACCCTCGCCTACCTCGTCGGCAAGGTCCCCGGCCAGGCCGTCGACGAGATCCGCGGCCTGCTGAGCACCCTGCTGCGGCCCGAGCGGATCGTCGCCGCCCGGCGCCGCCGCGGCCCCGCACGGATCGACAAGGGCGAACTGCGCCAGCTGTTCCCGCCGCCCGGCGCCACCATCCGGGCCACCGTGGAGCAGATCGCGGGCAACTTCACCAGCGGCACCGACAGCGACACCGCCTCGGCCGGCCGGCACGGCGGCGCCGTGGAGTCCGGACCCGGCGGCGACGACGCCGAGTTCCTGGAGGTCGAGCAGTTCGCCCGGCTCAAGCGGATCGCCCGCAGACCCGGCCCGGTGCTCTTCCTCGCGCTGCTGCTCATCTCCCTCGTCGCCTGCCGCGCCCTGCTCGCCGGCGGCGCCCTGGCCGGCGGCGCCCTGCTGCCCGCCCCGGCCGGCGTCGGCGACCTGTGGTCCCGCTACCTGGACGCCTGGCACCCGGTCGGCGCCGGCGGCACCCCGTCCGCGCCCCCGTATCTGGCGATCGTCGCCACCCTCGCCTCGATCCTGTTCGGCTCCACCGGACTCACCGTCACCGTCCTGCTCGTCTGCTCGGTGCCGCTCGCCGGATTCACCGCCTACTTCGCCTCCCGGCCCCTGGTCACCTCCCGGCTGCTGCGCGCGTGGGCGGCCATCGGCTACGCCTTCCTGCCCGCCACCACCGGCGCCCTGGCCGGCGGCCGCATCGGCACCGCCGTGCTCGCCGTACTGCTGCCGCTCATCGCGCGCGCGGGCATCGCCGCCGGCGGCCTGGCAAGCCGCACCGGCGCGCGCGGCAGCTGGCGAGCCACCTGGGCGTACGCGCTCCTGCTGACCATCACCACCGCCTTCACACCGATCGTCTGGCCCATCGCCCTGCTGCTCGGCCTCGGCGTACTGGTGCTGCGCCGCCGCGACCTCGTCGCCCACGGCCTGCGCTTCCTCGCCCAGCTCGGCACCCCGCTGCTGCTCCTCGCCCCCTGGTCGCTGACCCTCCTGCCGACCGGCTTCTTCCAGGAGGCCGGCCTGGAGTACGGCCCCTCGGCCGCCTCCGCGCTCGACCTGCTCGGCGCCGCGCCCGGCGGCCCCGGCACCGTGCACGGCCTGATGCTCATCGGCATCGTGCTCGCCGCGCTCGCCGCCCTGCTGCGCTCCGAGCGGCAGCTCGGCATCCGCACCGCCTGGGCCGTCGCCCTGACCGGCCTCGTCTTCGCGGTCCTGTCCAACAAGTCCGCCTGGGCCGGACCGGCCACCCTCGTCTACGGCATCGCCCTGCTGGCCGCCGCCGCCCTCGGCGCCGACGGCGCACGCGCACGCGTGGCCGAGCAGAGCTTCGGCTGGCGCCAGCCCGTCGCCGCCCTGATCGCCTTCGCCTCGGCCGCCGGCCCGCTGCTCGTCGCCGCCGGCTGGATGATCCGCGGCGCCGACGGCCCGCTGGAGCGCCGCGACCCGGCCCAGGTGCCCGCGTTCGTCGCCGAGGACTCCAGCGGCGGCGACCAGGCCCGCACCTTGATCCTCGACACCGACTCCACCGCACGCGTGCGCTACACCCTGGTCCGTGGCTCCGGCGCCCGCATGGGCGACGCCGAACTCACCGCCGCCGACGGCGACAACGCCCGCCTGGACAAGACCGTCGCCAACCTGGTCGCCGGCTCCGGCGCCGACCAGGCCGACGAACTCGGCGGCTTCGCCGTGCGCTACGTCCTCGTCCACAAGGGCACCCCCCGCGACATCACCCGCGTCCTCGACGCCACCCCCGGTCTGGCCCGGCTCAGCCAGCAGAACGGCAACGCCCTGTGGCGCGTCGACCAGGAGGTCGGCCGCGCGGCCATCGTCCCCGCCTCCGGCACGGGCAAGGCCCAGCCCGTCACCGCGGGACCGGTGGAGATCCACACGACGATCCCCTCCGGCTCCGGCAGCCGCGTCCTGCGTCTCGCCGACAGCGCCGCCGACGGCTGGACGGCCACCCTCGACGGCAAGCCGCTCACCCGGACCACGGTCGACGGCTGGGCCCAGGGCTTCCGACTCCCCTCCAACGGCGGCAGGCTGGACGTCACCTACGACGCCCCGATCGCCCACACGGCCTGGCTCTGGGCACAGGGCGCGCTCGCCGTCGTCCTGGTCGTCCTCGCCCTGCCCGGCCGCCGCCGCGACGTCGACGACGACCTGCCCGAGGAGCAGCCCCTGCCCGCCCAGGCCACCGCCGGCGAGGGCCGTCGCGCCCGCCGCCTGCGCGCCCAGGCGGAGGAATCCGCCGCCGAGGAGCAACCCGGCACGCCTGCGCAGCCCGAGCAGCCCCCGGCCGCCCTACCGCACCAGCAGTCGTACGACGAGTGGGACCCGGGCACGTACGGGAACGCCGGACACGACGGTTACGACGGTTACGACACGGACCCGTACCAGACCACGACCGGCTACGACCAGCAGCCGTACCAGCAGCCCGACCCCTACCAGACGGCCCCGTACGACCCGTACGCCCACAGCGGCACCCCCGACCAGATGCCGTACGACCCGGCGGCCTACCAGCAGGGCTACGACCCGGCGTACGACCCCGCCCAGCAGGGTTACGACCCCGCCCAGCAGGGCTATGACCCCGCCCAGCAGGGCTATGACCCGGCCCAGCACCCCCACGGCACCGGCAGCCAGCGCCCCGACGGGAGCCAGCAGTGAACCGCACCACCCTGTCCCTGATCGCCGGCACGGCCGCGCTGGCCGCCGTCACCGCGTTCGCCGCGTTCGACTCGCCGTCCGCGTCCGGCGCCGCCGCCCCCCAGGCGGCGGCCCGGCTGCCCGTGGAGCGCACCAGCCTGCTGTGCCCGGCGCCGAGCATGTCGGACATCGCCGACACGGCGTACACGTCGTTCACGCCCGTCACCAAGGGCACCGGGAGCGGCGGCAAGGCCCAACTCCGGGCAGCCGACGGCACGGACGGCAGCCAGAAGGGCAAGGGCGGCAAGGGCGCCGGGAAGAAGACCGACGAGCCGGTGCTCACCCCGAAGGCGCCGGGCACGCCGGCCACCGGGGAGACCTCCGGCGCCGAGGTCCCCGCGCTCGTCGGCACCGCGGACGGCAGGTTCGCGTCCGGCTGGACCGTCCAGGAGACCACCGAGGTCGCCGCCGGCACCGGCCGGGGCCTTCTCGGCGTCAACTGCACCGGCGCGGACACCGAGTTCTGGTTCCCGGGCGCCAGCACGGCCACCGGCCGCACCGACTACGTCCACCTGACCAACCCCGACGACTCGGCCGCCGTGGTCGACATCGAGCTGTACGGCAAGGACGGCGCGATCAAGTCCCCGCTGGGCGAGAACCTCACCGTCAAGCCGCACGCGAGCGAGCCGATCCTCCTCTCCACCCTCACCGACGAGCGGCAGTCCGACCTGACCGTGCACGTCAGCGTGCGCAGCGGCCGGGTCGGCGCGGCCGTGCAGGCCCTGGACGACAAGGCGGGCGGCGACTGGCTGGCCGCCGCCGCCGACCCGGCCGGCAGCCAGGTCCTGCCCGGCATCCCGAAGGACGCCACCGACGTCCGCCTGATCGCCTTCACCCCCGGGGACGACGACGCCGACCTGAAGATCCGCCTGGCCTCCGCCGACGGCCTGATCACTCCGGCCGGCAACGAGAGCCTGCACGTCAAGTCCGGCATGACCACGGCGGTCGACCTCGGCGACGTCACCCGCGGCGGGGCCGGCTCGCTGGTCCTCGCCCCCACCGACCAGACCGTCCCGGTCGTCGCGGCGCTCCAGGTGGTGCGCGGCAAGGGCGACAACAAGGAGACGGCGTACATCCCGGCCACGGCCGCCGTCGGTACGCGCGCGACCTCGGCCGACAACAGCGTGAAGGGCACGACGCTCGCCCTGACGGCACCCACCGGCACGGCCACGGTCAAGGTGACGGCGTCGGCGGGCAGCGAGGGCGGGACCCCGGTGACCAAGACGTACACGATCAAGTCCGGTACCACCCAGAACGTCGACGTCCCCGCCCCGGCGGGCCTGAAGGGCACGTACGCCCTCACGGTCGAGCCCGTCTCCGGCGCCCCCGTCTACGCCTCCCGTACCCTCGCGGCCACCGAGGGAGGCGTCCCGGCCTTCACTGTCCAAACCCTCCCGAGCGACCACGGAATGGTGTCGGTACCGAGAACGGAGCAGGACTTGTCGGTCCTGCAGAAGTAAGCGGTTGGGGCGGCCGATCGCCACCCGCGGACCCGCCCCGCCCGCCACCACCACCCGGCACCGACGAAGGCGCCCTAGTCCTCCCCGTACCGAGGATCCACGGTCTCCGGTGTCAGGCCCAGCAGCTCGGCCACCTGCTCCACGACCACCTCATGGACCAGCGCGGCGCGCTCGTCCCGCCCCTTGGTCCGGATCTCCACCGGCCGTCGGTACACGACCACCCGAGCCCGCCGCCCGTCCCGCGCGGGGATGACCCCACCGAGCGGAACGGCCTCGTCCGTCCACGCCACCTGATCCCCGCGCCCCTCCAGCCGGGGCACCTCCAGCACCAGGAAGTCGATGTCGGCCAGCTGCGGCCACCGTCGTTCAAGGCGTTCCACGGAGTCCTGCACCAGGTCGGCGAACACCTCGGCACGGCTGGCCGCCAGTGGCACCTGCGGCGGCGCGATCGGCCCCCGCATGCCCCGCCCGTGGCGATCACGGCGGCGGGGCCCGGGGCCGGCGGCACGGGGCGGTACACGGTTGTCCATCACTGGTGAAGGGTAGTCCCCGCGCCCTCCGCACGTCCGGCTCCGCGCGGCATCCGGCCCCTGCCCCGGCATGTCGCAGGATGACCATTCCAGCCAAGGTCTGGCTCGTTTCCGTAACTCTCCAAGACCGCCGAACTCAAGGCAATTGACGGTGTTTGTACCGACTCATGATCGGACGCGGTCCCGCCCGGCACCCACCGCACCTGCGTCCATGCAGGTCAACGAAGTCCGCTCGAAGGGGTGTGTGGGGCGTTTCACAGCACGACACGGTGGAGTGACGTGGTGGAGAGTCGTCGCGGCCCGCTCAAGAGTGCGGTACCGTCCAACCTCGTGAGCCCTGTACGTCGCTGTTCGCGCACCGCCTGCGGCCGACCCGCCGTCGCGACGCTGACGTACGTCTACGCCGACTCGACCGCGGTCCTCGGCCCGCTCGCCACCTACGCCGAGCCCCACTGCTACGACCTGTGCGCCGAGCACTCCGAGCGCCTCACCGCCCCGCGCGGCTGGGAGGTCGTACGACTCCTCGACGGCTCCGCGCCCGCGCGGCCCAGCGGAGACGATCTGGAAGCGCTTGCCAACGCCGTGCGCGAGGCGGCCCGCCCGCAGGAGCGCGCGGCGGGGGCGGGCGGCGGCGGATCCCGCGCCGCCGACCCCATGGAGGTCGCCCGCCGCGGCCACCTGAGGGTCCTGCGCTCCCCGGACAACTGAGCGCGACAAACCGGCAAGCACCACGCCTGAGGCCCGACTGTGCGCCGCGGCTGGGGCCCAACCGTGCGCCACGGCTGAACGCCACCCCACGCCACCCCCGCCCCGCGTGACGGTCCGGTCCGTCCGGGCGTTACGGAAGGGGGTCCACCGGGCGTCCACCCGGTGTCCGCGCACGGCGCCCTCACCCCCGGCGGGTAGTTTGTGGGCACCCATAGGACTTCAGGAGGGTTGGCCGTGACTGCTGATCTGTCGCAGATCGTGAAGGCGTACGACGTACGCGGAGTGGTCCCGGACCAGTGGGACGAGGCACTGGCCGGACTCTTCGGCGCCGCCTTCGCGCAGGTGACGGGAGCTGCGGCCATCGTCGTCGGCCACGACATGCGGCCCTCGTCCCCCGGCCTCTCCCGCGCCTTCGCGCGCGGCGCGGCGGACCGCGGTGCGGACGTCACCGAGATCGGCCTGTGCTCCACGGACCAGCTGTACTACGCCTCCGGCGCGCTGAACCTGCCGGGCGCGATGTTCACGGCCTCCCACAACCCGGCCCAGTACAACGGCATCAAGCTGTGCCGCGCGGGCGCCGCCCCCGTCGGCCAGGACACGGGCCTCGCGCAGATCCGCGAACTGGTCGAGCGCTGGCTGGCGGAGGGCGCCCCGGACCCCGTGCGCCGGCCGGGAACCCTCTCCTCGCGGGAGACGCTGGAGGATTACGCGGCGCACCTCCGCTCCCTGGTCGACCTCACCTCCATCCGCCCCCTGAAGGTCGTGGTCGACGCCGGCAACGGCATGGGCGGCCACACGGTCCCCTCGGTCTTCGCCGGCCTGCCCCTGACGCTCGTCCCGATGTACTTTGAACTGGACGGCACCTTCCCGAACCACGAGGCCAACCCGCTCGACCCGGCCAACCTGGTGGACCTGCAGAAGCGGGTCCCGGTGGAGGGCGCCGACCTCGGCATCGCCTTCGACGGCGACGCCGACCGCTGCTTCGTCGTGGACGAACACGGCGACCCGGTCTCCCCGTCCGCGATCACCGCGCTGGTCGCCGCCCGCGAGCTGGCCCGCAACGGCGGCAAGGGCACGGTCATCCACAACCTGATCACGTCCCGCACGGTCCCGGAGGTGGTGAAGGAGAACGGCGGCACCCCCGTCCGCACCCGCGTCGGCCACTCCTTCATCAAGGCGGAGATGGCCCGCAACGGCGCGATCTTCGGCGGCGAGCACTCCGCCCACTACTACTTCAAGGACTTCTGGAACGCCGACACGGGCATGCTGGCCGCCCTGCACGTCCTCGCCGCCCTCGGCGGCCAGGAGGGCCCGCTGTCCGCCCTGGTCGCCCAGTACGACCGCTACACCGGCTCCGGTGAGATCAACTCCACCGTCGCCGACCAGTCCACCCGCCTCGCCGCGATCCGCACCGCGTACGAGGGCCGCCCCGGCGTCACCCTGGACGACCTCGACGGCCTCACGGTCGCCGCGGCCGACTGGTGGTTCAACGTCCGCCCGTCCAACACGGAGCCGCTCCTCCGCCTGAACGCCGAGGCGAAGGACGAGGCCACGATGACGAAGATCCGCGACGAGGCACTGGCGATCATCAGGGGCTGAGCGGCCTGCCCATGAGCGGTACGCTGACCAGGCATATGCACAGACACCCATACGCCCTCTGAAGGGACAGCCCATGCCGCTCGAAGCCGGCCTCCTGGAGATCCTCGCCTGCCCGGCCTGCCATGCCCCCCTGAAGGAGCAGGACAACGAGCTGATCTGCACGGGCCAGGACTGCGGCCTCGCCTACCCGGTCCGCGACGGCATCCCGGTCCTGCTGGTCGACGAGGCCCGCCGCCCCGGATGACGAGGCCCGTCACCTCGTAGCACCCCAGGATCCCGGCGATCGGAGGCTGCCGCCCATGCTGGACGAATCGCTGCTCGACACCCCGGAAGGCCTCGCCGAGGCCGACCACCGGGGTCTGCTCCGCGGCGCGGCGGAGGCCGGCGCCCGCGTCCGCACCGCCGCCCGGCACGCCACCGAGGCCGGCGTCGGCGAACTCAAACCCGACGGCCGCCCCCGCGCGGTCCTCATCGCGGGCCCCGGCGCCGCCGCCACCCACACCGCCGACCTCCTCGGCACCCTGGCCGGCCCCGGCAGCCCCGTCGTCCGGCTCGCCCCCACCGGCGTCGCCCCGGCCGCGGGCGCCCTGCGCTGGGAACTCCCCGGCTGGGCCGGTTCCGTGGACCTGCTGCTGATCGCCACCCCGGACGGCACCGAACCGAGCCTGTCCCTCCTCGCCGACCAGGCCTATCGCCGTGGCTGCTCGGTCGCCGCCGTGGCCCCGCCCGGCACCCCGCTCGCCGAGGCCGTCGTCGGCGCGCACGGCCTGTTCGTGCCGATGGCGACGGCGCCGTACGACCAGGAGGAACCGCTCGCCGCGTCCTCCCCGGGCGTCTTCTGGGCGCTGCTCACCCCGCTGCTCGCCCTCCTGGACCGGATCGGCCTGATCGCCGCGCCGCCGGACGCCCTGGAGAAGGTCGCCGACCGCCTCGACCACATCGCGGAGCGCTGCGGCCCCGCCATCGCGACCTACAGCAACCCGGCGAAGACCCTCGCCGCCGAACTCGCCGACGCGCTCCCCCTGGTGTGGACGGAAGGGCCCTCGGCCGGCCCGGCGGGCCGCCGCTTCGCCGCCGCCCTCGCCGAACTCGCCGGCCGCCCCGCCCTGGTCGCCGAACTGCCCGAGGCGCTCGCCGCGCACAGCGCCCTGCTGGCCGGCCCGCTCGCCGCCAGCGCCGACCCCGAGGACTTCTTCCGCGACCGCGTCGAGGAGCCGCCCGCGCTGCACGCGCGCGTGGTGCTGCTCCGCGACCGCCCGATCACCGGCCTCACCGCCGCCCCCGCCGCCCGTGACGTGGCCCTCAGCCACGACACGGCGATCAGCGAACTCGAACCGGAGGAGGGCGGCGAACTGGAGACCCTCGCGGAACTGATCGCCGTCACGGATTTCGCCGCCGTTTACCTGGCGCTCGCTTCCGGGGCCTGATCTTGCTCCGGTCCGGACGACCCGAGCCCGCCCCCGGCGCCGCGACCGGCACAGTCGCCGGCGCGGCCGAGCAGCGTACGTACGGAGACTGAGAAGACACATGGACCGCCTCGACAACACCATCCGCCCCTACGCCTGGGGCTCTCCCACCGCGATACCGCACCTCCTCGGCGTCGAGCCGACCGGCGAACCCCAGGCGGAGATGTGGATGGGCGCACACCCGGGCGCCCCGTCGCGCACCGCGCGCGGGACCCTCGTGGAGGTCATCGAGGCCGACCCGGAGCGGGAACTCGGCGCCCGCGCGGTGGCCAAGTTCGGCCCCCGCCTGCCGTTCCTGCTCAAGATCCTCGCCGCCGGCGCGCCCCTGTCCCTCCAGGTGCACCCCGACCTGGAACAGGCCAAGGAGGGGTACGCCGACGAGGAGCGGCGCGGCATCCCCGTCGACGCCCCGTACCGCAACTACAAGGACGCCAACCACAAGCCCGAACTGATCTGCGCCCTCACCGAGTTCGACGGTCTGTGCGGCTTCCGCGACCCGGTCCGGGCCGCCGACCTGCTCGACGGACTCGGCGTCGACTCCCTCAAGCCGTACGTCGACCTGCTGCACGCCCACCCCGAGGACGCGGCCCTGCGCGAGGTCCTCACCGCGATCCTCAGCGCCGACCCGGAGGAGATGGCCCACACGGTCGCCGAGGCCACCGCCGCCTGCACCCGCCTCGGCGGCGCCTACGCTCCCTACGCCGACATCGCCCACCACTACCCGGGCGACCCCGGCGTCATCGCGGCCATGCTGCTCAACCACGTCCGGCTGCATCCCGGCGAGGCCCTGTTCCTCGGCGCCGGCATCCCGCACGCCTATCTCAGCGGCCTCGGCGTCGAGATCATGGCCAACTCCGACAACGTCCTGCGCTGCGGCCTGACCCCCAAGCACGTCGACGTCCCCGAACTCCTGCGGATCGTCCGCTTCGAGCCGAGCGACCCGGGCGTGCTGCGCCCGGAGGCCTCCCCGGAGGGCGAGGAGGTCTACGAGACCCCGATCGACGAGTTCCGGCTCTCCCGGTACGTCCTCCCCGAGGGCGGCGCCGCCCACGACCTCACCCGCGACACCCCGCAGATCCTGCTCTGCACGGCAGGCACCGTCCGGGCGGGCGAACACGAGCTGCGTCCGGGCCAGTCGGTCTTCGTCCCGGCCGGCGAGCGGGCGGAGATCTCGGGCGCGGGCACGGTCTTCCGTGCCACCGTGATCGTATGACCGAGGCTGTGGACAGCCTGTGGATCATATGACCGGGGTTGTGGATACCTGACGCATCGGTGCCCGGCCGGGCTGCAAGAATGGCCCACCGGCAAAGGCCGGGCAAAGCCGGGCACTCGCCCGGACGGACGCACCAGGGCGACAGAGGCGAAGGGACAACGCGAACACATGAGCGCGTCAGGCGGTACCAAGGCGATCGTGGCGGCACTCGGCGCCAATCTCGCCATCGCGGCATCGAAGTTCGTGGCGTTCGCGTTCAGCGGCTCCTCCTCGATGCTCGCCGAGGGCGTCCACTCGCTCGCCGACTCCGGCAACCAGTTCCTGCTGCTCGTCGGCGGCAAGAAGGCGCAGCGCCAGGCGAGCCCGCAGCACCCCTTCGGCTACGGCCGCGAGCGGTTCATCTACGCCTTCCTCGTCTCCATCGTCCTCTTCTCCATCGGCGGCATGTTCGCCGTCTACGAGGGCTACGAGAAGGTCCGCCACCCGCACGACCTGGAGCACTGGTACTGGCCGGTCGGCGTCCTCGTCTTCGCGATCATCGCCGAGGGCTTCTCCTTCCGCACGGCCATCAAGGAGTCCAACAGCCTGCGCGGCACGCTCTCCTGGAAGGAGTTCATCCGCCGCGCCAAGGCACCCGAGCTGCCCGTCGTCCTCCTGGAGGACTTCGGCGCGCTCATCGGTCTGATCCTCGCCCTCGGCGGCGTCGGTCTCTCCCTGCTCACCGGGGACGGCGTCTGGGACGGCATCGGCACCCTCTGCATCGGGGTCCTGCTCGTCCTGATCGCCCTCGTCCTGGCCGCCGAGACCAAGTCGCTGCTGCTCGGCGAGGCCGCCGGGCTCGAAGACGTCAAGAAGATCGAGGCCGCGATCCTCGACGGCGACACGGTCACCCGCATCATCCACATGCGCACCCTCCACCTCGGCCCGGAGGAACTGCTGGTCGCCGCCAAGATCGCCGTTCAGCACGACGACACGGCCACCGAGGTCGCGAGCGCCATCAACGCCGCCGAGGCCCGCATCCGCGCCGCCGTCCCCATCGCCCGCGTCATCTACCTGGAACCGGACGTCTACAGCGAGGCCGAGGCCGCCAAGGGCCCGGACCCGGAGGCGACCCCGGGCGGCCCCGCCCCGCACCCCGCGGGGCACTGAGAAAGCTTCGCGGTACGACCCTCAGCCCTGAGCCGGCCGCACGGGCCAGGGCGCCGGCGGCACCGTCGGCGCCTTCCCCCGCCGCACCACCGGGGCGGCGATCCCCCATACCGGCCCGCTGCGAACGCTGTGAGCGCCGGCCTCGCCGTGACCGCTCGATGCACCCTCCCCGGTGAGCGGCACCCACCGCCGAGAACGCCGCGCATCCGACCCGTCGAATGCTCAGGCGGACTGGGGCCGACCGGGCCGTCCGGTGTAGCTTGGGACGGAGCCAGACGTCGCTGCTGATGGCGGTCGGGCGGTCCCACGCGGACCGACCGAGGGAGAGAGGGCCTCCGACGGACTGCGCTGCGCGTACGTGGGCATGCCTGTGTCCTCTTCTCGGGCACCCCTGTGTCCGCCGCCGCGCAGACCAGCCGTACCCACCTCGCCCCAACCCCGAGGAGCAGCTCGTAATGACGACTGTCGAGAACCGACAGGACTTCAAGGTCGCCGACCTCTCGCTGGCCGAGTTCGGCCGCAAGGAGATCACCCTCGCCGAGCACGAGATGCCCGGCCTGATGGCGATCCGCAAGGAGTACGCCGAGGCCCAGCCGCTCGCCGGCGCCCGCGTCACCGGCTCGCTGCACATGACCGTGCAGACCGCCGTGCTCATCGAGACCCTGGTCGCCCTCGGCGCCCGGGTCCGCTGGGCCTCCTGCAACATCTTCTCCACCCAGGACCACGCCGCCGCCGCCATCGCCGTCGGCCCGAACGGCACGCCGGACAACCCGCAGGGCGTCCCGGTCTTCGCCTGGAAGGGCGAGACCCTGGAGGAGTACTGGTGGTGCACCGAGCAGGCGCTGACCTGGCCGGACAGCCCCACCGGCGGCCCGAACATGATCCTGGACGACGGCGGCGACGCCACCCTCCTCGTCCACAAGGGCGTGGAGTACGAGAAGGCCGGTGAGGTCCCCGCCCTGGACACCGCCGAGTCCGACGAGCACCGCGTCATCCTCCAGCTGCTGCACCGCACCCTGGGTGAGAACCCCCAGAAGTGGACCCAGCTGGCCTCCGAGATCCGCGGCGTCACCGAGGAGACCACCACCGGTGTCCACCGCCTGTACGAGATGCAGCGCGACGGCGTCCTCCTCTTCCCGGCGATCAACGTCAACGACGCCGTCACCAAGTCGAAGTTCGACAACAAGTACGGCTGCCGCCACTCCCTGATCGACGGCATCAACCGTGCCACCGACGTCCTGATCGGCGGCAAGACCGCCGTCGTCTGCGGTTACGGCGACGTGGGCAAGGGCTGCGCCGAGTCCCTGCGCGGCCAGGGCGCCCGCGTGATCGTCACCGAGATCGACCCGATCTGCGCCCTGCAGGCGGCGATGGACGGCTACCAGGTCACCACGCTGGACGAGGTCGTCGAGACCGCCGACATCTTCATCACCACGACCGGCAACAAGGACATCATCCTGGCGTCGGACATGGCGAAGATGAAGCACCAGGCGATCGTCGGCAACATCGGCCACTTCGACAACGAGATCGACATGGCCGGCCTCGCCAAGATCCCCGGCATCGTCAAGGACGAGGTCAAGCCGCAGGTCCACACCTGGACCTTCCCCGACGGCAAGAAGATCATCGTTCTCTCCGAGGGCCGCCTGCTGAACCTGGGCAACGCCACCGGCCACCCGTCGTTCGTGATGTCCAACTCCTTCGCGGACCAGACCCTGGCCCAGATCGAGCTGTTCACCAAGCCCGACGCGTACCCGATCGGCGTCTACGTGCTGCCCAAGCACCTCGACGAGAAGGTCGCCCGCCTCCACCTGGACGCGCTCGGCGTCAAGCTCACCAAGCTGCGCCCGGAGCAGGCCGCGTACATCGGCGTGGAGGTCGACGGCCCGTACAAGCCGGACCACTACCGCTACTGATCCGGTGATCCCGTAGTCCGGCCGCCGGGGGAGTGCGCCGGTGCACCGACGCACCCTCCCCGGCAGCAGGTCCTCCGAGGCAGGCCCCCGCACCCCCGTGCCGGGGGCCTGCCCCTTTGGCTTCCGGACCATGCCTTCCGGCCGGATCAGCCCGTCAAGACCCAGGACTCCCATGCCCCGCGGCCGTTATTCGCTCTACGATCCGCACGATCACACCCCCCTCGCGGACGAACACTTCCAGTGCGCCCCCGGCCCGTCCGGCTGGCGCTATGTCTCCCGGGTGACCGGCCCCGCCGGCGACCACCGCGGCTCGGTCGACCTCGCCCTGGACGACCTCGGCCGTCCCCTCCGCCTCGAACTCCACGCGGGTGACTGGCAGGTGCGCGGCGCCGCCCTCGACGGCGTCACCTGGGTCCGCACCGACCCCACCGGCACCCAAGCCACCGAAGGCAATGTGCGCGCCCACGCCTTCACCGGCACGTCCCCCGCGTTCCTCGTCGCCACCGCCCGGCTCCTGCGCCTCACCCCCTCGTCCCCCGCGACCCGCGTACGCCTCGTGGCCTTCACCGACCCGGTCCTCGCCCCCCGCACCGTGGACCAGTCCTGGGCTCTGGTGAACAGCGAAGCACACGCCACTGACAACGGGCCCCTGACCGTGGACGAATACCAGGTCACAGCCCTGGACACCGGCGAACAGCACACCGTCCACCTCGCCGGCGACGTCGTCCTCGCCGCGCCCGGGATCGAGCTGGAAGACCTCCAGTCACCGCCGTCGCGATTCCACTGACCCGGTAGCTCCGGCGGCCCCGGGTGCCGCGAGCACGGCAACACCACACTGCGCACTACGCCGGCGGCGCGAACCCCGTCGCCGGCCGGTCGGCCCGCGGCTCCTCCCGCGGCGGCGCCGACGAGGGAGCGAGAGAAGCCTGAGGCGGCGGTGCGGCTCCCTGTGCCATCGGCGGTACCGCCGGCTGCGCCACCGGCTGTGCTGCGGGCTCTGCCATCGGAAGAACAAAACCGCCGGACGGCACGCCGCCGCTCCTTCCGAACGCCTGCCGGACCTCACGGGACTGCCGCTCGTGCACCACGGCCGCCAGGAAAGCGGCCGGCGGCAGATCCCGCGGCACCGGTGTCCCCGTACGCCCCGCGAGATCGGCCGCCAGCCGCTGTGCCATACCCGCCGAGACCTGGGGATCAAGCTGCTGCATCCGGGTCAGGTACTGCCGGACGGCGAGCCACAGCCCGTCCGGGACCGCCGACAGGTCCAGCCCGGCGAACCGCCCCACGAGCCACGGCGGCGGAGGCGGAACGAAGCCGGTCCGCCCGGCGGGTATCCGTTCCCGCACGACCAGGGTGCCCGCGAAAACATCCCCGAGCCGCCGCCCCCGCGCCGAGACCAGCGAGGCGACGCAGGCCACCACCCCGAACGTCATCAGGATCTCCACCACCCCGATCGCGCCCCGCACCAGCGCATGCCGGAAGCGGATCGGCCCACCGTCGTCCCGCACCACCCGGAGCCCGAACGCCAGCTTCCCAAGAGAACGCCCGTGACTGAGCGTCTCGACAGCTATCGGCCCGCCGACCAGCACCAGCAGAAACGTCGCGATCGACAGCGCCAGCTGCGCGGCCTCGTCCAGCGAAGCCGTCGACACGGCCAGCACCATCATCACGACGATGTACGCGACCATCGCCACGACCAGGTCCAACAACACGGCCAGTGCCCTGCTCGGCAGCTTCGCGGGCCGCAGTTCGAGCGCCACCGCCTCGCCCGTCACCAGCTCACTCACGCCCGCCGCCCTTCCCTGGTCTGCCCCCTGAACCGCAAGTCTGCCAAGCTGAGGGCGCATCGCGCCGCAGTACGACAAGCTGACAGCAAGCACGAGCATCCACGACGAGCCGTGGACGACCAGCCGAGGAGCAGGCAGACCCGATGGACCTGGACGTCTTCGTCTCCGTACACCGAGCCGAATGGGACCGGCTCGATGCACTGCTCGGCCGCCGACGCCGGCTCACCGGCGCCGAAGCAGACGAACTCGTCGCCCTCTACCAGCGCACCGCCACCCACCTGTCCCTCATCCAGTCGAGCGCTCCGGACCCGCAGCTGACAGGGCGGCTCAGCCAACTCGTGGCACGCGCGCGCAGCACCGTCGCCGGCACCCGCCGCGCCTCGTGGCGCGACGTCACGCACTTCCTCGGCCAGGGCTTCCCGGCCGCCGTCTACCGCGCCCGCCACTGGTGGGTGCCCACAGCGCTGGTCTCCACCGCCGTCGCGATCCTCCTGGGCTGGTGGATCGGCACCCACCCCGAGGTGCAGTCGTCCATCGCGGCACCCAGCCAGTTGCGCGAGCTGACCCGGCCCGGCGGTGAGTACGAGACCTACTACTCCAGCCACCCGGCAGCCGCCTTCGCGGCACAGGTGTGGACGAACAACGCCCAAGCGGCGGCGATGTGCCTGGTCCTGAGCGTCTTCCTGGGACTGCCCGTCCTCTGGATCCTCTTCCAGAACATGCTCAACCTGGGCGTCGGCTTCGGCCTCATGTCCTCGGCCGGCCGCCTCGACACCTTCCTCGGCCTGATCCTCCCGCACGGCCTGCTCGAACTGACCGCGGTCTTCGTCGCCGCCGGTACGGGCCTACGCCTCGGCTGGACCGTCATCGACCCCGGCCCGCGCACCCGGCGCGCGGCGCTCGCGGAGGAGGGGCGGGCCGCCGTCGGCATGGCGATCGGCCTCGCCCTGGTCCTGTTCGTCTCCGGCGCCATCGAAGGCTTCGTCACCCCGTCCGGCCTGCCCACCTGGGCCCGCATCGGCATCGGAGTCGCGGCCGAGCTGGCGTTCCTGGCGTACGTCTACCTGCTGGGCGGGCGTGCGGCACGCGCAGGTGAGACGGGCGATCTCGAAGCGATGGACCGCAGCGCCTCGGTCCCCACGGCCGCCTGACGCCCGGCGGATGTGCACTCGACCCCTGTGAGCTGCTAATCTCCTCTTCGCCCCACGAGAGCCGTTGACACGGAGGGAGTGGGGAGGTAGATTCAAACAGTTGCGCGGAGCTGGACAGGCTCCCCGGCAGCCGATAGAATCTATGAGCTTCTTCGGAAGCCCTGAGTGACATTCCGAGAAGCACCCCCCGATTACTCAGAAATGAGCGGCTGGTTCGACCGGCCAAAGACTTCTGATAAAGTCGGAATCGCCGGAAAGGGAAACGCGAGAGCGGGAACCTGGAAAGCACCGAGGAAATCGGATCGGGAAACGGTCTGATAGAGTCGGAAACGCAAGACCGAAGGGAAGCGCCCGGAGGAAAGCCCGAGAGGGTGAGTACGAAGGAAGCGACCGTTCCTTGAGAACTCAACAGCGTGCCAAAAGTCAACGCCAGATATGTTGATACCCCGTCTCCGGTCATCACGACCGGGACGAG
>NZ_JBFATL010000028.1:46657-116816 GCF_040678315.1 Streptomyces sp. NPDC052721 | reverse complement strand
GGCTCGCCGATCCTCTACTACGGCGACGAGATCGGCATGGGCGACAACATCTGGCTCGGCGACCGCGACGCCGTCCGCACCCCCATGCAGTGGACGCCGGACCGCAACGCGGGCTTCTCGTCCTGTGACCCGGGACGCCTGTTCCTGCCCGCGATCATGGACCCGGTCTACGGCTACCAGGTCACCAACGTGGAAGCCTCCATGGCCTCACCCTCCAGCCTGCTGCACTGGACCCGCCGCATGATCGAGATCCGCAAGCAGAATCCTGCCTTCGGACTGGGGTCCTACACCGAGCTGCCGTCGTCGAACCCGGCGGTGCTCGCCTTCCTGCGCGAGTACGAGGACGACCTCGTGCTGTGCGTCCACAACTTCTCCCGCTTCGCCCAGCCCACGGAGCTGGACCTGAGCCGGTTCGGCGGGCGGCACCCCGTCGAGCTGTTCGGCGGGGTCCGGTTCCCGGCGATCGGCGAGCTGCCGTACCTGCTCACCCTCGCGGGACACGGCTTCTACTGGTTCCGGCTGCGCCGGGAACCCGTGTAGCGCGGGCCGGGTGGGGCGGTGGTGCGTTTCCACCGCCCCACCCGGGGCACGCATCAGTAACACCCCGACGCCCCCCGGGGAAAGGACGTGACGCCCATGGCGGAAACGGTCACCTCTTCCGGCACCACCGGTTCACTCCTCGCCTCGCTCGATCCCCTGCTGCGCGCCTGGCTGCCCCGGCAGCGCTGGTTCGCGGGCAAGGGGCGCCCGGTCACCGGGTTCACCCCGGTGTCCGTCACCGAACTGCTGCCGCCCGACGGCCGGCTGGGCCTCTACCACCTGCTGGTGCGCGTCCACCAGCCCACCGTGCCCGGCGCCCCGCCGCACCCCGGTGACTGCTACCAGCTCCTCATAGGCGTGCGCGAGGCGCTGCCGCCCCGGCTGGCGCCCGCGCTGATCGGACATGTCACGCAGGGCCCGCTCGCCGGACGCACGGTGTACGAGGCCCTGTACGACGCCCGGCCCGCCGAGGTGCTCCTGGAGGCCCTGCGCACCCAGGCCCGCATCGGCGGGCTGCGCTTCGAGCGGGACCCGGCGCAGGAGATCCGGGCCGGCCTCGTGGCCCGGCTGATGACCGCCGAACAGTCCAACTCGTCGGTGGTCTACGGAGATACGTTCATCCTGAAGCTGCTGCGCCGGGTGGTGCCCGGCGTCAACCCCGACCTGGAGCTCCCCCTCGCCCTGGCCCGCGAGGGCTGCCCCCGGGTGCCGGCGCCGACGGCCTGGCTGCACGCCGAGGTGGCGGCAGACACGTACGTCCTGGCCGTGCTCCAGCCGTATGTGAGCGGCGCCGCCGACGGCTGGGAGCTGGCACTGCGCGAACTGGCCAAGGGTGAGGACTTCGCCGCCGAGGCCCGCGCGCTGGGCCGGGCCACCGCCGAGGTGCACACCGCGCTCGCCCGCGCCCTGCCGACGGTCACCCTCGGCCACGCCCAGCTGGAGTCGCTGGTCGACGGCATGACCGAGCGGCTGGCGGCGGCCGTGCAGGCGGTGCCCGCACTGCGGCCGTACGAGCGCGGGCTGCGCTCGGCGTACGAGGCGCTCGGCACGCTCGCCGCCGAGGGCCGCACCTGGACCGCGCAGCGCGTCCACGGCGATCTGCACCTCGGCCAGTGCCTGCGCTCGCCGTCCGGCGCGTGGTCGCTGATCGACTTCGAGGGCGAGCCGGCCCGGCCGCTGGCCGAGCGGCGCATGCCGCAGCCGCCGGTGCGGGACATCGCGGGGATGCTCCGCTCCTTCGACTACGCGGCCCACTCGGCGACCCCGCCCGCCCCGGACTGGGCGCACACCTGCCGGTCCGCCTACTGCTCCGGATACGCGGAGGTGGCCGGCCGCGATCCGCGTACCGACCCGGTGCTGCTGCGGGCCTACGAGACCGACAAGGCGGTCTACGAGGTCGTCTACGAGGCCCGGCACCGGCCCGACTGGCTCCCCGTACCGCTGAACGCGGTGCGCCGCCTCGCCCTGCCCGACCAGGAGGCTCGTCCGTGACCCCCAAGGGACACAAGGAATCCAAGGCCAAGAAGGACTCCGCGGCCAGGAAGAAGAGCGCCGCCAGGAAGCCGCCGGCGCAGGAGGTCCCCGCGCAGGCGCCACCGCCCGCCGTGGACGTCCCGCCGCAGGCACCGGCGCCCGCCGTGGCGGTCCCCCCGCAGGCAGCGGCACCCCGTGCGGAGGTCGCCGTGTCCCCGGCCGTCGACGCCGGCGACCGGGAACGGCTGCTGCACGGCACCCACCACGATCCGCACTCCGTGCTGGGCGCCCACCGGGTGCCGGGCGGGGTCGCCTTCCGAGCGTTCCGCCCGTACGCGCGGGCGGTCACCGTCGTCTCGGGCGAGCTGCGGGCGGAACTGCACGACGACGGCGACGGTTTCTTCTCCGGCCTGCTCCCGCTCACCGAGGTCCCCGTCTACCGGCTGCTGGTGACGTACGACGGCACGGTGCACGAGACCGAGGACGCCTACCGCTTCCTGCCCACCCTCGGCGAGCTGGACCTGCATCTGATCGGCGAGGGCCGGCACGAGCAGCTGTGGCAGGCGCTCGGCGCTCATGTCACCACCCACCAGGGCGTCACCGGCACCCGGTTCGCGGTGTGGGCGCCGAACGCGCGGGGCGTCCGGGTCACCGGCGGGTTCAACTTCTGGGACGGCACCGGCTTCCCGATGCGCTCGCTCGGCGGCACCGGGGTCTGGGAGCTGTTCGTGCCGGGGATCGGCGAGGGCGAACTGTACAAGTTCGAGATCACCCGCCCGGACGGCTCGCGCACCCTGCGCGCCGACCCGCTGGCCCGCCGTACCGAGGTCCCGCCCGCCACCTCCTCGATCGTGCACGCCTCGCACCACGAGTGGGGCGACGACGAGTGGCTGGCGCACCGGGCGGACACCCCGGTGCACGAGGCCCCCTTCTCGGTCTACGAGGTGCACCTGCCGTCCTGGCGTCCGGGGCTGACGTACCGCCGGCTGGCCGAGCAACTCCCCGCGTACGTGAAGGAGATGGGCTTCACCCATGTCGAGCTGATGCCGGTCGCCGAGCATCCCTTCGGCGGATCCTGGGGCTACCAGGTCACGGGCTTCTACGCGCCGACGGCCCGGCTCGGCACCCCCGACGACTTCAAGTACCTGGTGGACAAGCTGCACCAGGCCGGCATCGGGGTGCTGATGGACTGGGTGCCGGCGCACTTCCCGCGTGACGACTGGGCGCTCGCCGAGTTCGACGGGCGTCCGCTGTACGAGCACCACGACCCGCTGCGGGCCGCCCATCCCGACTGGGGCACGCTGGAGTTCGACTTCGGCCGGCGCGAGGTGCGTAACTTCCTCGTCGCGAACGCCGTGTACTGGTGCGAGGAGTTCCACATCGACGGGCTGCGCGTGGACGCGGTCGCCTCGATGCTCTACCTGGACTACTCGCGCGAGCCGGGCCAGTGGACGCCGAACGAGCACGGCGGCCGGGAGAACCTGGACGCGGTGGCCTTCCTCCAGGAGATGAACGCCACCGTGTACCGGCGCTGCCCGGGCGTGGTGACCGTCGCCGAGGAGTCCACGGCCTGGGACGGCGTCACCCGGCCCACCCACCACAAGGGCCCGAGCGGCTTCGGCGGGCTCGGCTTCGGACTGAAGTGGAACATGGGCTGGATGCACGACTCGCTCCAGTACATGAGCCACGACCCCGTGCACCGCGCCTACCACCATCACGAGATGACGTTCTCGATGGTGTACGCGTACAGCGAGAACTACGTCCTGCCGATCTCCCACGACGAGGTCGTCCACGGCAAGCGGTCCCTGGTGTCGAAGATGCCCGGCGACTGGTGGCGGCAGCGCGCCAACCTGCGCGCCTACCTGGGCTTCATGTGGGCCCACCCGGGCAAGCAACTCCTCTTCATGGGCCAGGAGTTCGCCCAGGGCTCCGAGTGGTCCGAGGCGCACGGCCCCGACTGGTGGCTGCTCGACCCGGCGTACGGCGCCGAGGCGGACCACCGGGGCGTGCGGGACCTCGTCCGGGACCTGAACGCGGTGTACCGGGCGACCCCGGCGCTGTGGCAGCGGGACACCGACCCGGCGGGCTTCGAGTGGATCACCGGGGACGCGGCGGACGACAACGTCTTCGCGTTCCTGCGCCACGACGCCGAGGGCACCCCGCTGCTCGCGGTCTCCCACCTGGCTCCGGTGGTGCGCCACGACTACCGCCTCGGGGTGCCGGAGGAGGTACCGGCCTGGGTGGAGGTCCTCAACACCGACGCGGCCCGCTACGGCGGCAGTGACGTCACCCACGCGGACGTCGTCAAGCCCGAGCCCCAGCCCTGGCACGGCCGCCCGGCGAGCATCTGGCTGACCCTGCCCCCGCTGGCGACGGTGTGGCTCCGCCCGGCCTGACCTGCCTTTGCCCTCCGCCCCGCGCTGCGCCTAGGCTCGGCGCCCGGTGGGGCGGAGGGGGAGGACATGCGGCGGATCGTCATGGCGCTGGGGGCGGTGGCGGCCCTGACGGGCTGTGCACCGGACGGGCCGTGCACCCTGGCGGACATGGAGTCGGGTGTCGCCGTGCTGTGGCGGCCCGCCGACTTCGGCCGGCAGCGGGACGCGGTGACGGTACGGCTGTGCGTGGACGGCAGCTGTGCCGAGGGGCCGTCCGGCGATCCCGGCGATCCGTTCCGGTCGCTGTCGGTGCGGCTCCCGGACGACGTGGGCGCCGGCCCGCTGCCGGTGCGGCTGACGGTGACCTCCAGGAAGGACGGCCGGGTCGTCGTACGGGACAGTCGGCGGGCGCGGCTCGCCGAGGAGCACCCCAACGGCCGCTCCTGCCCGCCCACGGCCTGGACGGCGGCCTTCCGGGCGCATCCGGAGAAGGGGCTGACGCCGACGAAGGGCATGGACCTGCGCAAGACGCCCGGCATGTCACGGGAGCGGCGCGGCGGCGGCCCGTCCGGCGGGTGAGGACGAGGGCGTGCAGGGGCCCGGGGCGGCAGCCCCCGGACGCCCGCCGTCCGCACCGTCACCCCCGGTCGGCCAGCCCCGGCGGCAGCGACCCCGTGTGCAGCACACCGAGCCGCTGGGTGGCCCGGGTCAGGGCCACGTAGAGGTCGCTCGTGCCGTAGGAGCCCGGCTCCACCACCAGGACGGCGTCGAACTCCAGGCCCTTGGACTGGCGGGGGTCGAGCAGGACGACCGTCTGCGTCAGGTCGGGTTCGGCGCCGGCCGTGACGCCGTCCAGCCGGGCGGCCAGGGCGCGGTGCAGGGCGCGCGGGGCGATCACCGCGAGCCGGCCCTCCGCCGGGGCGAGTTCGGCGACCGCCTTGGCGACCGCGCCGGGCAGGTCGTCGGTCACCCGCCGCACCCAGGGCCGCTCACCGGTGGAGCGGACGGAACTCGGCGGTTCGAAGTCCGGGTCCTCGGCGCGGACCACGGCCGCCGCCAGGTCCATGATCTCCACGGGGGTGCGGTAGTTGACGCCCAGGCGGGTGTGCTCCCAGCGGTCCTCGACGTAGGGCGTGAGGATGTCCGCCCAGGAGCCGACGCCGGCCGCCTCCGCGGTCTGGGCCGGGTCGCCGACCAGGGTCATCGAGCGGGTCGGGCTGCGCCGCATCAGCAGCCGCCAGGCCATCGGCGACAGCTCCTGCGCCTCGTCCACGATGATGTGCCCGAACGCCCAGGTGCGGTCGGCGGCGGCCCGCTCGGCGGCGCTGCGGTGGTCGGCCTCCTCGTGCCGCTCGGCGAACCGCTCGGCGTCGATGATGTGGTGCGCGGACAGGACCTCGGAGGCGTCCGGGTCGTCGTCCTCCTTGTCCTCGAACTCGTAGGTCCGGGAGGCGTAGGAGACGTCCAGGACGCCCTGGGCGTAGGCCACCTGCGTCTCGCGTTCGCGTTCGGCGCGGGCGCGCGCCACCCGGTCGTCCTCGCCGAGGAGTTCGGCCGCCTCGTCCAGCAGTGGGACGTCGGCGACGGTCCAGGCGCGGGTCACCGGGCGGCGGATCGCGTCGGCGTCCTCCTTCGGCAGGTAGCCGTCGGGCTCGGCGAGGAAGTCGGCGACCAGCCGCTGGGGGGTGATCCGGGGCCAGAGCTGGTCGATGGCGTCCCAGACTTCGGGGTTCTCGGCGAGTTCGTCGCGGATCTGGGTGATGTCGGCGGCGTCGAGCAGGCTGCTGCCGTCGTAGGGGTCGGTGCCCACGCGCTCGGCGTACAGCTCGGTGAGCGTGTTGAGGATGTGCCCCTCGAAGTACTCGCGGGCGGCGTTGTGGGGCAGCTTGGCGGCGCGGGTGCGCTCGCGGGCGACGTTCACCAGGCCGTCGTCCAGCATGAGCACCTCGCGGTCGTGCTCGATCGCGATGACCGGGTCGGGCAGGGCCTGCCGGTCGCGCACGACGGCGGCGAGCACGTCGGCCATGCCGGCGCGGCCCTTGACGGCGGCGGCCTCGGGCGTGTCGGCGGCGGTGGCCTTCACGCCGGGGAACAGCTCGCCGACCGTGGCCAGCAGCACCCCGGTCTCGCCGAGGGAGGGCAGCACTTCGCCGATGTAGCCGAGGAAGGCCGGGTTCGGGCCGACGATGAGGACCGCGCGGCGGGCCAGCAGCTCCCGGTGCTCGTACAGCAGATAGGCCGCGCGGTGCAGGGCGACCGCGGTCTTGCCGGTGCCGGGGCCGCCCTCCACGACCAGCACGCCCCGGTGGGGCGCCCGGATGATGCGGTCCTGGTCGGCCTGGATGGTCTGCACGATGTCGCTCATCCGGCCGGTGCGGGCCGAGTTCAGCGCGGCCAGCAGGACGGCGTCGCCGCTCGGGTCCTCGTGCCCGGTGCGGGTGGCGTCGCCGAGGTCGAGGATCTCGTCGTGCAGGGAGGTGACGGTCCGGCCCTCGCAGGCGATGTGCCGGCGGCGGCGCAGGCCCATCGGGGTGTGGCCGGTGGCCAGGTAGAAGGGGCGGGCGACGTCGGCCCGCCAGTCGATGAGGACCGGCGTGCGCTCGGCGTCGTCCTCGCGCAGCCCGATCCGGCCGATGTGGTGCTTGGTGCCGTCGGCGAGGTCGATCCGGCCGAAGCAGAGCGAGCCGTCCACGGCGTTCAGCGCGGCGAGCAGCCCCGAGCGCTCGGCGACCAGGATGTCCCGCTCCAGCCGGGCCTGCATGGGCTTGTCGCCCTGGGCGAGCGCGTCGGCGACGGAGGTCTCGGCCTCGCCGCGCAGCACGTCCACGCGCGCGTACAGTCCGTCGATGAATTCCTGCTCGTGCCGGATTTCATCGTCTGGAAAGTCGGTGTTTGACAATTCCGCTCCCGCCCGGATATACTGTGCTCAGTAAATTACTTCGTGACTTCTGTGTAATGAAGTCGCGAATCATTGAATATACGCACAGCAATCCCCCGAGCGCAATTGCTCAGGGGATTTTTTGATGGGCGTCGGACACGGGGAGGCGACGGTCAGCCGGCCGCGCTGTCCGCCAATTCCTTCTCCTCGGGCGCGGCCTGCGGCGCGCCGGCCTCCCGGCGCGGCAGCAGGACGGCCACCAGGACGGTGCCGATACCGAGGATCACCGCGCCGACCAGACTGGTGTGGGCGACCGCGTCAGAGAAGGCGGAGCCCACCGCGTCGGCCATCTGCCGGGCGCCGTCGGCCAGCTCACCGGCCTGCTGCTTGAGCTGCGCGGCCTGCTGCGGGTCGCTCGCCTGCTGGGCCCGCGCGGCGGCCTGCTCCGCCTTCTCACCGATGCCCTGCGCGACGGCGTACCCCGCGCCGACCGAGTCCTGGGCGGTGGTCAGGGCGCTCGCCGGGAGCTTGCTGCCGGCGGTGACGTCGGACAGGTGGTCGCCGTAGGAGGTGGCGAGCAGCGAGCCGAGGAGGGCGATGCCGAGCGAGCCGCCCAGTTCCAGCGAGGTGTCGTTGACGGCGCCGCCGACGCCCAGTTCGGACTCCGGGAACGCGCCCATGATGGCGTCGGTGCAGGGCGAGAGGGCGAGGCCGATGGCGAGGCCCAGGATGATCAGGGGCGCCACGAAGTCGCCGTAGGCGGAGCCCGCGTCCACCCGGGTGAGCAGGGCGAGGGCCGTCGTGCCGCCGACCATGCCCGCGCTGACGGTCCACTTCATGCCGACACGCGGGGTGAGCCAGCCGGTCAGGGCCGAGCCGGCGAAGACCGCGCCGGCGAGCGGCAGCATGCGCACACCGGTCTCCAGGGCGTCGTAGCCGAGGACGAACTGCAGATGCTGGGTGAGGTAGTAGAAGGCGCCGAAGACGGCGAGGAAGAACAGGGCGACGGCGAGGTTGGAGCCGGCGAACCGGCGGCCGGTGAAGCGGCGCACGTCCAGGATCGGGCGCGGGTGGCGCAGCTCCCACAGCACGAAGGCGACCAGGCCGACGCCGGCGACGACGGCCGCCCCGACGGCCTTGGCGCCCCAGCCGAAGTGCGGGCCCTCGATGATCATGTAGACGAGCGCACCGGTCCAGAGCACCGACAGCAGTCCGCCGACGTAGTCGATGCGGTCGTGGTGGCCGGCGCGGGACGGCGGGACGAGGACGAAGGCGGCGACGACCGCGACGGCCGCGACGGGCACGTTGATCAGGAAGGTCGAGGACCAGCCGAGGTCGCGCAGCAGGGCTCCGGCGACGACCGGACCGGCGGCGATGGCGAGCCCGGCGGTGGCGGTCCACAGCGTGATCGCCTTGGCCCGCTCGGCGCGCGGGAACGTCGCGGCCAGCAGGGAGAGCGTGGCCGGCATGATGAGCGCGGCGCCGACGCCCATCACGGCCCGGGCCGCGATGACGGTCGCCGCGCTGTCGGCGAGGTACCCGAAGACGGCCCCGCCGCCGAACACCAGCAGGCCGAGGACGAGCGCCCCGCGCCGGCTGTACTTGTCGCCGATCGCGCCGAGCAGCAGCATCAGCGCCGCGTAGGGGACGGTGTAACCGTCGATCACCCACTGCAGGTCGGCGCTGGAGAGCCCGAGGTCCCGGGTCATGTCGGGCGCCGCGACCGTGAGGGCGGTGTTCGCCATCACGATGATCAGCAGGCTGAGGCAGAGCACCAGCAGCGCCCACCACCGCCGGGCGTAGGGGCGGTCCATCCTTTCGACCGGTTCGGTCATGACGAGTCGCATGGCAGGGGTCGCCTTCCTCGGGTACGCGCGACGGGACTTGCACCATGGCGTGCAATTGCACAACCATGTGCAATGTACGTCGTTGCACAACACTGTGCAAGTCGGCCGGAAGACGCCCGGAACACTCCGGGGAGGCACAATGACCGCCATGACCACGGGTAACCCCAGCCGCGCCGACGCCAACCGGCGCCGCATCCTCGACGTCGCCCTCACCGAACTGCTGCGCGATCCGGATGCCTCCATGGACCAGATCGCGCGCGCGGCGGGGGTCGTACGACGGACGGTCTACGGCCACTTCCCCAGCCGGGAGGCGCTGATCGGCACGCTGGTCGACGGAGCCGTGGACGCGCTTGCGGACGCCGACTCCCGGGCCCGCGCCGGAGTGACCGATCCGGCGGAGGCGGTGGCCCGCTCGGTGCTCGCCCTGTGGCCGGTCGCCGACCGCTACCGGCTGCTGATCGCCCTGGCCCAGCGCACGGTCACCGTGCAGGGCATCCGGGAACGCCTCGCGCCCCTGCGCGAGAACAAGATCCGCCTCCTCCAGCGCGGCCTGGACGAGGGCGCCTTCAGCTCCCCGCTGCCCGCGCCGGCTCTCGCGTACGTGCACGAGCAGATGCTGTTCGCGGTGATGGAGGCGGTGAACGACGGCCTCCTGACAGCGGAAGAGGCGGGCCGCTCCGCCACGGTCGCCGTCCTGACCGCGGCGGGCGTACCCGCCTCACGGGCCACCGAACTGGTGGCCGAGGTGTCGTAGCAAGGGGAAGTGTCTGAGCGCAAAGGAGGAGCCGGGCGGCTGAGTTACGGGGGAGCCTCAGCCGCCCGGCGGCGGAACCCGGACGCCCGGCCCGGGTTCAGGCGGGGCCGGACGTCCGGCAACTCTATGGTGGATCAGGCCTTGGCGAGTTCCTTCTCGCCGTCCTCCCGGGGCTCGGGAACCTCCTTCACCTCCGCCGCGCCCTCGTCCAGCAGCGTGGTCTCGTCGAACGGCAGCTCCCCGGCCAGCACCTGCCGCACCCGGACCTTGTCGATCTCCTTGGTCCACGTGCCCACCAGAACCGTCGCGACCGCGTTGCCCGCGAAGTTCGTCAGCGCCCGGGCCTCGCTCATGAACCGGTCGATGCCGACGATCAGCCCGACCCCGTCCACCAGCGCCGGCTTGTGCGACTGGAGACCGCCGGCCAGGGTGGCGAGGCCCGCACCGCTGACACCGGCCGCGCCCTTCGAGGCCAGCAGCAGGAACAGCAGCAGCGGGATCTGCTCGCCGACCGACATCGGCGTGCCCAGCGCGTCCGCGATGTACAGCGACGCCATGGTCATGTAGATCATCGTGCCGTCGAGGTTGAACGAGTACCCGGTCGGCACGGTGATGCCGACGACCGGCCGGCTGATGCCCAGGTGCTCCATCTTCGCGATCAGCCGCGGCAGCGCGGACTCCGACGAAGAGGTCGACAGGATCAGCAGGAACTCCCGGGCGAGGTACTTGAACAGGGAGAAGACGTTGAGACCCGCGACGACCCGGAGCAGCGCGCCGAGCACGATGAAGACGAACAGGAAGCAGGTGACGTAGAAGCCGAGCATCAGCACGGCGAGGCTCTTGAGCGCGTCGACACCGGCCGAACCGACCACCGCCGCGATGGCACCGAACGCACCGATCGGCGCCGCCCACATCACCATGGACAGGATGCGGAACACGAGCCGCTGGATGTGCTCGATGCCGCGCAGCACCGGCTGTCCGGCCGAGCCCATGGCCTGCAGCGCGAACCCGGCGAGCAGGGCCACCAGCAGCGTCTGGAGCACCTGGCCCTCGGTGAAGGCGGAGACGAACGTGGTCGGGATGATCGACAGCACGAAGTCGACGGGCGGCAGCGCGTCGGGGGACACCTGGTCGTGCCCGGTCGCCTTGATGGCGTTGGTGATGTGCAGCCCGTCACCCGGGTGCAGCACGTTGCCGACGACGAGCCCGATGGCGAGCGCGACGAGCGACATCACGAGGAAGTAGCCGAGGGCGATGCCGCCGACGGCGCCGACCTTGGCGGCCTTCCGTACCGATCCGATGCCGAGCACGATCGTGCAGAAGATGATCGGCGAGATCATCATCTTGATCAGGTTCACAAACCCGGTGCCCAGCGGCTTCAGCTCCACCGCGGCATCGGGCCAGATCAGCCCCACGGCGATGCCGAGCGCGACCGCCACGATGACGGCGATGTACAGGTAATGGGTCCGGTCCCGCTTCACGCGGGGTGCGGCAGGTGCCGTATCGGGAGTGCTGGCGGCCACGACTGCCCTCCTTGACGTCTTCGTCGGCGAACAACCGGCGTGCGGCTCACGTCCGGGCGTTTTTGGGGAATGCCGTGACTATCTCCCGGCCTGTGAGGGCGGTCACCCTTCCGTTCATTTAGTTCACGCTTAACCGGAGAGGCACACTGCTGACATGCGCGTACCCACCCTCCCCCGGCCCCGGAGCCTGGCCGGCCAGCTGTTCGCCATGCAGGCCGTGCTGATAGCGGTGGTCGTGGCCGGGTACGCGCTGTTCACCTACGTCAGCGACCAGCGGCAGGCCGAGGACGCCGCCGCCCGGCAGGCCACGGCGGTGGCCCGGTCGATCGCCGACTCCCCCTCCGTCCGAGAGGCGATCCGCACCCCCGACCCCACGGCCCGGCTGGAGCCGTACGCCCTCCAGGTCATGCGGGACGCCAACGTCGACTTCGTGACGATCATGAACCCGTCCGGTATCCGCTGGACCCACCCCGACAAGAACCAGATCGGCAAACGGTTCCTCGGCAACATCGGCCCCGCCCAGCACGGCCGCACCTTCACCGAGACCTACACCGGCACGCTCGGCGCGTCCGTCCGCGCGGTGACCCCCATCTCGGACAACGGCCGGATCGTCGGCCTGGTGAGCGCCGGCATCAAGGTGGAGACGATCAGCGCCCGGGTCCAGGACCAGGTCACCGCCCTGCTCGGGGTGGCGGGCGTGGCCCTGCTGCTCGGCGCGGTCGGCACGTACGTGATCAACGCCCGGCTGCGCCGTCACACCCACGGCATGAACGCCACCGAGCTGAGCCGGATGCACGACTACCACCAGGCGGCGCTGCACGCGGTCCGCGAAGGGCTGCTCATGCTGGACGGCCGGTACCGGGTGGCGCTCATCAACGACGGCGGCCGTGAGCTGCTGGGAGTGGGCCCGGACGAGGACGTGGTCGGCCGCTCGGTGGCCGGCCTGGGCCTGCCCGCCCCGCTGACGGGCGCCCTGCTGTCCTCGGAGCCCCGCGTCGACGAGGTGCACCTGACCGCGTCCCGGGTGCTGGTGGTGAACACCTCCCCGGTGTCGGGCGGCGAACACCGGGGCACGGTCGTCACACTCCGGGACGTCACCGAGCTCCAGTCGCTGATGGGCGAGCTGGACTCGGAGCGGGGCTTCACCCAGGCGCTGCGCTCGCAGGCGCACGAGGCCGCGAACCGCCTGCACACGGTCGTCTCCCTGATCGAGCTGGGCCGGGCCGAGGAGGCCGTGGAGTTCGCCACGGCCGAGCTGGAGCTGGCGCAGGCCCTGACCGACCAGGTGGTGGCCGCGGTCAGCGAGCCGGTGCTGGCCGCGCTGCTGCTGGGCAAGACCGCGCAGGCGAACGAGCGGGGCGTGGAGCTGGTGGTCTCACCGGACAGCCGCCTGGACGACGGCCTGCTCCCGGAGAGCCTGTCCGCCCGCGATCTGGTGACGATCCTCGGCAACCTGATCGACAACGCCGTGGACGCGGCGCAGGGCAGCGTGCGGGCCCGGGTGACGGTGACGGCGTACGCTACGGCCGCCGAAGTGGTGCTCCGGGTGTCGGACACGGGCCCGGGGGTCGACCCCGCCCATGCCGACCTGGTGTTCCAGCGGGGGTTCTCCACGAAGCCCGCCGAGCCTGGCGGACGGGGACTCGGGCTGGCCCTGGTCCGGCAGGCGGTGAACCGCCACGAGGGCACGTTGACGGTGGCCGAGGCGGAGGAGGGCGGAGCGGTGTTCGAGGTGCGGTTGCCGTTGCGCACATCCACGGGTGGCACCCGATGACCAACGAGGAGCAGCCCATCCGCGTCCTCGTCGTCGAGGACGATCCGGTGGCCGCCGACGCGCACGTGATGTACGTCGGCCGGGTGCCGGGATTCGTCGCGGTCGGGAAGGCGCACACGGGCGCTGAGGCGCGGCGGATCCTGGACCGTACGGCGGTGGATCTGCTGCTGCTGGACCTGCACCTGCCGGACGTGCACGGCTTGCAGCTGGCCCGGTCCCTGCGGGCCGCCGGATACCACGCCGACGTGATAGCGGTGACCTCGGCGCGGGACCTGGCGGTGGTGCGGGAAGGTGTCTCCCTGGGTGTCGTCCAGTACGTCCTGAAACCGTTCACGTTCGCCACGCTGCGCGACCGGCTGGTCCGCTACGCCGAGTTCCACGCGGCGGTGGGCGAGGCGAGCGGCCAGGACGAGGTGGACCGCGCCCTGGCCACCCTGCGCGCCCCGACACCGGCCGCCCTGCCGAAGGGGCTGAGCGGGCCGACGCTGGAACGGGTGACGTCCGCGCTGCGGGACGCGGAGGAAGGGCTCACGGCGGCCGGGGTGGCCGAGGCGGTGGGCATCTCACGGATCACGGCGCGCCGGTACCTGGAACACCTGGTGGACGCGGGACGGGCCGGCCGGAGTCCGCTGTACGGGCAGGTGGGCCGGCCGGAGCTGGTGTACCGGTGGGTGTCGCAGGGGCGGTGAGGGCGTCGGCGCAGGCCGGACATCGCCGAGACGGAGTGGCACACCACACGCCTGCGCATCGCCGTCACCGTGCGCCTGCCGGGGCCGCTCCAGACGGGTCAGCAGTCGCGCGGCGCCAGCTGGAACGCCTGCTGCACATGTCCGGGCGGGAGACCGTGACCCTGCGGGTCGTCCCGTTCACCCTCTGCGGAGAGGGCGCCAACTGCTGCTGCAGTCCGCCGAGGATCAATACCGCGCAGACTCATTGACCTGACTAGACCACTCCTCTTACCTTCACACGGCAGTCATCTCCGCGCCAGCACGTGCGCTCAGGAGGTCATGTCCGTGCGCCCCACCGCCGCCCACTTCCGCCGCCTCCCCGTCCCCCTCCTCCTCACCGCCGCTCTCGCCGCCACCGCTCTCACCGCCTGCGGCAGCGGTTCCGGCAGCAGCCCGGACACGGTCAAGGTGTCGTACAAGCAGTCCACCGACAACTCCGTCAAGGTGATGGACACCTACCTCGCCGGCATGAAGAAGCAGTTCGAGCACCAGCACCCCGGCAAGAAGGTCGAGTTCGTGCCGATCAAGGCCCCGGACTCGGAGTACTACACCAAGCTCCAGCAGATGCTGCGCTCGCCCAGGACCGCTCCGGACCTGGTCTACGAGGACACCTTCCTCATCAACTCCGACATCACCAGCGGGTACTTGAAGCCGCTCGACCCCTATCTCGCCAAGTGGCCGGACTGGCGCCAGTTCATCGACACCGCGAAGGCCGCGGCCAGGGGGCAGGACGGGAAGACGTACGGCGTCCCGGACGGGACCGACACCCGCGGGCTGTGGTTCGACAAGCGGGTGTTCCGGAAGGCCGGGCTGCCGCTGGACTGGCAGCCGAAGACCTGGGACGACGTCCTCGCCACCGCCCGCACCATCAAACGGAAGGTCCCCGGCGTCGTCCCGCTCAACGTCTACACCGGCAAGCCGGCCGGTGAGCGGGCCACCATGCAGGGCTTCGAAATGCTCCTGTACGGCACGGGCGACGGTACACAGGACCCGCTGTACGACAGCGGCAGCAAGAAGTGGATCACCGGGTCGCAGGGCTTCAAGGACTCGCTCGCCTTCGTGGAGACCGTCTACCGGGAGAAGCTGGGCCCGGACGTCTCCGACGCCCTCGACCCGAACTTCAACACCACCGTCAACGGCGAGCTGCTCCCCCAGGGCAAACTCGGCATCGCCCTCGACGGCTCCTGGCTGCCGTATGCCTGGCTGCCGGGCAGCGGGCACGAGTGGCCGGACTGGTCGAAGCAGCTGGGGCTCGCGGCCATGCCGACGCAGGCCGGGCAGGCGCCCGGCAAGGTGAGCATGTCCGGCGGCTGGACCTGGTCCATCCCGGCCAAGGCGGCCAATCCCGACCTCGCCTTCGAGTTCGTCCGGACGATGCAGACGAAGGACAACGCCCGGAAGTGGTACATCGCCAACTCCGGGATCGCCGTACGCAAGGACGTCGCCGCCGATCCGAAGTACGTCGGCGCCCAGCCCGGCATCAAGTTCTTCACCGACCTGGTGGCCAGCACCCACTACCGGCCCGCGTACCCGGCGTACCCGAAGGTGTCGACCGCCGTGCAGGAGGCCATGGAGGCGGTCACGACCGGTGACCTGTCCGTGGAGAAGGCGGCGAGCGAGTACGACGCCACGCTCAAGGACGTCACCGGCGGCCAAGTGGTCCGGAAGTGAGGCGCCGGAACCCGGCCGTCCGGGTCCTCCCGGTCGCCCCCGCCCTGGTCCTGCTGCTCCTGTTCCTCGCCGGGCCGATCGCCTACTGCGTCTGGATCGCCTTCACCGACCTCCAGCTGACCGGCCAGGCCCACTCCTCCTTCGTGGGCTTCGCCAACTTCCGCAGGGCGTTCCAGGACGACGCGTTCCTGAACGCCGTCTGGCTCACCCTGGTGTTCACGGTGCTGTCCTCGCTCGTCGGGCAGAACACGCTGGGGCTGGCGCTGGCCGCGCTGATGAAGCGTGCGTCGAAGCCCGTCCGCACCCTCACCGGCGCCGTGGTCGTCACCGCGTGGGTGCTGCCGGAGGTCGTCGCCGGGTTCCTGCTCTACGCGTTCTTCCGGCGCGAGGGCACCCTGAACGCCATCCTGGACTGGCTCCATCTGCCCCGCCAGAACTGGCTGTTCACGCTGCCCATCCTCGCGGTGTCCTTCGCCAACGTCTGGCGCGGGACGGCGTTCTCGATGCTGGTGTACTCCGCCGCGCTGGACGAGATCCCCGCCGAGGTCACGGAGGCCGCCGAGGTGGACGGGGCCGGCGGCTGGCGGCGGCTGTGGCACGTCACGCTGCCGATGATCCGGCGTTCCATCGGCACCAACCTCATGCTCAACACCCTCCAGACGCTCTCCGTCTTCGGGCTGGTCTGGGTGATGACCCGGGGCGGGCCCGGTGACCGGAGCCAGACACTGCCGCTGTTCATGTACGAACAGGCCTTCCAGAACAGCATGATCGGGTACGGCACCGCGGTCGCCCTGCTCCTGCTGGTCGTCGGCTCCCTGTTCTCCGTCGTCTACCTGCGGCTGCTGCGGACGGAGGTCTGATGGCCAGGAACCGTGCCTCCCGGCGGTTCGCCGCCGATGTCTCGCTGCTGGCGGTGGCCGCCGCCTTCGCGCTGCCCCTCGCCTGGGTGCTGCTGTCCGCCGTGGACCCGCACGCCGGCCTCCGGGTCAGGGTCCCGGACGGCCTCACCCTGGCCAACTTCGACGCGATCCTGACCCCGGACATCACCTACACCCCGCTGCTCAACAGCCTCCTCCTGTGCGGGGGCGCCACGGCGCTGACCGTCGGCTGCGCCGCCCTCGCCGCGTATCCGCTGTCCCGGTTCCGGTCCCGGCTGAACCGGCCGTTCCTGCTGACGATCCTGTTCGCGACGAGCCTGCCCATCACGGCGATCATGGTGCCGGTGTACGCCCTGTTCGTCCGGGTGAACCTCATCGACACCCTCCAGGGCACGATCCTCTTCTTCGCCGCCTCCCAGCTGCCGTTCGCCATCTGGCTGATGAAGAACTTCATGGACGGCGTGCCGACGGAGCTTGAGGAGGCGGCCTGGACGGACGGGGCCTCGGCGGCGCAGTCCCTCGTCCGGATCGTGCTGCCGCTGATGGGGCCGGGGCTCGCCGTCGTGACCGTGTTCTCGTTCGTGATGATGTGGGGGAACTTCTTCGTCCCGTTCATGCTGCTGCTCACCCCGGAGCAGATGCCGGCCTCGGTGAGCATCAACGACTTCTTCGGCAACCGGGGCATGGTGGCGTACGGCCAGCTCGCCGCGTTCTCGGTGATCTACTCGACGCCGGTGATCCTTCTGTACGTCCTGGTGGCACGGCGGCTGGGCGGCGGGTTCGCGCTCGGCGGCGCGGTCAAGGGGTGAGCCGGAGGGGTTCCGTCCGTTGCCTGGCGAACGGCCGGAACTGTGCGTTCCCACCATCCGTGGTCCTGTCCGAACGGACGGTGGCCATCCCGTCGCCGCACCCCTAGCGTGTGGCGGGTGCGCCAACCCTCAGCTCCTGCGTTCAACGCCCCGGCGGCCCGCCGGCTGCGCGCCGCGCTCGGTATGGGCCCCGAGCACGTCGCCCACGGCTTGCGGGCCTCGTACGGGCTGCCGTATGTCACACCCGATCTGGTGATCGCCTGGGAACGCGGTGCCGTCAGCCCGGGCAATTTCGAACTGACCGCTCTCGCGGGCGTGCTGTGGTGTTCTCCGGGCGAACTCCTCGGCCGCCCGCGGACCCTGCGCGAGCATCGCATCGCCCGTTCCGTCGCGCCCGAGGACGTCGCCCGTGCCGTCGGCACGGACCTGCGGTCGTATCTGCGGATGGAGGAGAGCGGGCAGTGGCGGGGCGACGAGCGCCAGTCGGCCGCGCTCGCCCAGGTCCTCGCTCTCGCCCTGCCCGACTTCGTCGCCGTCACCGGCCGCGAGGCGAAGCTCGCCGGCCTGCTGCGCAGCGCGGTGACCACGCGCCGGCAGGCCTATGTGCGGCCGGTGCGCAAGCTGGTGCCCCTGGAACCGGACGTCCTCGACGGGGCGCTGCAGGAGCTGCACGAGGACTACCAGGGGCACATGGCCGCCACCCTCAGCTGGGGTGGCGGCAGCAGGAGCGCCAGCGATTCCGGGCGGGAGTTCCTCGACCGGGTCGTGGAGAACTTCTGGACGGCGGTGGAGAAGCGGACCGCCTAGAAAACCGACTCCGCCTCGTCCATCCGGTCCTTCGGCACCGTCTTCAGCTCGGTGACGGCCTCCGCGAGCGGCACCATCACGATGTCGGTGCCGCGCAGCGCGGTCATCCTGCCGAACTCGCCGCGGTGGGCGGCCTCGACGGCGTGCCAGCCGAAGCGGGTGGCGAGGACACGGTCGTACGCGGTGGGGACGCCGCCGCGCTGGACGTGACCGAGGATGACCGGCTTGGCCTCCTTGCCCAGGCGCCGCTCCAGCTCGTACGCCAGCGCGGTGCCGATGCCCTGGAAGCGCTCGTGGCCGAACTGGTCGATCTCGCCCTTGCTGTAGTCCATGGTGCCCTCGGCGGGGTGGGCGCCCTCGGCGACGCAGATGACGGCGAACTTCTTGCCGCGGGCGAACCGCTCCTCGACCATCTTGACCAGGTCGGCGGGGTCGAAGGGGCGCTCGGGCAGGCAGATGCCGTGGGCGCCGGCGGCCATGCCGGACTCCAGGGCGATCCAGCCGGCGTGCCGGCCCATGACCTCGACCACCATCACCCGCTGGTGGGACTCGGCGGTGGTCTTCAGGCGGTCCATCGCCTCGGTGGCCACGCCGACGGCCGTGTCGAAGCCGAAGGTGCGGTCGGTGGAGGAGATGTCGTTGTCGATGGTCTTGGGCACGCCGACGACCGGGAGGCCGGCGTCGGAGAGCATCCGGGCGGCCGTCAGGGTGCCCTCGCCGCCGATCGGGATCAGCGCGTCGATGCCGAACTCCCCGACCATGTCGGTGGCCCGCTCGCAGGCCTCGCGCAGCCGGTCGCGCTCCAGCCGGGAAGAGCCGAGGATGGTGCCGCCGCGGGCCAGGATGCCGCTGACCGCGTCCAGGTCGAGGGTGCGGTAGTGACGGTCGAGCAGACCCCGGTAGCCGTCCTCGAAGCCGATGACCTCGTCGCCGTACTGCGCCACCGCCCGGTGCACGACCGACCGGATCACGGCGTTCAGGCCGGGGCAGTCGCCGCCTGCGGTGAGAACTCCGATACGCATCGTGCTGTGTCTCCTGCTCGCTGTCGTGTGCCGGTGAGCCGCTGTCGATTCTTTCACGTCCACCGAGCCAGCGAGATCCTGACGGGCGCCTTATCCGTCGGCAGGGGTATTGTCAAGAGGGTCCTGCTCACCTCGGTGGGCGATTTTTATGCCGAAGAGGCGACGAAAGCGACATGAGGAACGGAGTGGACACGTGACGCGCAGCGTGTACGTGACCGGGATCGACCGCGGTGACGGACGCCAGGTCGTGGAGCTGGGGGTCATGGAACTCCTGACCCGGCAGGTCGACCGGGTGGGCGTGTTCCGTCCGCTCGTCCATGACGGCCCGGATCGCCTGTTCGAGCTACTGCGGGCCCGGTACCGCCTCGCGCAGGACCCGGCGACCGTCTACGGCATGGACTACCACCAGGCGTCCGCGCTCCAGGCCGAGCAGGGCACCGACGAGCTGGTCTCCGCCCTCGTCGACCGCTTCCACCTGGTGGCCCGGGACTACGACGTCGTCCTGGTCCTGGGCACCGACTTCGCCGACACCCAGCTGCCGGACGAGCTGTCGCTGAACGCCCGGCTCGCCAACGAGTTCGGCGCGTCCGTGATCCCGGTGGTCGGGGGCCGCAAGCAGTCCGCCGAGTCCGTGCTGGCCGAGACCCGCAACGCCTACCGCGCCTACGACGGCCTCGGCTGTGACGTGCTCGCCATGGTCGCCAACCGGGTGGACCGCGAGGACCGCGACGAGATCGCCGAGCGGCTCGCGAACCGGCTGCCGGTGCCGACGTACGTGGTCCCCGACGAGCCCGCCCTGTCCGCGCCGACGGTCGCGCAGATCGGCCAGGCCCTCGGCGCCAAGGTGCTGCTCGGCGACGACTCCGGGCTCGCCCGGGACGCGCTGGGCTTCGTCTTCGGCGGCGCCATGTTGCCGAACCTCCTCGGCGCCCTGACCCCGGGCTGCCTGGTCATCACTCCGGGCGACCGCGCCGACCTGGTCGTCGGCTCGCTCGCCGCGCACAGCGCCGGCACGCCGCCGATAGCCGGTGTGCTGCTCACCCTGAACGAGGTGCCGAGCGAGGAGATCCTCACCCTCGCCGCCCGCCTCGCCCCCGGCACCCCGGTCCTCTCGGTGTCCGGCAACAGCTTCCCCACCGCCGAGCAGCTGTTCTCCCTGGAGGGCAAGCTGAACGCGGCCACCCCGCGCAAGGCGGAGACCGCGCTCGGCCTGTTCGAGCGGTACGCCGACACCACCGACCTGGCCCGCCGGGTCTCGGCGCCGAGCAGCGACCGGGTCACCCCGATGATGTTCGAGCACAAGCTGCTGGAGCAGGCCCGCTCCGACAAGCGGCGGGTCGTGCTGCCGGAGGGCACCGAGGAGCGGGTGCTGCACGCGGCCGAGGTGCTGCTGCGCCGCGGCGTGTGCGACCTGACCCTGCTCGGTCCGGTCGACCAGATCCGCAAGAAGGCCGCCGACCTCGGCATCGACCTCGGTGACACCCAGCTGATCGACCCGGCCACCTCCGAGCTGCGCGACGCCTTCGCCGAGAAGTACGCGGCCCTGCGCGCCCACAAGGGCGTCACGGTCGAACTGGCCTACGACGTCGTGTCGGACGTCAACTACTTCGGCACCCTGATGGTCCAGGAGGGCCTGGCCGACGGCATGGTGTCGGGCTCGGTGCACTCCACGGCGGCCACCATCCGGCCCGCCTTCGAGATCATCAAGACCAAGCCGGACACGTCGATCGTCTCGTCGGTGTTCTTCATGTGCCTCGCCGACAAGGTGCTGGTCTACGGCGACTGCGCGGTCAACCCGGACCCCGACGCCGAGCAGCTCGCGGACATCGCCGTCCAGTCGGCGACCACGGCCGCGCGGTTCGGCGTGGAGCCCAGGATCGCGATGCTGTCGTACTCCACGGGGACGTCCGGGTCGGGCGCCGACGTGGACAAGGTGCGCGAGGCCACCGAGCTGGCCCGCTCGCGCCGGCCCGACCTGAAGATCGAGGGCCCGATCCAGTACGACGCGGCCGTGGAGCCGTCCGTCGCCGCCACCAAGCTGCCCGGCTCCGAGGTCGCCGGGCAGGCCAGCGTGCTGATCTTCCCCGACCTCAACACCGGCAACAACACCTACAAGGCCGTGCAGCGCTCGGCCGGCGCGATCGCCGTCGGCCCGGTGCTCCAGGGTCTGCGCAAGCCGGTCAACGACCTGTCCCGGGGCGCGCTCGTCCAGGACATCGTCAACACCGTGGCCATCACGGCGATCCAGGCCCAGAGCCCCGCCCAGGCCCCCGGCGCGAACCAGTCCCCCAGCGAGAAGGCGTCCCAGCAGTGACCTCCCCCACCCGTGTCCTCGTCCTCAACTCCGGCTCCTCGTCGGTGAAGTACCAGCTGCTGGACATGCGGGACAGCAGCCGGCTCGCGGTGGGCCTGGTCGAGCGCATCGGCGAGCAGACCTCCCGGATCGAGCACACCTGCCTCACCAGCGGCGACACCCGTGAGCGCACCGGGCCGATCGCCGACCACGACGCCGCCCTGAAGGCGGTCGCCGAGGAGCTGGCCCGGGACGGCCTGGGCCTGGACTCCCCCGAGCTGGCCGCGATCGGGCACCGGGTGGTGCACGGCGGGATGTTCTTCACCGAGCCCACCGTCATCGACGACGAGGTGCTCACCGAGATCGAGCGGCTGATCCCGGTCGCCCCGCTGCACAACCCGGCCAACCTCACCGGCATCCGCACCGCGCGGGCGCTCCGCCCCGACCTGCCCCAGGTCGCCGTCTTCGACACCGCGTTCCACACGACGATGCCGGAGCCGGCGGCGCGCTACGCGATCGACCCGAAGATCGCCGACCGTCACCGCATCCGCCGCTACGGCTTCCACGGCACCTCGCACGCCTACGTCTCGCGTCGGACCGCGCGGCTGCTGGGCAAGGACCCGTCCGAGGTCAACGTGATCGTGCTGCACCTGGGCAACGGCGCCTCCGTCTCCGCCGTCGAGAAGGGGCGGTGCGTGGACACCTCCATGGGACTGACCCCCTTGGAGGGACTCGTGATGGGTACGCGATCCGGTGATCTGGATCCGGCCGTCATCTTCCATTTGGCCCGGGTTGGGGATATGTCCATGGACGAGATCGACACTCTTCTCAACAAGAGGAGCGGTCTGTTCGGTCTGTGCGGGGACAACGACATGCGGGAGATCCGCCGCCGGATCGACGAGGGCGACGAAGAGGCCGCGCTCGCCTTCGACATTTACATTCACCGGATCAAGAAGTACATCGGCGCCTATTACGCGGTGCTCGGCACGGTGGACGCGGTGGCCTTCACCGCCGGGGTCGGCGAGAACGCGGCACCGGTGCGGGAGGCGGCCGTCGCGGGGCTGGAGGGCCTGGGCCTGGCGGTCGACCCGGAGCGCAACGCCGTACGCGGCGGGGAACCGCGGCTGATTTCACCGGAGTCCGCCCGGGTGGCGGTCGCGGTGGTGCCGACGGATGAGGAACTGGAGATCGCGACGCAGACCTACGCACTGGTCGGAAAGAACAACTGAATAGCACCTGAGCGGTGTGGCACTCATTTGTATCTTCCGCCAGACGGAATATTCCGTAGCGAAACAAACCGATAGGATCGCCCCATGCGCCGTTCGAAAATCGTCTGTACTCTCGGCCCCGCGGTCGACTCCCACGAGATGCTCGTCGCCATGATCGAGGCGGGCATGAACGTGGCCCGGTTCAACTTCAGCCACGGCACCCACGCCGAGCACCAGGCGCGGTACGACCGCGTCCGGGCCGCCTCCAAGGAGACCGGCCGTCCCATCGGCGTCCTCGCCGACCTGCAGGGCCCGAAGATCCGTCTGGAGACCTTCGCCGAGGGTCCGGTCGAGCTGGAGCGCGGTGACGAGTTCGTCATCACGACCGAGGACGTGCCGGGTGACAAGCACATCTGCGGTACGACGTACAAGGGGCTGCCGGGCGACGTCTCGCGCGGCGACCAGGTCCTGATCAACGACGGCAACGTCGAGCTGAAGGTCCTGGACGTCGAGGGGCCGCGGGTGAAGACGATCGTCATCGAGGGCGGTGTCGTCTCCGACCACAAGGGCATCAATCTGCCCGGCACGGCCGTCAACGTGCCCGCGCTGAGCGAGAAGGACGTCGAGGACCTGCGCTTCGCCCTCCGCATGGGCTGCGACCTGGTCGCGCTGTCCTTCGTCCGGGACGCCAAGGACATCCACGACGTCCACCGCGTCATGGACGAGGAGGGCCGCCGCGTCCCCGTCATCGCCAAGGTGGAGAAGCCGCAGGCGGTGGAGAACATGGAGGACGTCGTGATGGCGTTCGACGGCGTGATGGTCGCCCGCGGTGACCTCGCCGTCGAGTACCCGCTCGAAAAGGTCCCCATGGTGCAGAAGCGCCTGATCGAGCTGTGCCGGCGCAACGCCAAGCCGGTGATCGTCGCGACCCAGATGATGGAGTCGATGATCACCAACTCGCGTCCGACCCGCGCCGAGGCCTCCGACGTCGCCAACGCGATCCTGGACGGCGCCGACGCGGTCATGCTGTCGGCCGAGTCCAGCGTGGGCGCCTACCCGGTCGAGACGGTCAAGACCATGTCGAAGATCGTCACCGCCGCCGAGCAGGAACTGCTCTCCAAGGGCCTGCAGCCCCTCGTCCCCGGTAAGAAGCCGCGCACGCAGGGTGGTTCGGTGGCCCGTGCCGCCGCCGAGATCGCCGACTTCCTCGGCGGCAAGGGCCTGGTCGCCTTCACCCAGTCCGGCGACACCGCGCGCCGGCTCTCCCGCTACCGCGCGATCCAGCCGATCATCGCCTTCACCACCGACGAGGGCACCCGTAACCAGCTCACCCTGAGCTGGGGCGTGGAGTCGCACGTCGTGCCGTTCGTGAACACCACCGACGAGATGGTCGACCTGGTGGACCAGGAGATCGCCCGGCTCGGCCGCTTCGAGACGGGCGACACCCTCATCATCACCGCGGGTTCGCCCCCCGGCGTCCCCGGCACCACCAACATGCTCCGCGTCCACCACCTGGGCACCATGAGCAACTGACCGGTCCGGCACGGGTCTTGTACGGCACCGAGGGCGCCCCCTGCGACAGGGGGCGCCCTCGGTGTGTTGCGGCTCCCGAACTGGCTTGTACGACCGCTCAGTCGGTCGTGTACACGTGCATGCCCGGCACGTGCAGGTTGCCGCCGAACTGGGCCGCCTGGGTCACCTTGACGTCGGTGAAGTAGATCAGCGGGATGTTCAGCGGGGGCGGGCTGTCGGGGCTGAACGTCACCGGGATCAGCCCGAACAGGTTGCCCGAGATGCTCTCGGTGTACATCACCGTGTCGCCGCCGGTGATGGTGGACGTCGAGCCCTTGGCCGCCTGGACGTGGTACGTCTTGTTCGCCTGCTTGTCCTTCACCGTCTGGTGCAGGTCGCCGATGTCGGTGCCGCCGGAGATGACGTACTTCAGCACCTTCTTGGTGGTGCCGCCCGCCGTCTTCACCTCGACGATGCCCTGGTAGTCGGCGCCCTTGAGGAGCAGGGAGCTGGCGTTCAGGTACCAGGGGTCGTCCGCCACCGGCACCTTGTTGTCGACGCCGCCCTCGTCGTCCGTGGCCACCGGGCAGTCGTCGGCCGAGGCGGACTCGCTCGCCGACGGGCTCGGCGTGGCCGACGCGGTCGCGTCCCCGGCCGCCTTCGTGGCGTCCCCGGCCGTCTTGGAGACGGTGCCGGTGGTGCCCTCGACGGTGTCCTTGGCCGTGTCCGTGGCCTTCTTCACCGTGTCCTTGACGGTGTCGGAGGTGCCGCCGCCGGAGTCCTTGCCGCCACTGGACGAGGTGCCCGTGGACGACGTGTCGGAGGTGCCCGCGGCGGACGACTGGGACGCGGACGGCGTCGGGGCCGGCGTCTGCGACGACGTACCGGAGTCCTTGTCGCCGCCGGTGAGGAGGTCACCGAGCGTGTCGCCGATGGTGTCGAGGACGTTCCCGCCGCCGCTCTGGGTCTGCGACTGCGTCGGCGTGGTCGTGTCACCGCTGGAACCCGAGCCCGAACCGGAACCCGATCCCGAACCCGAGCCCGCCGAACCGGAGTCCGAGGAACCGGAGCCGGAGCCCGAACCGGAGCCGGAGGACCCCGAGGTCGCGGTCGGCTCGGGCGTGTCCTTGTCGCCGGAACCTGAATCCGACGAAGAGGTGCCGCCCGGCTCCTGTGTCTTCCCGCTCCCGGTGGTCTCCGACGGCGACGGCGAGGCCGGCGTGCTCTGGGACGCGGACGGCGACGGCGAGGCCGAGGGGTCCTTGGAGCCGTCGTCCAGCGCCTTCACGCAGTCCTTGTACTCGTCGGCCGTCAGGCTCTTCGCCGACGTCGACGGGGACGGGCCGCCGTTGTTGTCGGCGAGGGCGAGCGTGGAGGTGAAGCCCATGCCCATGAGCACCGCCGTGGGCATGGCCACCGAGGCTATCGCCTTGCCGGCCGGCATGTGGAACCTGGTGAACAGCGGCTTTCTGGGGGCCGCGTGGCGGGGCCCGGTTCTCGCGCGGGACCCGTCCACGTCGGTCCCGCGGGTCACCTCGTCAGCCGGCACTGTGCCTCCCGTTCGCCCCGTTGGCCGGGCTCGTTCCTGACAGGTCGTTCTCCCACGGCGCCTTGTACGGCCCGGCCGGGCCCGCGCCGGCCGCCGGGGTCGTGCCCTGGTCCGGCAGCGGGGCCGTGTCGGGGGCGCCGCCCTCGTCCGGGGTGGCCCCGGCCGGCGGCTGCTGCTGCGGAGGCGCGCCCGGCGCCCAGGCCACGGCCAGCGCTCCGCCGATCAGCGCGAGCAGGAAGCCGATGACGAAGCCGCCGAAGTTGGACACGGGGATGGACACCAGCGCGAGCAGGATCGCGGCGACTCCCGCGAAGGTCCGTACGTGCTTCTGGAACCAGAGGCTGATGCCCAGGACGATGAGCAGCACACCGATGATCAGGGACCCGGCTCCCGCGGTGGTCGCCATGGCCAGCGTCAGGTGTCCGAGCTGGAGGTGGGCGTACGGGAAGTACATGATCGGAAGGCCGCCGAGCATGACGAACAGACCGGCCCAGAACGGCCGCGTGCCCCGCCAGGCGCGGAACTGCAGCCTCCGGCGGGTGAACTGGCCGGGTGCGGCGGCAGGAGTCTCGGCGCTCATGGAAAACAGCTCCCTGGTGCGGCGTTGCTGTGGTGGTGATGTGTGCCGCGTGTGAGGACGCGGCCGGAGTGTGGACGGGCGGGGGCGCCACCGGCTCCCCCGCCCGTCAGCGAGTGCTTAGTAGCACTCCTTGACACCCGTCGACAGCGACATCTTCAGGCCGCTGAGCTTGAAGGTTCCGGCGGTGGTCGCCCACGCCGTCTGCTTCACGTCGGACAGCGTGGCCTTGTCGGCCTGCTGGGCGAACCCGTACGGGTTGGCCTGCTCGCCGCCGCCCTTCATGCCCGGACCCTTGGAGGCGTCCTTGGCGGCCACACCGATGTCGATGTTCTCGAACGTCGCGTCGGCGTTGAGGTCGGCAACGTCGATGTAGATGTTGTCGGCCTGGACCTTGTCGTGGCCCGCGCCGCCGGCCCGCAGGATCAGGCTGACGTTGCCGAAGATCGGCACGTCGGGCGTGACCACGGACTGGCACAGGTTGGTGATCTCGGCGTGCTTGAACGCCGAGACGGCCACCGGGTGGGCCGTCTTCTTGCCGTCCAGCGTGTAGCCGCTGTCGATGGCGCCGTACTGCGAGAAGCCGGTGCCGACGAGCTGGTCGGCGGACACCTTGAACGACTGGCCGGACACGCTGAACGAGGCGGCGAGAGCACCCTGCGCGAGGGCGACACCTATACACGCCGTGGCGGCCACGCTGGGCACCATGACCACAGCGAACCGCTTCCATCTGGTCCCGCCACGCACCTGGGACTCCATATTTCCTCCTTCTCGGACGTACATCTCCTGGCCCGGGCTCGCCCCGAATCAGCGGCTCAGCCGGGCAGGGATGGGAGAAGTGCTACGTCCTCGGGAAGGAGAGCGCCCGCGCTCGGCGGCGCGAACCGCGCCCGAATCACCGGCGATCACCCCCGAGCGACAACCACTGGTCGCGCCTGACACGCATCACGCACAACCCTGCTGGGCAGGCTTCGCCGGCCGGCGAAGACCCCCCTGCCCTAGACCCGGCGCCACTGCCGCCGGCTCTGCTCGGTGGGGACCCAGAGTCTCCCGGTGACCCGACCGGCTGCCGGGGTACGGGAATGGACCGAGCGTCGCCGATCGTGGTGCATTCTCGGCCTGGACACAAGGGGGTTCGTTACTGGCTAGTAACGGCGGGATAACCGGAGGACGACCGACCGGTCTCGGAGTGCGACGCTCGGTGGCATCGAAGGGCAGAGCAAAGCCGTTGATCCCTGGACGAATCCAGACAGACCAACGGCCTCGTTTTACTCGCAGTAACAGTGACCGCGATTACCAAGATTTGGTAAAGTGCGGCCACCGCGACGCCTCGTCGGCAAACCTTTCACCCCGGCATCACAAGCCGTGGCGTTTAGCGACTGGTCAGAACAGGGCGCGCGCGAGCGCCCTGCGTGCGCCCACCACGCGCGGGTCCTCCTGGCCCACGACCTCGAACAGCTCCAGCAACCGGAGCCGTACCGCCTCCCGGTCGTCACCCGCCGTGCGCTGCACGGTCTCGATGAGCCGCCCGAAGGCGTCCTCGACGTGCCCGCCCACCAGGTCCAGGTCGGCGGCGGCGATCTGCGCCTGCGCGTCCTTCGGCTTGCCGGCGGCGTCCTGGCGCACCTTCTGCGGGTCCATGCCCTGCACCCGCTGGAGCAACTCGGCCTGCGCCAGGCCCAGTTTGGCCTCCGGGTGGGCCGGGTCGTCGGCCAGCACGTTCTTGTACGCCTGGACGGCCCCGCCCAGGTCGCCGGCGTCCAGCGCCTGCGCGGCGGCGTTCAGCGCGGCGTCGTACGGCCCCTCGGGCGCCGCGGCCTGCGGGGCACCGCCCGGCTCCGCGTCGGGGTCGACGGTCAGACCGGTCAGCCCGAAGCGCTGCTCGGCGACCGTCACGAGCTGGTCCAGGGTCTGCCGGATCTGCTCCTCGCCGGCCACCCCCTGGAAGAGCGGCAGCGCCTGGCCCGCCACGACGGCGAACACGGCCGGGATGCCCTGGATCCCGAACTGCTGCATCAGCATCTGGTTGGCGTCGACGTCGATCTTGGCGAGGAGGAAGCGCCCGTTGTACTCGACGGCCAGCCGCTCCAGGACCGGGCTCAGCTGCTTGCAGGGCTGACACCACTCGGCCCAGAAGTCGATGACGACCGGGACTTCGGCGGAACGCTGCAGGACGTCCCGCTCGAACCCCGCCTCATCGACGTCGATGACGAGATCGGCCGGGGAGACGGCCCCCGTCCCGCCCTGCCGGGCGGCTTCGGCGCGCGCCTGCTCCGCCTTGGCCTTGGCCTCCTGGGCCGCCTTCACCGCGGCGAGGTCGACGACACCGCTCATGGACATGTTCCGTGGCTGCATGCGTCTATCCTCCCCCGATCCCGCGTCTGATGAAAAAAAGCGATGTGCGGCGCCGGGTCCCCACCCCACGCCTGGTGGTCGTCGCTCGCGTACGTCCCTCACGAGCTTTCGCTACGACCCGTAGCGTAATGCCATGAGGGCGCCGCGCGACACCACGCCCCGGTGATCTCCCTCACGACCGCACAGATCCCGCCGGTTATGGTCAGGGGATGCAGAGCCGCACTCCCGCCAGCCGTACCGGGCGCCCGCGCAGCGCCGCCGCGGACACCGCGATCCTGGCCGCGACCCGGGAGGCTCTGGTCGAACTCGGCTGGTCGAAACTCACCCTGGGGGACGTCGCCACGCGGGCCGGGGTTGCGAAGACGACGCTCTACCGCCGCTGGGCCGGCAAGAACGAGCTGGTCGTGGACGCCGTGGCGGAACTCTTCGACGAGCTGGAACTCCCCGACCGCGGCAGCCTCGCCGCCGACATCGAGGGCGTCGTACTCCAGTTCGCCGCGATCCTGGCCCGGCCGGAGGCCAAGAGCGGCCTGATGGCGGTGGTCGCCGAGGCCACCCGCGACGACGCCCTGCGCGAACGCGTCCGCGCCTCCATCGTGGACCGCCAGATGCGCCTGGTCCTGGAGGGCCGCGCCCGGGCCCAGCGCCGCGGCGAACTGCCCCCGGAACCGGACCCCGGAGAGTCCGCCCGCACGGTGGACCTCATCTTCGACGTGGTCGCGGGCGCGGTGGTCCACCGCACCCTGGTCAGCGGCAAACCGGCGGACGAGAACTGGGTCCGCAGCTTCACGCGGCTGCTGCTGCTGGGGCTCACCTCCCAGCCGGCCGAGCCGGATGGCGGGTGAGCACAGGCCGGGAAGTCCAGGGGGCGGAGCCCCCTGGTGGGCCCCCACGAGCCAACGGTGCCTAGAAGCCGGCCGGCTCCGTGTACACCCCCCACTCGTCCCGCAGCACCCCGCAGATCTCCCCCAGCGTCGCCTCGGCCCGCACAGCCTCCAGCATCGGCTCGATCATGTTGGCCCCGGACCGGGCCGCGGCGAGCATCCCGTCCAGCGCCGCCCGCACGGCCGCCTCGTCCCGCGCGGCCTTGCGCTCGGCGAGCACCCGCACCTGCTCCCGCTCCACCTCATGGCTGACCCGCAGAATCTCCAGGTCACCGGTGACGGACCCGGTGTGGACGTTGACGCCGACGACCTTCTTGTCCCCCTTCTCCAGCGCCTGCTGGTACCGGAACGCGGACTCCGCGATCTCCCCGGTGAACCACCCGTCCTCGATCCCGCGCAGGATCCCGGACGTGATGGGCCCGATCGGGTGCCGCCCGTCCGGGTGAGCCCGCAGCCCCCGCTCCTTGATCTGCTCGAAGATCTTCTCCGCGTCCGCCTCGATCCGGTCCGTCAGCTGCTCGACGTACCAGGACCCGCCCAGCGGATCGGCCACATTGGCGACCCCGGTCTCCTCCATCAGCACCTGCTGGGTGCGCAGCGCGATCTCCGCGGCCTGCTCGGAGGGCAGGGCAAGGGTCTCGTCGAGCGCGTTGGTGTGCAGCGAGTTGGTCCCGCCGAGCACGGCGGCCAGCGCCTCCACCGCCGTACGCACCACGTTGTTGTACGGCTGCTGCGCGGTCAGCGAGACTCCCGCGGTCTGCGTGTGGAACCGCAGCCACTGCGCCTTCTCGGACGTCGCGCCGTACACGTCCCGCATCCACCGCGCCCAGATCCGGCGGGCCGCCCGGAACTTGGCGATCTCCTCGAAGAAGTCGACGTGCGCGTCGAAGAAGAAGGACAGGCCGGGCGCGAAGACGTCGACGTCGAGACCGCGGCTGAGCCCCAGCTCGACGTACCCGAACCCGTCCGCCAGCGTGTACGCCAGCTCCTGCGCGGCCGTGGCCCCGGCCTCCCGGATGTGGTACCCGGAGACGGAGAGCGGCTTGTACGCCGGGATGCCCGCCGCGCAGTACTCCATCAGGTCGCCGATCAGCCGCAGATGGGGCTCGGGCTGGAAGAGCCACTCCTTCTGGGCGATGTACTCCTTGAAGATGTCGGTCTGGAGGGTCCCGTTGAGCACCCCCGGATCGACGCCCTGCCGCTCGGCGGCGACCAGGTACATGCAGAAGACGGGCACGGCGGGCCCGCTGATGGTCATGGAGGTCGTCACATCCCCCAGCGGGATGTCCTTGAACAGCACCTCCATGTCGGCGGCCGAGTCGATGGCGACCCCGCAGTGCCCGACCTCGCCGAGGGAGCGGGGATCGTCGGAGTCACGCCCCATGAGCGTCGGCATGTCGAAGGCGACGGACAGACCCCCGCCGCCGGCGGCGAGGATCATCTTGTACCGCTCGTTGGTCTGCTCGGCGTTGCCGAACCCGGCGAACTGCCGGATCGTCCAGGTACGGCCGCGGTAGCCGGTCGGATGGAGCCCGCGCGTGAAGGGGTACTCCCCGGGCCAGCCGATCCGCTCGAATCCGTCGTACCTGTCGCCCGGTCGGGGCCCGTACACCGGCTCCACGGGGTCGCCGGAGAGCGTGGTGAAGTCCGCGTCGCGCTTGCGCGCGGCGTCGTAGCGGGCCTGCCAGCGTCGGCGGCCCTCCTCGATGGCGTGAGCGTCCATACCCTCGAATTTACTTGGACGTCCTAGTAAATGTCGATGGCAGACCGCCGCACGGCATCCGTACGGCGGTACCCGCTACGCCTTGGCGACGGCCGGGGTCTCGTCGGCGACCCGGGCCTCCAGCTCCTGGCTGACCTTGCGCTCGACGAAGAAGGCGGCCGTGGGGATCGTCCCGGCCAGCAGCACCCACAGCTGCTTGCCGACCGGCCACTTCGCCTTGGATCCCAGGTCGAACGCGAAGATCAGGTACACGACGTAGAGCCAGCCGTGCGCGATACCGACGACCTTGACGAAGCTGTCGGCCCCGTCCAGCTCCAGCCCGTACTTGGCGATGCAGCCGAGGGTCAGCAGCACCAGCAGCACACCGGTGACGTAGGCCATGACGCGGTAGCGGGTCAGCACGCTCTTTTTCATGGAGTCGAGCGTAACCACCCGTTCCGGGAGATCTTGCCCCGGGTCACTGCTCCTCGAAGTCGTGCGCCGCGATCCGCAGCGGGCGCAGCAGCGCGAAGATCTCCTGGCACTCCTCGGCGTCGTACACCCCGAGCCCGAAGTCCATGGCCATCAGGTCGCGGGTGGCCGCGTCGACCACCTCGCGCCCCTTGTCGGTGATGACGGCGAGCGTGCCGCGCCCGTCGTTGGGGTTGGGCCGCTTGGCGACCAGCCCCGACCTCACCAGCCGGTCCACCGTGTTCGTCACGGACGTGGGATGCACCATCAGCCGCTCACCGATCTTGGACATCGGCAGCTCACCGGCCTTGGAGAAGGTGAGCAGCACCAGCGCCTCGTACCGGGCGAACGTCAGCCCGTACGGCTTGACCACCGCGTCCACCTCGGAGAGCAGGATCTGCTGCGCCCGCATGATCGAGGTGATCGCGGCCATGGACGGCACCTTCCCCCACCGCTGCTTCCAGAGTTCGTCGGCGCGGGCGATGGGGTCGAACGGGAGGCTGAGAGGCTTCGGCACGTCATCAGACCCTACCGGCCGGTCATATGCCGGTCAGCTCCGTCTCGCCTTTCGGTCCCCGGCCGCTCACGAGCGCGTACCGACGGCTCCGGGCGGGCAGCCGATCCAGGGCGCGGGGAGCCGCATGACCAGCCATGACGCACCCGCACCCGCCCGCGGACCCCGGCCACGCGAGCTGTCAGCCGCGCCCCCGCCGCCGCAGCTGATGCCGGACGGCCCGCTGGGCGACCGGGCCCAGGGACTCCACCGCGGCGACGAGCGCGCCCAGCTGTTCCAGGGCATCGAGCGCCGCGTGCGCGCCGGCCTCGTCCACTCCCTCGTACAGTTCGATGCCGACGAACGACGCGGCCACCGCCCGCGCCAGCCCCGCCGGGTCGGCGAACTCGCCGAAGGGGGTCGCCGCCAGCACGCGTCGGAGCACCTGCTCGATCTCGTTGATCCACAGCCGCAGACCGTCGGCCGTCGCCGGACCCAGTGCGGCGTGCGTGGGGGCGCCGGCCAGCAGCTGGCCGAGGAGGGCCACATGGCCGCCGGCCCGCTCGTGCTCATGGATCTCGCGGCCGACGGCGAGGAGTTCGGAGAGCGAGTCCACCGCGGCGAGGCGCTCGCGGTACCGGGCCACGGCCTTCCGCGCGCCGTACCGGCAGGCCGCGGCGAGCAGCTCGTCCACCGATCCGAAGTGGTAGAAGACCAGCGCCTGGTTGACCCCGGCCGCCGCCGCCACCGTACGGGCCGACGTCTTGGCGATGCCCTGCTCGGTGAGCGTCCGCAGCGCGCCCTCCAGCAGCTTCGTCTTGGTCTCCTGCGCCTTCGCGGTCTCCGGGCTCACGCGCGCGCCTCCTCCCGCACCGGGCGCAGTCCGGGCCGTACGCCGCGGGTACGGACGTCGGTGTACGACACGGTGAAGGAGCCCTCGTAGCCGAAGAGCGGACCGAACCAGCGGTTCACCACGCGGACGCGGATACGGAAGCGGCCGGCCGTCTCGTCGTACGACTCCCGTACCTCGGCCGTCGCGCCGATGAGTTCGGGGACGCGGACGTCCACCGGGCCCTCCCGGAACCGGTGCGCGCCGGAGCGGATGAGCAGGGAGCCGTCGGGTTCGGCGTGGAAGCGCAGGTCGGTCGCGAGGTGCTGGTGGGTGCCGAGGTAGTCGAGGACGCGGTCGCCGCGGGGGCCGAGCACCATCTGGGCGTCGAAACGGCGGGCGCGGCCGGGCAGGTGGAAGGTGCGCACGAAGCTCACCGTCTCACGGCCGAACGTGTCCGTGTACGGCACGTTCTCGATCATGAAGGGGACGTTCCGGCCGGCCCTCGGGACCAGGATGTTCCGGGTGGCGCCCAGGGCGAGGAACGGTTTCACGAAGGCCGGACCGTGCCAGATCCGGTCCATCACGCCCCGGCCGGTGCATGCCTCGCCGCCGGCCAGGCCCACCGAGAAGCGGCGCCGCAGGGCGGGGTGGAGGCGCTGGAACCCGGGTCCCATGGCGGTCTGGAAGATCGAGGTCATCGCTGCTCCTCCAGGGCGCGCAGGAGGTGGGGCGCGCGGGTCCGGGTGGCGGGGGCGCGCAGGCAGCGGCGGGCGGCCGGGGTGCCGGCGAGCGGTGCCTTGAACAGGGCCAGGGAGACGCCGAGCAGGAGCAGGAGCGGGCAGAGGTAGGCCAGCGAGTCCGCGAAGGGGCCGGACGGGCCGGGGAGCGAGCCCCGTCCCAGTCCGGTCAGGCACAGGGCGAGCAGGAGCGCGCGGACCGCGAGTTCAGCCAGCCAGCGGTACAGGGCCCGCTCGGGGGTGATGCCCCGCTCCAGCCACAGCCGGAGCCGGTCGAAGGACCAGGCGGTGGCCCAGCCCATGAGCGGGCGGAACAGCAGGCGGTCGGCGAGGGCGCCGGGGGCTCCCCAGCGGGGGCGGTAGTCGTAGCCGGTGAGGAAGCGGACGCCGTGGGCGTCGGGGACGTAGCGCCAGTAACCGCTGCCCTCGGCGATAAGGGAGAGGGGGTGCGGGGAGGCGAAGCGCAGGGCGGAGGTGCGGGTGCCGTCGGGGCGTTCCTTCTCGCCGGCGGCCACGCCGGTGCCGGAGACCGTGAGGAACGGCAGCACGCGCGTGGCGTACCGGAAGCGCTGCGGCTCGCCCTCCGCGCGCGGGAGGTACTCGATCTCGGTGAAGCGCAGGTCCCAGCGCTGGTGGCGGGCGGGGTCCTGGGTGCGGGCCCATAGCTCGTCGAGGTCGGCGCGGATGTGCGTCTCTGTGTAGAGACCCATGTGTTCCCCCACGTGAGCACGGAGTTTGAGCGAATGCTCAAACCCTCTGGCGCCGAACGTACACCTTTTTGAGCAGTCGCTCAAAGGGGTGGTACGACAAAACCCCGGCCCTGTGGGACCGGGGGTTTCGCCGACGGGCCGCGTTACTGGGCCAGGTGCCGTTCGACGGTCTCCACCTTGGACGTGAGCCCGTCGGTCACGCCGGGCCGGATGTCGGCCTTGAGGACGAGCGAGACCCGCGGGGCGCGCGCCTCCACGGCGGCGACGGCCCGCCTGACGACGTCCATGACCTCGTCCCACTCGCCCTCGATCGAGGTGAACATGGCGTCGGTGCGGTTGGGCAGGCCCGACTCGCGGACCACGCGGACGGCGTCGGCGACGTACTCCCCCACGTCCTCACCGACACCGAGGGGCGTCACGGAGAAGGCGACGATCATGCGTTCACGACCCCTTCCTTGCGGGCACGGGCGGCGATGACGGCGTCCTCGGCCTCGCGGCGCAGCTTGCGCTCGGCGAAGAAGCCGCCGGTGGGCAGCACCGACAGGACGAAGTAGAGGGCCGCCGTCCCCAGCGGCCACTTGGCGCGGTTCCAGGCATCAGCCCAGAAGATCACGTAGAGGATGAAGAGGACGCCGTGGACCGCGCCCATCACGGGGACCGCGTTGAAGTCCGTGGTCCGCTTCAGCACCGAGCAGAGGAGCAGGATCAGGAAGGACACGGCCTCCGGGGCCGAGACCAGTCGGAGACGGCGGAGGGCGGTGGCGGTCTTGATGTCCACGGGTCACCTTCGGTGGGAGAGTCGTTTGTGAACGCACGCACAAGCGTTCCCCCATTGTGGCAAACCGCGCCCTTAGGGGTCCGCTCAGGGTGGGTCTCCACCCATGGGCCCTGTTCCGTCCACCCGCCCGGCCGCTACTTTCGCAGCGTGGCGATGTTCCGGCTCCAAGGGAGCAAGGTCCTCGCCGTCGACATGACCGGGGACGCCGTGAAGGCGAAGAACGGCTCGATGGTCGCGTACGACGGGCAGATGGCCTTCAAGAAGCTGAGCGGTGGCGGCGAGGGGCTGCGCGGGATGGTGACCCGGCGGCTCACCGGTGAGCAGATGACGGTGATGGAGGTGAAGGGACACGGGACCTGCTGGTTCGCGGACCGGGCGTCCGAGATCAACCTGGTGAGCCTCCAGGGCGACAAGCTCTACGTCGAGGCGGGCAACCTGCTGGCGACGGACGCGGGGCTCAGAACGGGCACGACGTTCACGGGGCTGCGCGGGGCCTCGCAGGGCAACGGCCTGTTCACGACGACCGTGGAGGGCCACGGCCAGGCGGCGATCGTCTCGGACGGGCCGGCGGTCGTCCTGCGGGTCAGCCCGCAGTACCCGCTGATCGTCGACCCGGGCGCCTACGTGGCCCATCAGGGCAATGTCCGGCAGTCCTTCCAGTCCGGTGTGACGTTCCGCACGCTCCTCGGGGAGGGCGGCGGCGAGGCCTTCCAGATCCGCTTCGAGGGCGACGGCCTGGTGTACGTGCAGCCGAGCGAGCGGAACACGATCGCGGGGGACCTGTGAGATGACCTTCCGAGAGATCAACTCCAAGATGGTCGAGGCGACGGTGGCACCGGGGCAGCGGCTGTTCAGTCAGCGCGGCGCGATGCTCGCCTACCGGGGGGACGTGTCCTTCACGCCCAACGTCCAGGCCGGCCAGGGCGCGCTGATGTCCATGATCGGGCGCAGGGTGGCCGGCGAGGCGACCCCGCTGATGACCGTGGAGGGCAGCGGCACGGTCTTCTTCGGGCACGGCGGCCACCACGTCCATGTGATCACCCTCACCGGCGACACGCTCTACGTGGAGGCCGACCGGCTGCTCGCCTTCGAGGGCACGCTGCGACAGGGGACGATGTTCATGGGCTCCCAGGGCGGGGTCATGGGCATGGTGCGCGGACAGGTCACGGGCCAGGGCCTGTTCACGACGACCCTCCAGGGGCAGGGCGCGGTGGCCGTGATGGCGCACGGCGGCGTCTTCGAGATCCCGGTCACCCCGCAGCGCCCGGTCCATGTCGACCCCCAGGCCTACGTCGCCCACCACGGCGACGTCCGCAACAAGCTGTCCACCGCGCTCGGCTGGCGCGACATGGTGGGCCGGGGCTCCGGCGAGGCCTTCCAGCTGGAACTGAGCGGCAACGGCACGGTGTACGTCCAGGCCTCGGAGGAGAAGCTGTGAGCACCTACGGAACTCCGGGCGCCGGGCCGGCCGTGTACGACCCGATGACACTGCCCGCCGACGACAACGTGAACACGTACACCTTCTGCGTGGAGCTGAAGGGCGGGCAGTGGTTCCTGCAGAAGGGGAAGATGATCGCCTACTACGGGACGATCGAGTTCAACGGCATCGGGCACGGGCGACTCGACCGACTTGTCCGTACGTCGTTCCATTCGCCACTGCACGCGAGCGACTGGGTCGTCGCCGAGGGCTCCGGCAAGATGCTGCTGGCCGACCGGGCCTTCGACGTCAACTCCTACGACCTGGACGACGGGAACTTGACCATTCGCGCGGGCAATCTGCTCGCTTTTCAGCCAAGTCTCGCGCTCAAGCAGTCGATCGTGCCGGGTTTTCTGACCCTTATCGGAACCGGAAAGTTTGTGGCCGCATCTAACGGGCCGGTGGTGTTCATGGAACCTCCGATCCGGGTCGACCCTCAGGCGCTCGTCGGGTGGGCCGACTGCCCGTCCCCGTGCCATCACTACGACCACGGGTACCTGACGGGTGTACTGGGCGGTCTACGTGCGATGACGGGGCTCGGCGGGGTCTCCGGGGAGGAGCACCAGTTCGAGTTCGTGGGCGCCGGGACGGTCCTGCTGCAGTCGACGGAGACCCTGATGGCCGAGGGGGCCACGGGGGCGATTCCTCCCGAACCGGGGGTGCCGGGCGGTGGCGGAACGGCGCCGAGCGGACACAGTCCGCAATCGTCGGGCGTACCGCGCCTTCCCGGACAGCTGGGGGACCTCCAGCGTCGCTTCGGGCTGTGAGCGGTAGTCTGCGGAGTGTGACGTCGAACGCGTGCGCACTGTCACACCATCCGAAGTAGTTCGTCATTCAACTTCTTAGGTAGACTTCATTCATGGAGACCGAGACGGCCACGCGCTGGCTGACCGATGCGGAGCAGTGCGCTTGGCGCACCCACCTGGAGGTCAACAGGCTGTTGACGTACCAGCTCGAAAAGGATCTGCAGCCGTTCGGCCTGACAATGAACGACTACGAGATCCTGGTGAACCTGTCCGAGTCGGAGGACGTGCGGATGCGGATGAGCGACCTCGCCTCCGCGACGATGCAGTCCAAGAGCCGGCTCTCGCACCAGATCACGCGTATGGAGAACGCGAACCTGGTGCGCCGCGAGAACTGTGACACGGACCGGCGAGGGCTGTACGCCGTGCTCACGGAGCAGGGCATGGAGACGATGAAGAAGGTCGCGCCGCACCATGTCGCGTCGGTGCGGCGGCACTTCATCGATCTGCTGTCGCCGGACGCGCTGATGGAACTGGACAAGGCGCTGAAGCCCATCGCCGAGCATCTGCGGGGGCAGCGGGGGCGTCCCTGAGCAGGGCTTGCCGGCTCAGGGTGCGGTAGCTGGGCGGGGGTGGGCCGGCGCTAGTGGGGATGCCTCCCCCAGACGGGCCGTCCCCAGCCCACCCGTGCCGCCCCGGCGACGCGACTGCCCGCGGCCACGGCGGCTACCAGGGCGGTTCCGCCCGCAAGGGTGAAGCACAGGGGCAGCGGCAGTCGGCCGATCAGCAACCCGGCCGCCATCGCCCCGCCCGAGCTACCCGTGTTCACCGCCATGTTCACCCATGCCCCAGCCTGCGTACGGGCGCTCTCGGGGGCCGATTCGTCGGCCAGCAGGTAGGCCGTCGTCAGGGCCGGGGCGATGAACGCTCCCGCGCAGGCCATGGCCGCCGTGAGGGTCCACAGGCCGGGGGCCAGGCCGGCTGCCGCGAGCACCAGGCCGAGGCCCGCCCCGAACCGGCACAGCCGGGCCCGGGCGCTCGTACGCCACCGCACCACCCCGTTGGCCAGGCCGCCCAGCGCGCTCCCCGCGGAAAGCGCGCCCAGGACCCAGGGGACCAGGGCGGGGTCGTAGGAACGTTCCGTGGCGAAGGCCATCACCAGCAGTTCCACGGCGCTGAGAGCCAGCCCCGCACCGAGGGCGACCACGACCGAGGGCAACAGCCCCCGGACCAAGGCGGCCCCGTCCCCGGCCGGCCGTACCCCAGCGGATCCCTCCTTCCGAGGCGCCGGGCGCTGGGCGGCCATCGTGGGGGACGTGACGAAGGCGCACGTGCCCCCGACGTTCAGGGCCGCGCTGAGGAGGATTCCCGCGGCCGGTGGGGCGAAGCCCCCGAGTGTGGCGATCAGGGCCGGGCCGGAGACGTACAGCAGTTCCTCGGCGACGCCGTCCAGGCTGTAGGCGCGTTGCAAAAGGTCCCGGTCCGTCACCAGTTCGGACCACAGGGCACGCATGGTCGGGCCCAGCGGGGGCGCGCAGGAGCCCGCGAGGGCGGCGGTGAGGCCGATGGCCGCCGCCGGTGCGCCGGGACGCCAGGTCAGGACGGCCAGGACGCCCAGCAGGGCGCCGTACAGCGTCGACATCGGCGGCAGGGCCCGGCGCGGGCCGTGGCGGTCGATCAGCTTGGCCCGCAACGGCATCAGGAAGACGGTCGTGGCGCCGAACAGGGACAGCACGGTGCCGGAGACGGCGTAGGACCCGGTGGCGTGGGTGACGGACAGCAGCACCGCGAGCGAGACCATGCCGTAGGACAGGCGGGCCGTCAGGGCAGCGGTGAAGGTGCGGCGCGCATGCGGGACGCGCAGGACGGCGGCGTACGAGGGCCGCGAAAGGGGCGTGGACACGCGGGGTTCCTCTGGGAGAGGCGAAAGAGGGGACACCGAAGGGCGCGATGGCCGTGTGTCCGGCCCCGCGATCCCGGGTGCGCTCTACGCCAAGGAGAGGAACATGCCGGTCAACGTAGCAGCGTGATCACCGCTTCGGCGACCCTCAGCCCTCGATCAGCCTCACGACCAGCCCGTCCGCCGCACGGGAGGACTCCCACGCACCGCCGACGATCCGCGCGCGACTCCCGCCTCCGTCACCCGCGCAACCAGCCCCTCCACCGCACGGCAGAAGTCCAGCCCACCGACGAACGACGATCCGCGCACGACCCCGCCCTCAGCCCTCCGTCAGGCCCGTGACCAGTTCGTCCGCCGCGCGGTACGGGTCGAGTTCGCCGGCGACGATCCGTTCGGCGAGGGCGCTGAGGCGGCGGTCGCCGTGCAGGTCGCCGATGCGTTCGCGGAGGGCCGTCACCGCGATGGTCTCCACCTCGCGGGCCGCGCGGGCCTTCCGGCGCTCCGCGAGGATCCCGCGCTCCTCCATCCAGGCCCGGTGCTTCTCCAGGGCCTCCACGACCTCGTCGAGGCCCTCCGCGCGTGCCGCGACCGTCTTCACGATCGGCGGGCGCCAGTCGCCGGGGCCCCGGGCCTCGCCCAGGCCCAGCATGTGGTTCAGCTCGCGGGCGGTGGCGTCGGCGCCGTCCCGGTCGGCCTTGTTGACGACGTACACGTCGCCGATCTCCAGGATTCCCGCCTTCGCCGCCTGGATGCCGTCGCCCATGCCAGGGGCCAGGAGGACGACGCTGGTGTCCGCCTGGGAGGCGATCTCCACCTCCGACTGGCCCACACCGACCGTCTCGACCAGGATCACGTCGCAGCCGGCCGCGTCCAGCACCCGGATGGCCTGCGGGGCCGCCCAGGCCAGGCCGCCGAGGTGGCCGCGGGTCGCCATGGAGCGGATGTAGACGCCGGGGTCGGAGGCGTGCTCCGACATCCGGACCCGGTCGCCGAGCAGGGCGCCGCCGGAGAACGGCGACGACGGGTCGACGGCCAGGACGCCGACCCGCTTGCCCTGCTTGCGGTACGCGGTGACGAGCGCGGAGGTGGAGGTGGACTTGCCGACGCCCGGTGAGCCCGTCAGGCCGACCACGTACGCGTTGCCGGTCAGCGGGGCCAGCGCCGCCATGACCTCCCTCAGCTGCGGGGACGCCCCCTCCACGAGGGAGATCAGCCGGGCCACGGCCCGCGGCCGGCCTTCCCTGGCCTGGGCCACCAGAGAGGAGACGTCCTGCATCACAGCTCCGTTCACTTCACCGACGTACCGGAATCAGACCTGACGTACCGGAATCAGACCTACGGTGTCTCAGGCCTTCGGTACCCGCACGATCAGCGCGTCACCCTGGCCACCGCCGCCGCACAGCGCCGCCGCGCCGACGCCGCCGCCGCGCCGCTTGAGCTCCAGCGCCAGGTGGAGCACGAGCCGGGCACCGGACATGCCGATCGGGTGGCCCAGCGCGATCGCGCCGCCGTTGACGTTCACCTTTTCCGTGGACACGCCGAGGTCCTTCATTGACTGCACGGCGACGGCGGCGAAGGCCTCGTTGATCTCGATGAGGTCCAGGTCGGAGACCTCCAGGCCCTCCTTCTTCAGGGCGTGCTGGATGGCGTTCGACGGCTGGGACTGCAGCGAGTTGTCCGGGCCGGCCACATTGCCGTGCGCGCCGATCTCGGCGAGCCAGGTCAGGCCCAGCTCCTCGGCCTTGGCCTTGCTCATCACGACCACGGCCGCCGCACCGTCCGAGATCTGTGAGGAGGAGCCGGCGGTGATCGTGCCGTCCTTGGCGAAGGCGGGGCGCAGCTTGCCCAGGGACTCGGCGGTGGTGTCACCGCGGATGCCCTCGTCCTTGCTGAACAGCACCGGCTCGCCCTTGCGCTGCGGGATCTCCACCGGGGTGATCTCGGCCTCGAACAGGCCGTTCTTCTGGGCGGCGGCGGCCCGCTGGTGGGACAGGGCGGCGATCTCGTCCTGCTCGGCGCGGCCGATGCCGAGGCGGGTGTTGTACTTCTCGGTGGATTCGCCCATCGGGATGTTCTCCCACGGGTCGGTCAGGCCGTCGTAGGCCATCGCGTCCAGCATCTGGACCGCGCCGTACTTGTACCCTTCGCGGGTCTTGGGCAGCAGGTGCGGGGCGTTGGTCATGGACTCCTGGCCGCCCGCCACGACGATGTCGAATTCACCCGCTCGGATCAGCTGGTCGGCGAGGGCGATGGCGTCGAGGCCGGAGAGGCACACCTTGTTGACGGTGAGCGCCGGGACGTTCATCGGGATGCCGGCCTTGACGGCGGCCTGGCGGGCCGGGATCTGGCCGGCGCCGGCCTGCAGGACCTGGCCCATGATCACGTACTGCACCTGGTCGCCGCCGATCCCCGCACGGTCGAGGGCGGCCTTGATCGCGAAGCCGCCCAGGTCGGCTCCGGAGAAGGACTTCAGCGAGCCCAGCAGCCGCCCCATGGGCGTCCGGGCGCCCGCGACGATCACCGAGCTGGTCGTTCCAGAAGACATGAGGTGCGATCCCCTTCCAGCTGTACACAGCCGAGGAGTGAACGAGGGTTTACTTCGAATGTACTGAGCCGTTGGACATGGCGTCACCGGCCCGTCGGTGTGATCGCGCGCACGTTGCGTAACCATCCGGGGAGCGCTGCACTGAATCCATGCTGACGCGAATCGACCACATCGGGATCGCCTGCCACGACCTCGACGCGACCGTCGAGTTCTACCGGGCCACGTACGGCTTCGAGGTGTTCCACACCGAGGTCAACGAGGAGCAGGGCGTGCGGGAGGCCATGCTCAAGATCAACGAGACCTCGGACGGCGGCGCCTCCTACCTCCAGCTGCTGGAACCGACCCGCGAGGACTCGGCGGTCGGCAAGTGGCTCGCGAAGAACGGGGAGGGCGTCCACCACATCGCCTTCGGTACGGCGGACGTCGACGGGGACGCCGCGGACATCCGCGGAAAGGGCGTCCGGGTGCTGTACGACGAGCCACGACGCGGCTCCATGGGGTCGCGGATCACCTTCCTGCACCCCAAGGATTGCCATGGCGTTCTCACAGAACTGGTCACTTCGGCCCCTGTTGAGTCACCTGAGCACTGACCCCCGTACATAAGGGCCGGTAGGGTTGGGGGCGGTCGTCCCTGAAACGGGGACGGCCGCATGCCGGGGTCCGGGTTTCGGGGGACGAGCGTCGGGGCAGCAGCCCGTGCTCCGCCGTCTGTCTGACACCATTCCCCGGGGGCCCCGTTCGGCGGATGGACGGAGCTCGTTGGAGAAGCTGACCAGGGGACGGATGGGACCGCGCAGTGCGGGGCTACGAGAGCCAGGAGCGAGAGCCGGCGGCTGACGTCGACCACCTCTCTCGGTTCGAGGCCGAGATGAAGCGGCTGAGGACCGAGCGCGAGAAGGCGATCCAGCACGCCGAGGACCTCGGCTACCAGGTCGAGGTGCTGCGCGCCAAGCTGCACGAGGCGCGGCGCACCCTCATGACCCGGCCCGCCTACGACGCGGGTGACATCGGCTACCAGGCCGAGCAGTTGCTCCGCAACGCCCAGATGCAGGCCGAGCAGCTGCGTCAGGACGCCGAGCGGGAGCTGAGCCAGGCCCGCGCGCAGACCCAGCGCATCCTGCAGGAGCACGCCGAGCAGGCCGCCCGGCTCCAGGCCGAGCTGCACCAGGAGGCGGTGACCCGGCGCCAGCAGCTGGACCAGGAGCTGGCCGAGCGCAGGGCCACCGTCGAGTCGCACGTCAACGAGAACGTGGCCTGGGCCGAGCAGCTGCGGGCCCGCACCGAGCAGCAGGCCCGCCGGCTGCTGGAGGAGTCCCGCGCGGAGGCCGAGCAGGCGATGGCCGCCGCCCGCGCGGAGGCCGAACGGCTGACCCGGGAGGCCAGGGAGCGGCTGCAGAGCGAGGCCGAGGCGGCGCGCGCGGAGGCGGAACAGATCCTGCGCCGGGCCCGCACGGACGCCGAACGGCTGCTGAACGCGGCCTCCACGCAGGCGCAGGAGGCCACCGAGCACGCCGAGCAGCTGCGGACGGCCACGGTCACCGAGTCGGACGCGGCCCGCCGGCAGGCCGCCGAGCTGAGCCGGACCGCCGAGGAGCGGATGGCGGCGGCCGAGGAGGCGCTGCGCAAGGCGCAGGCCGAGGCCGAGAAGGTGGTCACGGAGGCGAAGGAGGCCGCCGCCAAGGCCCTCGCGAGCGCCGAGGCCGCCAACGAGACGCGCACGCGTACCGCGAAGGAGCAGGTCGCCCGGCTGGTCGAGGAGGCCACCAAGGAGGCCGAGCAGACCAAGTCCGAGGCCGAGCAGCTGGTCGCGGACGCCCGCGCGGAGGCCGAGAAGATCGTCGCCGAGGCGGCCGAGAAGGCCCGCTCGATCACCGCCGAGGAGACGGCCACTCAGCTGTCCAAGGCGGCCAAGACCGCCGAGGACGTCCTCAACAAGGCGTCCGAGGACGCCCAGAAGACCACCAGGGCCGCCGCCGAGGAGGCCGAGCGGATCCGTTCGGAGGCCGAGGCCGAGGCGGACCGGCTGCGCGCCGAGGCGCACGACATCGCCGAGCAGCTCAAGGGCGCGGCGAAGGACGACACCAAGGAGTACCGCGCCAAGACGGTCGAGCTGCAGGAGGAGGCCCGCCGTCTGCGCGGCGAGGCCGAGCAGCTGCGCGCCGACGCGGTCGCCGAGGGCGAGTCGATCCGTGCCGAGGCCCGCCGGGAGGCGGTGGCGCAGATCGAGGAGGCGGCCAGGTCCGCCGAGGAGCTGCTGGCCAAGGCCAAGGCGGACGCCGACGAGCTGCGGCAGACCGCGACCGCCGACAGCGAGAAGGTCCGCACCGAGGCCATCGAGCGGGCCACCAGCCTGCGCCGGCAGGCCGAGGAGACCCTGGAGCGCACCCGCAAGGAGGCCGAGCGGCTGCGCGCCGAGGCCGCCGAGCAGGCCGAGACGGTCCGGTCGGACGCCGAGAAGGCCGCGCGGCAGCTGCGCGAGGAGACCGAGAAGGCCGTCGAGTCCCGTCGTGTCGAAGCCGCCGAGGAGTTGAGCCGGCTTCAGACCGAGGCGCAGGACCGGCTGGCGTCGGCCGAGCAGGCGCTGACGGACGCCCGCGCGGAGGCGGCCCGGATCCGCCGGGAGGCCGCCGAGGAGACCGAGCGGCTGCGCGCGGAGTCCGCCGAGCGGATCCGTACGCTCCAGCAGCAGGCCGAGGCCGAGGCCGATCGGCTGCGCAACGAGGCCGCGTCCGACGCGTCCGCCTCCCGCGCCGAGGGCGAGGCCATCGCCGTACGGCTGCGGTCGGAGGCCGCCGCCGAGGCCGAGCGGATGAAGGCGGAGGCGCAGGACACCGCCGACCGGGTGCGCGCGGAGGCGCAGGCCGCCGCCGAACGCCTCGGCACGGAGGCGTCCGAGACGCTGGCCGCCGCGCAGGAGGAGGCCGCCCGGCGCCGCCGCGAGGCCGAGGAGCTCCTCGGCGCCGCCCGCGAGGAGGCCGACCAGGAGCGGCAGCGGGCCCGCGAGCAGAGCGAGGAACTGCTGGCCTCCGCCCGCAAGCGCGTGGAGGAGGCGCAGGCCGAGGCCACCCGGCTGGTGGAGGAGGCCGACCGGCGCGCCACCGAGATGGTCGCCGCCGCCGAGCAGCACGCGCAGCAGGTGCGTGACTCCGTCGCCGGGCTGCACGAGCAGGCGCAGGAGGAGATCGCCGGTCTGCGCTCGGCCGCCGAGCACGCGGCGGACCGTACCCGCCGGGAGGCCGAGGAGGAGGCGGACCGGGTCCGCGCCGACGCCTACGCCGAGCGGGAGCGGGCGAGCGAGGACGCCTCCCGGATCCGGCGCGAGGCGAACGAGGAGTCGCAGGCCGCGAAGACGCTGGCCGAGCGGACGATGGCGGAGGCCATCGCGGAGGCCGAGCGGCTGCGCGCGGACGCGGGCGAGTACGCCCAGCGGGTGCGCACCGAGGCGTCGGACGTGCTGGCCGAGGCCGACCAGGCGGCGGCCCGTACCCGGGCGGACGCCCGCGAGGACGCCAACCGCATCCGCTCCGACGCGGCCACCCAGGCCGACACCCTCATCACCGAGGCCCGCAACGAGGCCGAACGGCTCCAGACCGAGACGATCGCGGAGGCCGAGCGGCTCCAGACGGAGACCGCCGCCGAGGCCGAGCGGATCCGCACGGAGGCGTCGGAGACGCTCACCGAGGCCAACGAGGCGGCGGCCCGTACCCGGGCGGACGCCCGCGAGGACGCCAACCGCATCCGCTCCGACGCGGCCGCCCAAGCCGACACCCTCATCACCGAGGCCCGCAACGAGGCCGAACGGCTCCAGACCGAGACGGCCGCCGAGGCGGACCGGGTCCGTGCCGAGGCGGTCGCGAACGCCGAGCAGCTGCTCGGGGAGGCGACCGCCGAGGCGGAGCGGCTGCGTGCCGAGGCGGCCGAGACCGTCGGTTCCGCGCAGGCGCACGCGGAGCGGGTGCGGGCCGAGGCCGAGCGGACGAAGGCGGACGCGGAGGCGGAGGCCGAACGGCTCGTCAACTCCGCGCGCCAGGAGGCCGAGCGGACCCTGGACGAGGCCCGCAAGGACGCCAACAAGCGGCGTTCGGAGGCGGCCGAGCAGGTCGACAAGCTCATCACGGAGACCACGGCCGAGGCCGACAAGCTGCTCACCGAGGCGCAGCAGCAGGCGCTGAAGACCACCGCGGACGCCGAGTCGCAGGCCGACACGATGGTCGGCGCGGCCCGCAGCGAGGCCGAGCGGATCGTGTCCGAGGCGACCATCGAGGGCAACTCGCTGGTGGAGAAGGCCCGGACGGACGCGGACGAGCTGCTGGTCGGCGCCCGCCGGGACGCCACCGCGATCCGGCAGCGCGCGGAGGAGCTGCGCGACCGCATCACCAGCGAGATCGAGGAGCTGCACGAGCGGGCCCGCCGCGAGGCCGCCGAGGCGATGAAGGCCACCGGCGACCGCTGTGACGCGCTCATCAAGGCCGCCGAGGAGCAGCTGGCGAAGGCCGAGGCCAAGGCCAAGGAGCTGGTCTCCGAGGCCAGCTCCGAGGCGGGCAAGGTGCGGATCGCCGCGGTCAAGAAGGCGGAGGGGCTCCTCAAGGAGGCCGAGCAGAAGAAGGCCAGCCTCGTCAAGGAGGCCGAGGAGCTGAAGGCGGAGGCGATCCGCGAGGCCCGGCGCACGGTCGAGGAGGGCAAGCGGGAGCTGGAGATCCTGGTGCGCCGGCGCGAGGACATCAACGCGGAGATCTCCCGGGTCCAGGACGTGCTGGAGGCGTTGGAGTCCTTCGAGGCCCCCGGGTCCGGCAAGGACAGCGGAGTCAAGGCGGGTGCCACGGTGGGCGCCCCTCGTTCGGGTGGCAAGTCGTCAGACAGCTAGCGTAAGAGGTACGTTCGGGTGTCTTCTGGGGGCTTTGCCCGACTCCTTGGCAAGCCGTCCGCCGGTCAGCCACCCAAAAGGGGTGCCATTCTCCAGATCAAAACCGTATCTGCTCGATGACACACCGCTTCGGCCCCTAGGATTCCCCTTATCACCTCACTCACCGGTCTCATTCGACAGGAACCCCATGAGCGACACTTCCCCCTACGGCTTCGAGCTTGTGCGGCGTGGATACGACCGCGCTCAGGTGGACGAACGTATCTCCAAGCTCGTCTCCGACCGTGACAGCGCTCTCGCCCGCATCACCGCCCTGGAGAAGCGCATCGAGGAGCTGCACCTCGAAACGCAGAACGCCCAGGCCCAGATCACGGACGCCGAGCCGTCGTACGCGGGTCTCGGCGCGCGGGTCGAGAAGATCCTGCGCCTGGCCGAGGAAGAGGCCAAGGAGCTGCGTGAGGAGGCCCGGCGCGCGGCCGAGCAGCACCGCGACCTCGCCGAGTCGGCGGCCCAGCAGGTCCGCAACGACGCCGAGTCGTACGCGGCCGAGCGCAAGGCCAAGGCCGAGGACGAGGGCGTCCGGATCGTCGAGAAGGCCAAGTCCGACGCGGCCCAGCTGCGCGCCGAGGCCCAGAAGGACGCGCAGTCCAAGCGCGAGGAGGCGGACGCCCTCTTCGAGGAGACCCGCGCCAAGGCCGCGCAGGCCGCCGCCGACTTCGAGACGAACCTGGCCAAGCGCCGCGAGCAGTCCGAGCGCGACCTGGCCTCGCGTCAGGCCAAGGCCGAGAAGCGTCTCGCCGAGATCGAGCACCGCGCCGAGCAGCTGCGCCTGGAGGCCGAGAAGCTGCGCACCGACGCCGAGCGCCGCGCCCGCCAGACGGTGGAGACCGCCCAGCGCCAGGCCGAGGACATCGTGGCCGACGCCAACGCCAAGGCCGACCGGATCCGTTCGGAATCCGAGCGCGAGCTCGCGGCGCTCACCAACCGCCGCGACAGCATCAACGCCCAGCTGACGAACGTCCGCGAGATGCTCGCCACGCTGACCGGCGCCGCGGTGGCCGCGGCCGGCACGTCGACCGACGACGAGCCGATCTCCCGGGGCGTTCCGGCGCAGCAGTCCCGGTAGGTCCGGTAGTCGTAGTCCGGGTAGTCGTACGGCGCCTGAGGGGCGGTGGGACCGGGTCCCGCCGCCCCTTCGCCGTTGCCAGGGCCTGCCGCTGCCGGAGGTGACCCCGGGCCGACGCCGGCGGCGACGCCCTCGCTCATCCCGCACACCGACTCGCGCACCGGCGCCCGCAGCGTCCAGCGGCGGTCGCCGTCGTGGGCGTCGTAGGCGGCCAGCGCGTCGCCGCGCATCCGGACCACGGTCGAGCCGTGCGGGCCCACGGTCCCACGCCCTCGGCCCGGACGCGCGACGGCCGGCTCCGGGCGATGTGGCCGGCGGAGGTCAGAGGGGGCATCCGCGCCCGCTCGAGTGGCAGCCGCCCCGAGCCCGTCTTAGCGTGGCCGCATGATCGAGCTGGACGGGCTGACCAAGCGGTACGGCGAGAAGGTGGCGGTCGATGACCTCACCTTCACCGTCCGGCCGGGCATCGTGACGGGGTTTCTCGGGCCGAACGGCGCCGGGAAGTCCACGACCATGCGGATGATCCTCGGCCTCGACCGCCCCACCGCCGGCGATGTCCGGATCGACGGCACGCACTACGACCGGCTGAAGGACCCGCTGACGTACATCGGCGCGCTGCTGGACGCCAAGGCCGTGCACGGCGGCCGGAGCGCCTGGAACCACCTGCTGTGTCTCGCGCAGAGCAACGGCATCCCGGAGCGCCGGGTGGCGGAGGTCCTGGAGACCGTCGGGCTGACCGCCGTGGCCCGGAAGAAGGCCAAGGGGTTCTCGTACGGCATGGGGCAGCGGCTCGGGATCGCCGCCGCGCTGCTCGGGGACCCGCGGATCCTGATGTTCGACGAGCCGGTCAACGGCCTCGACCCGGAGGGCATCCACTGGATCCGGAACCTGATGAAGTCACTGGCCGCGCAGGGCCGGACGGTGTTCGTGTCGAGCCATCTGATGAGCGAGATGGCGCTGACGGCCGATCATCTGGTGGTCATCGGGCAGGGGCGGCTGCTCGCGGACACCTCCATGGCCGACTTCATCCGGACGAACTCGCGGTCGTACGTGCGGATCCGCTCCCCGCAGCGCGAGCGGCTGCTCGACGTGCTGCACCAGGCCGGGATCACCGTCGTGGAGGCGGGCGGCGGGGCGCTGGAGGTGGAGGGCGGCAAGGCGGAGCAGATCGGTGAGCTGGCCGCGCGGTACGGGCTCGTGCTGCACGAGCTGAGCCCGCGGCAGGCATCGCTGGAGGAGGCGTTCATGCAGCTGACGGCACAGGCGGTGGAGTACCACGCGCAGGCCGGTCCGCATTCCGCCCCGCAGGACTGGGGCGCCGGCTGGAAGGGGGCCTGACACATGGCGGCCGTACAGGTCATCCGGTCCGAGTGGACCAAGATCCGGTCGGTGGCGTCCACGGTGTGGACACTGTCGCTGGCCGTGGTGGTCACCGTCGGCCTCGGGACGCTGATCTCCGCGCTGTCGAACCGGCAGTTCGCGAACATGCCCGCGCGGGAGCGGGTCTCCTTCGATCCGACGGTCGTCAGCTTCGCGGGCATGACCCTCGGCCAGCTCGCGATGATCGTGTTCGGGGTGCTCGTCGTCTCCACCGAGTACAGCACCGGCATGATCCGGGTCTCGCTCGCGGCCGTACCCCGGCGGGGCACCTTCCTGTTCGGCAAGGTCGCGGTGGCCGCCGCGCTCGCCCTCGCCGTCGGCATGGTGACGAGCTTCGCCGCGTTCTCCCTCGGCCAGGCCATGCTCGGCTCCCACCGGGCCGCCATCGGCGACCCGGGCGTGCTGCGCGCGGTCTTCGGCGGCGGGCTGTACATGACCCTGATCGCGGTGTTCTCCATGGGCGTCGCCGCGATGCTGCGCTCGCCGATGCTGTCCCTCGGCATCCTGATGCCGTTCTTCTTCCTGATCTCGAACATCCTCGGCAACGTCGACGCCACGAAGAAGATCGGCCGCTTCCTGCCCGACCAGGCCGGCAGCCGGATCATGCGGGTGGTGCCGCGCATGGCCGACGACACGCCCTACGGCCCCTGGGCCGGGCTCGGGATCATGGCCTTGTGGGTGATCGCCGCGCTGGCCGGCGGCTACGTCCTCCTCAAGCGCCGGGACGCCCAGTAGGCACGGTCGTCACGCAATGTAGTGCTCTGGCTTTACTTTCTTTTGGGCGGAACCGTCAGCGCCTCGATATCCTCCTAACCCTTACGGGGGCGTGTGCCCCGCTGTCCTGAACCTTTCGATGGGTGCGGAGCATGATCGAGGCTGTCGGCCTGACCAAGCGCTACGGCGACAAGACCGCCGTGTACAACCTTTCCTTCCAGGTGCGGCCAGGAGCCGTGACCGGCTTCCTCGGGCCGAACGGCTCGGGCAAGTCCACGACGATGCGGATGATCCTCGGGCTGGACAACCCCACCTCCGGGTCGGTCACCATCGGCGGCTACCCGTACCGCAAGCTGCCCAACGCCCCCCGGCAGGTCGGCGCGCTGCTCGACGCCAAGGCCGTGCACGGCGGCCGGAGCGCCCGCAACCACCTGCTGAGCCTCGCCCAGCTGTCCGGCATCCCGGCCCGGCGGGTGGACGAGGTGCTCGGCGTCGTCGGCCTCCAGGACGTGGCCAAAAAGCGCTCCAAGGGCTTCTCGCTCGGCATGGGCCAGCGCCTCGGCATCGCCGCCGCGCTGCTCGGCGACCCGCAGGTGCTGCTCTTCGACGAGCCGGTCAACGGCCTCGACCCCGAGGGCATCCTCTGGGTCCGCAACCTGATGAAGGCCCTCGCCGCCGAGGGCCGTACGGTCTTCGTCTCCTCCCACCTGATGAGCGAGATGGCGCTGACCGCCGACCACCTCATCGTCATCGGGCGCGGACAGCTGCTCGCCGACATGAGCGTGAAGGACTTCATCTCGGCCAACTCGGCCGACTTCGCGCGCGTCCGCACGCCCGACACCGAGCCGCAGCTGCGCGAGAAGCTGACCTCCGCGCTCACCGAGGCGGGCGGGCACGTGCTCCCCGAGCAGGACGGCGCGCTCCGGGTCACCGGACTGCCGCTGCCCCGGATCAGCGACCTCGCGCACGAGTCGGGTGTCCGGCTGTGGGAGCTGTCCCCGCACCAGGCCTCGCTGGAGGAGGCGTACATGCGGATGACGCAGGGCGCCGTGGACTACCGCTCGACCATCGACCAGAAGGCGGGCCTCCAGCAGCCGCTGCCGCCCGGCGCGCAGCCGCCCATGCCGGTACCGGGCCAGGGCCAGCCCGGCTGGTACGCCCCGCCGCCGCCCCAGCAGGGCGGCCAGCCCTTCGCGATGCCTCCCGCGAGCCCGTACGGTGGCGCCCCGGCGGCCGGCTACGGCGCTCCGGGCACGGCACCGGGTTCGGCGCCCGGCGGGGCGGCGGGAGCGGCGGCAGGGGCCAACCCGTACGCCCAGCCGAGCGCCCCGGGGCAGCCGGCGGCGCCTGCCCAGCCGGCCGCGCAGGCCCCCTCCGCCGGCTCGGCGCCGCAGGGCCCGCCGCCCGCCCTGGCCAAGGCGACTCCGGCCGCCGCCCCGCAGGCCCCCGCCGCTCCGCCCGCCCCGCAGCAGGCGCCCGCGGCGGCTCCCCCGGCCCCCGCTCCCGCCTCCGCCCCCGCCGACCCGACCCAGCCCGAGGACGCCCGATGAGCACCCACCAGCCCCCGATGCCGCAGGCCCCGGCCGCCGCGCCCCATTGGCAGGCGGCGCCCGGCGGCCCGTACCCCGGCTACACCTCGCCCATCCCGGTCGTGCGCACCCACATCGGGCACGCGCTGGCCTCCGAGTGGACGAAGATCAGGTCGGTGCGCTCCACGATGTGGACGCTCGGCGTGTTCGTGCTGCTCGTCCTCGGCATCGGCCTGCTGGCGGGCGCGCTGGTCGAGGCCAACTCCGAGTCCGAGAGCCTGCGCGGCGAGAACCCGCTGTCGTTCGGCTTCTTCGGCCTGCTCCTCGGCAGCATCTGCATCATCACGCTCGGCGTGCTGACCACGGCGTCGGAGTACGGCACCGGCATGATCCGGACGACGATGACCGCGTGCCCCAGCCGGGCCCGGGTGCTCGCCGCCAAGTCGATCGTGTTCTTCGCCGTCGCCTTCGTCGTCACGCTGGCCACCTCCGGCTTCGTGGCCATGGTCCAGGCGTCCATGCTGGAGAACACCGGCGCCCGCACCCCGACCGGCGGTGACTGGTTCAAGGCCACCGTCGGCATCAGCCTCTACATCGCGCTGCTCGGCCTGCTCTCGCTGCTCATCGGCTCGGTCATCCGGCACTCGGCGGGCGCCATCACCATCATGATCGGCGTGCTCCTCGCGCCGCTGGTGCTCGCGCTGTTCATGGTGACGGAGTCGCTGGACAAGCTGCGCGAGTGGCTCTTCGAGTACTCGATCCCGAACCAGCTGAGCGTCTTCTACGCCAACTCCCTGACCGAGTCCGGCCCGTCCGGCTGGGACCCGCTGTGGATCATGACCGGCCTGACGGCGGCGGTGTACGCGGGCGCGTACGCGCTGCTCCAGAGCCGGGACGTGTAAGAGCCGGGACCTGTAGCCGTACGGCTCAGAACCTCGGCGCGTTACGGGACCGCTGCACCCGCGTGGTGCGGCGGTCCTTCGCGTTCCAGCAGGCCTTGTGCCAGTGGCGGCGATCGTCGACGCCCGCGTACTCCGGCCAGGCCACCACGTGCGGGACACCGGAGGGGATCAGCTGGTCGCAGCCCGGGCAACGGTAGGTCTTGCCCTCCGCGCCGGCCCCGGCGACATGGCGCACACTCCACTCCTCGCCCTGCCAGCTCTCCGTGGACTGCCAGCCGCCGTACCGGCCGGCGCGGTCGTCCTCGGCGCTCCGGCCCGACGATCCGGCTGCCTTGGGTCGGTTGCGACGCGGGGACACGGGACACCTCTCGGGGCTATACAGGAAGCACGGCTCCATCCAGCCTACGCGTCACGGAGACGGGTACGCGTCGGGTACGCGTACGGAACCAACCCGTACAAGTCCCCCTCCACGGCCAGCCATTCTGCAGACAATCCGCAAATCTCTTCGGCCCGGCCGTGTCCTGGGCACGTGTCAGACGGTTATGCCGGGTGGGGGAGCTCCGGTCGGAGCCAAGGAAGCAGGAAATGCGATGCACGTAGGAAGTTTTGTGCTGGCGGCCCAGTTCCCGGGCCAGGGCCCGGGGGAGGCCCTGCACCGGGCGGTCCGCTCGGCGGAGGTCGCCGAGCAGTCCGGGCTGGACGCGGTCTGGCTCGCCGAGCACCACTTCGTGCCCTACGGCACATGCCCGTCCGCGGTCACCCTGGCCGCGCTGCTGCTCGGCCGCACCCGTCGCGTCCGGGTCGGCACGGCCGTCAGCGTACTGCCCACGGCCCACCCGGTCGCCCTGGGCGAGCAGGCCGCGCTGCTGCATCTGACCAGTGGCGGGCGGTTCACGCTGGGCATCGGGCGCGGCGGCCCCTGGGTGGACCTGGAGGTGTTCGGCACGGGACTGGAGGCGTACGAACACGGGTTCCCGGAGTCGCTCGATCTGCTGCTGCGCTGGCTGAGCGAGCCGTCCGTGGCGGCCTCCGGAGAGCGGTTCTCCTTCCGCGAGGTGCCGGTCGTCCCCCGCCCGTCGGAGGCCCTGACGGACGCCCCGGGCCCCGAGGTCGTCCTCGCCTGCACCTCACCGGCGAGCGTACGGCTGGCCGCCGAGCGCGGGCTGCCCATGCTGCTCGGCATGCACGTCGGCGACGAGGAGAAGGCCGAGATGGTCGCCCTCTGGCGGCGCTGCGCCCGCGCGGCGGGCCGGCCGGCCGAGGAGATCGCGGGCGCCGCCCATGTCTCCGCCGGGGTCTGCCAGCTCGCCGACCGGCGCACGGACGCGGTGGAGACGCTGCTGAAGGCGATGCCCGGCTGGCTGCGGCAGGGTCTGGACGCCCATGTGACGGTGGACGGACGGGCGCGCGCGATGCGCGACCCGTACGCCTACACCGAACTGCTCTGCGGGCTGCATCCGGTGGGCACCCCGCGGCTCGCCGCCGACCGGCTCGCGGCGACGTCGGAGCGCACCGGCATCTCCCGCTTCGCCCTCCTGGTGGAGGGCTCGGGCGACCTCGCGGCCACGGAGGAGAACCTACGGCGTCTGGGCGCCGAGGTGCTGCCCCAGCTGCCCTGACCGGCCTCCCACGCGCAAGCCGCCTGGGGGGCTTGCCGCCCCGGTCCTCAATGCACCTCCCCCGCGGGTGGAGCGGCAAGCCGGTGGCTGTCCGTCTCGGCCGTACCGGATCCGCGCGTCAGCAGTCCCGGAGTTCCGGCGACTGGTTCAGCAACTGGCTGCGCACCGACGTGAAGCGGGCCAACGTCTCGTCCACCGAGGCGTCCAGCGGGAACACCGCCACGCGGTGGCAGTTCTGGAAGGCCAGCCGCACACCGAAGTGCCGCTGCAACGCGCCGCGTATCGCGTCACTCGCGAGCGCACGCAGCAGCTGACCGCGTGCCTGCTCGTCCGGCGGGGGCGTCTGGTTGTCGGCGAAGGGTCCGCCGTCCACCTTCAGCTGGGCCACCAGGGAGCTGATCATCTCCCATGCGTAGGGCAGGGAGGTCCGGACGCAGTCGACGAATGCTGCTTCGTCGACCTCGCCTCGCTCGGCCTGTTCGAGTAGGGCCGGTGAGACGTCGAGCGACATGGGTTCTCCTCTCGCACCCCCGAAGAGCAGGGGTTGCCGGACAGATAGGGGAGTTCGCGATTTCGAACACGCTCAGTACAGGGGCCGCGACCTCCCGTTCCTACGGTAGGCAACGGTAGGTGACCACACCAGCAGAACGCGTATATGAACCGATCCCGTTACGCCCACAATCGGCCAGGGATGAACAAGAGTTTCAAGGGACAAATGGGGCGATCCACTGGGAGCTGGGCGGACGGATCGCGAGCACCGGCGGGCGTCGAGTAGCGTTGCCGACCATGCGTCTCGTCATTGCCCGATGCTCGGTCGACTACGCCGGCCGGCTCACCGCCCACCTGCCCTCGGCCCCGCGACTGATCCTGGTCAAGGCGGACGGCAGCGTCTCCGTCCACGCCGACGACCGGGCCTACAAGCCGCTCAACTGGATGTCGCCGCCCTGCACGCTGAAGGAGGGCACGGGCGAGGACGAGGGCGTGTGGACCGTCGTCAACAAGGCGGGCGAGAAACTGATCATCACGATGGAGGAGATCCTCCACGACTCCTCGCACGAACTCGGTGTGGACCCGGGTCTGATCAAGGACGGCGTGGAAGCACACCTCCAGGAACTGCTCGCCGACCGCATCGAGACGCTGGGCGACGGATACACCCTCATCCGCCGCGAGTACATGACGGCGATCGGGCCCGTGGACATCCTGTGCCGGGACGCCGACGGCCGGACAGTGGCGGTCGAGATCAAGCGCCGGGGCGAGATCGACGGCGTGGAACAACTGACGCGCTACCTCGACCTGTTGAACCGCGACCCGCACCTGGCCCCGGTCCGCGGCATCTTCGCCGCCCAGGAGATCAAGCCCCAGGCCCGCGTCCTCGCCACCGACCGCGGCATCAACTGCCACATCCTGGACTACGACGCCCTACGCGGCATCGAGGACGACAAGCTCCGCCTGTTCTAGCGACGGGCTCCGCCTGTTCCAGCCCCGTTCTGCTGCCGCGCACCCCTAGGTCCTGTCTGGCAATTCACGTCTGCCGGGCGACGACGCGCATTGTCAGACAGGCCCTAGGCACCGTCGCGGCGGGAAAGCGTGCTGCCCGCTACGACGGTGCCGGAAGGTTGCGTCGTCACATCACCGTGCCGGTCGTCCCCGGTGCCGTTTCGGACGCCGATGCGCTGCTCGACGTCCCCCCGGCGGAGCCGTCCGTGCCGCCTGTCGTCGTGCCGCCGGTGTCGCCGCCCGTGGTGCCCCCGGTGGTGCCGTCCGTCGAGCCGCCGCTCGTCGTGCCGTCCGTGGTGCCGCCGGTGCCCCCGGTGGTGCCGCCCGTCGTGCCGGTCGAGCCTCCGGTTCCGCTCCCACCGGTGGGCGTACCACCGGTCGTCGAACCGCCCGTGCCGCCGCTCGTCGTGCCGCCGGTCGTCGAACCGCCCGTGGAGCCGCCGGTCGTACTGCCCGTCGTCCCACCGGTCGACCCACCGGTCGTGCCGCCTGTCGTACTGCCGCTCGACCCTCCCGGCTTCGGTGACGTGGACGGTGAGCCGGAAGAGGAGTGGGAACCGGAGGGCTTGACGCTCTCCGAGGGGCGGGACGGGGCGGCGGGCGGTGCCGGGTCGTCCGCCGTGCCGTACGTGCCGTCGGGCCCCGGTGACGTGGGCCGGCTGCTGGCCGAGCCGGTGTCGCCGGTGTCCGTCGGCCCCGTGCCGAGACCTCCGTCGCCGATGTCCTGGCCGGCGGACGGGTTGGCGTCGACCTTGCCGGCCGGGTTGCGGCCCGCGTCGTCGGAGGAGGTCATGCCGAGCGTGACGACCGTACCGAGCACGGCGGCGAGCAGCGCGCCGGAGCCGGCCGCCACCAGGTTGCGCCGGGCCAGGCGCCGGATGCCGCCCCGCGGCTGGGGCGCGGAGATCCGCTGGGTGACGGCGGTGTCGTACGGCGCCGGCGTCCGCTCCTCCTGCCGTACCTCCGCCGGCTCCTGCCCGGCGGGCGGCGCCGGCGGGAGTCCGGGCGCCTCGCCCGCGCGGTCGGCGAGCAGGGCCAGGGCGCGGCGGCCGGCGACCGTGCCCCGCTTGTCGGCGAGGGCGCCGCGGAGCCCGCTGGACGCCTCCAGTTCGGCGCGGGCCCGGTCGAGTTGGCCGGTGCAGAGTGCGAGGATGCCCAGCTCGTGGTGGAAATAGGCTTGTTCGGTCACCTCACCGGACAGCCGGGAGGCTTCCGCGCCGGACCGCAGGGCCCGTTCCCAGGCGCTCCAGTGGAGTCCGGCGGCGAATGCGGGCGCGGCCGTGCGGGCCAGGCGTACGGCGCTGCTCTCCTCGCCCTCGACGGGCGGGACCGTCCGCGGTACGACGGCGGCGAGCGCGGCCAGGACCGCGTCCGCTTCCGCGCACACCCGCTCGGGGGTGACGGAGGGGTGGCCGGCCCACCAGGCGTAGTGCTGGGCTGCGGTGTCGGCGTGGCCGGGGGCGTCGTCGGCGTACCCGGCGGCCTCCAGCTGGGTCTGCACGCCGGCCGCGAGGCGGTAGCGGGGGCCGGCCGGGGAGACCAGGCCGCAGCTCGCCAGCTCGCCGAGGGCGGCGTCCGCGTGGGTGTCGCCGACCAGCGCGGGCAGGTGCGCCTGGTGGGGGATCTCGCCGCCGAGGGCGACGGCGAAGCGGAGGGTGGCGCGGGCGGAGGCGCTGAGCCGGGAGGCGAGCAGCGGGGCGGGGCCCGCGGCCTCGCCGAGGGAGGGCAGCGGGACCTCGTCCTCCAGGTCCACGGGCTGGTCGGCGGGCCGGCGCACGTCCTCGAAGACGCCGTGCTCGTCGACCGCGCCGGTGGCGGCCCGCAGTTGGTCGCGCTGCCGGAGCAGGGCGCCGGCCTGGACGAACCGCAGGGGCAGCCCCTCGGACTCGAACCAGAGGTCGCCGGCCCAGTTGGCCTCCTCCTCGGTGAGCACCCGGCCGACGGTCCGCTCCAGGATCTCCACGCCGGCGGCGCGGTCGAGGCCGCCGAGGAAGACCTCCTCGACCTCCGACCCGGCGGAGGGGGCGGGCACGTCGGGGGTGGCGGCGAACAGGAACGCGCACTCGGGGGTGGCGTCGAGCAGTTCGTCCAGTGCGGTGCCGCCGAACTCCAGGTCGTCCAGGACGACGACCGCGCCGATCTCCTGGACGCAGGCGAGGAGTTCGTCCCGGTCGGGGCGGTGACGGGGGGCGTCGTAGACGGCGTGGAACAGGTCGTGCAGGAGGTCGCCGGCCGTGCGGTGGAAGCCGCTGAGGCGGACCACGCCGTCGGGGGCGAGGTCCAGGCAGTCCTCGGCGACCAGGTCGAGCAGGGCGGTGCGGCCGGAGCCGGCCGGGCCGGTGAGCCGGACCGAGCGGCCCCGGGCCAGGAGGCGGACCAGGCGTTCGCGTTCGTCCTGGCGTTCCAGCAGGGAGGGGGCGGGCTGGGCGGGGCCGGGCGGTACGGGCGGCAGGGCGGCGCGTTGCGTTTCGGCGCGCTCGGCGGCGGTGCGCTTGCGGGGCCTGCCGGGGAGTTCGGCCGGCGGGCAGGGCTCTATCTCGCTGCCGTCGACCGGATTGACGGTGAGTTGCAGGTCGCCGGTGACGAGCTGGGCCATGCGGGCGGGCACGGCCGGGCCCGCGGCGAAGTCGGAGGTGAGGGAGTCCCGGGGCGGGCGGCGGCTGTTCGCCTGGCCGTGCTCTTCGGAGCCCGGGTTGATCGGGTCGATCGGCTCGATCGGGTCCATGGGTTCAAGCCCCCCAAAAGCGTCGTGTGCCCGTGTTTGCGGCCCCTCCCGGCCTTGTCGCACACCGCGCTGTCGCTTCTGGTCCGGGCCCGCTCGGTCGAGGGTTGCGAGGCGGCGGGCGACCGCACCCTAAACCTTCGCCCAGTGTCTCCGACAGGGCGGGGTGCCGTGCGGTCCGAGACGTCACGGTCTTGTGAGGATTGCGTGCCTCACACCCGGGGCAGCGACTCCACCCCGATGCCGCCCTCGATGGCGAGGATGCGGTGCAGCCGCGTCGCCACCAGCAGACGCTGCATCTGCGGAGGGACGTCCCGCAGCACCAGACGGCGCCCGCAGCGGCCGGCCCGCCGGTGGGCACCCATGATCACCCCGAGTCCGGTGGCGTCCCAGGAGTCCAGTTCGGACAGGTCGAGCACCAGGTCGCCGACTCCGGTGTCGACGGCCGAGTGCAGGGCCGTACGGGCGTCCGCCGCGCTGCGGACGTCGAGGCGGCCCCCGACGACCAGCTCGGCGTGGTCGCCCCTGATGTACATATGCGCTCCCCGTTGAGTGCGGTTGGCGTACTCGGTGACGGTGCTGTGCAACGTCTGACTGTTCGGGTGGCGGTGCGGTTGCTGCTTGTAAGCGAACCGATACCGAATTCACCCCGGGGAGTGAATCGCCCGGGGTGGTTGTGCGTGATCGGGTTGACTCAGTACTTGTAAAAGCCCTGCCCGCTCTTGCGGCCGATGTCACCGGCATCCACCATCCGGCGCATCAGCTCCGGCGGGGCGAACTTCTCGTCCTGGGACTCGGTGTAGATGTTGCTCGTGGCGTGCAGCAGGATGTCCACGCCGGTGAGGTCGGCGGTGGCGAGCGGGCCCATGGCGTGGCCGAAGCCCAGCTTGCAGGCGAGGTCGATGTCCTCGGCCGTGGCGACGCCGGACTCGTAGAGCTTGGTCGCCTCGACCACGAGGGCCGAGATGAGCCGGGTGGTGACGAAGCCGGCGACGTCCCGGTTGACGACGATGCAGGTCTTGCCGACGGACTCGGCGAACTCCCGGGCGGTGGCGAGGGCTTCGTCGCTGGTCTTGTAGCCGCGGACCAGCTCGACGAGCTGCATCATCGGCACCGGCGAGAAGAAGTGCACGCCGACGACCCGTTCGGGGCGCTCGGTCGCCGCCGCGATCTTGGTGATCGGGATGGCGGAGGTGTTGGAGGCGAGCACGGTGTCCTCACGCACGAGCTTGTCGAGCGCGCGGAAGATCTCGTGCTTGACCTCCAGCTTCTCGAAGACGGCCTCCACCACGACGTCGGCGTCGGCGGCGGCGTCCAGGTCGGTGGTCGGGGTGATGCGCGCGAGGGCGGCCTCGGCGTCCCCTGCCGCCAGCTTCCCCTTGCCGACGAACTTGTCGTACGAGGCCTTGATACCGTCGGTGCCGCGCTTCAGCGCCTCCTCGGTGACGTCACGCAGGACGACGTCCCAGCCCGCCTGCGCGGCGACCTGGGCGATGCCGGAACCCATGAGACCGGCCCCGATGACGGCGAGCTTCCGTGCCACTCCGACTCCCTATGAACGCGGTGAAAGGTCTGCCTCTCGGCGGACCATAGCGCTCCGGCGCCGCTGTGTGACCGGTAAGTAACGCGCGTCACGTCCCATTTGACGGAGATCACACCGGCAGGGGTACGGGGCGGAGGAGGCGACTCCACGAGCCGGGCGGCCGGTGAGTGGGCGTCAACCCGTACCGGTACGGCACCACTCCTTCCGGCACCGCGGTCGCGTGCACGCCGATACGCTCTGCGTTCAGAGCGTCACACCGTGATCAGGAAGGGGGTGCCCCATGCCGATGCGCAGGGCGATCACCGGACGCAGTCAGGAGCCCCGCCGGCGTTACGCGGAGGAACTTCGCCTGCTCCGCACCTCCAGGGGGCTGAGCCTGCGGGAACTGGCCAGGACGGTCGGCTGGGACCCCTCGCTCTTCAGGAAGCTGGAGAGCGGGGAGACACTCGGCGGCCCCGAGGTGGCCGAGGCGCTGGACAAGTACTACGGCACGCCCGGACTGCTGCTGGCCATGTGGGAGATGGCCGTGGCCGACCCGACACAGTTCAAGGAGCAGTACCGGCGGTACATGACGCTGGAGGCGGAGGCGGTGAGCCTCTGGCACTTCGGAGTGAGCACCGTGCACGGTCTGCTCCAGACGGAGGCATACGCCCGTGAGCTGCTCGTCCTTGGCGGCTACGAGGGCAAAGAGCTGGAACAGCAGGTCACCGCGCGTGCCGGGCGACGGATGGTACTGGAGGGAGAGGGCGCCCCACCGTTCCGCGCCATCATGGCCGAGTCAGTGCTGCGCACGGGCTTGCCCGACGCCAGGGCGTGGAGGGAGCAGTTGGACCACCTCCTGGACGTGTCGGAGCACCGGAACATCACCCTCCAGGTACTGCCGGACAGTTCGGGCCCGCACGGCCTCGTGAGCACCGACGTCATGTTCCTGCGACTGACGAGCGGCACCCCCGTGGCGTACCTGGAAAACGCGTACCATGGCGAACTGGTTGAGGAAAATGCCGCAGTTGAGCGGCTGCAACGTGCGTACGATGCGATGCGCGACCAAGCGCTGACCCCTGACCAGTCGCGCAAGTTCATCCTGCGGATGTTGGAGGAAGTGCCGTGCGAGCCATCGACATGACCGGCGTGACGTGGCGCAAGAGCAGCTACAGCAACCCCGACGGCGGCGAGTGCCTCGAAGTCTCCGACGACCTCTACCTCGCCGCCCGCGTGCCTGCCGGCGCCATGACCGGCGTGACCTGGCGCAAGAGCAGCTACAGCAACCCCGACGGCGGCGCCTGCCTTGAAGTCTCCGACAGCCTCTCGCCCGCCGTGCCCGTCCGCGACAGCAAGGCCCCCGACGGTCCCGCCCTCCTCTTCGCGGCCGGGCCCTGGTCGTCGTTCGTCGCCGCCGTGCGGACGGGGGCGCTCCGCTAGGTCCTGTCGTCAAACTCCCGTCGTCCGCCCGGAGGGCGGGCCGCGCGGCAGACGGGAGTTTGACGACAGGGCCTAGGGCTCGCCCCGGACGGCGTAGCCGAGGACCTTCTCGCTCAGCAGGTCCTCGATGTCGTCCAGCAGGACCAGTACCTCTCGTGACACCTCGGCCGGTCTGCGCCCCGCGAGCATCGCGCGGCCGATGGTGGCGAAGACGGACTGGTGGATCCAGCAGATCTGACCGGCCATCAGGTCCGGCAGGGGGTCGTCGGCGGTGGCGCCGGTCTCCTCGCGCAGAGCCGCCTCCAGGGAGTCGTGGATCTCCTGCTGGAGACTCCACAGCCGGGAGCGCAGCGGCGGGGCCTCGTGGATGACGCGCACGAAGCGGTCGTATCCCTCCATCAGGCCGACCCGGGGTGAGACGGCCTCGACCTCGCCGCGCAGTTCGCGCAGGACGGCGCGCGCGGCGGACTCCCCGGCGTCCCGGCCCCGGACCCAGCGGGCGAGCCGCTCGGCCACGCCGGCGGAGCGGTCGAAGAAGAGGTCTTCCTTGGCGGGGAAGTAGTTGTAGACCGTGTTGACGGAGACGTTGGCGGCCTCGGCGATCTCCGCGACGGTCACCGCCTCGAAGCCGCGCTCCAGGAACAGCCCCGTGGCGACATCCGAGATGTACTGCCGGGTCTGCCGTTTCTTCCGCTCCCTGAGCCCCTCTGCCATGCCCGCATCCTAACTTCGCTGGGTGCGCTGAAAACTTGGGGTCATTGCAAAATTTCAGGGACTCTGTTTTTCTGAGGGCATGGCAGCAGTCATCAGCACGGCGGGCCTGGCCCGCACCTTCCAGACGAAAGCCGGCCCCGTCGACGCCGTCCGCGGCATCGACCTCACCGTCCGCGAGGGCGAGATCCTCGGCTTCCTCGGCCCCAACGGCGCGGGCAAGAGCACCACCCTGCGGATGCTCACCACCCTGCTGAAGCCGACCGGCGGCGCGGCCACCGTCGCCGGCCACGACCTCGCGACCGATCCGGCGGGGGTGCGCCGGGTGAGCGGCTACGTCGCCCAGTCCGGCGGGGTCGATCCGCAGATCACCGTGCGGGAGGAACTGGTCACCCAGGGCCGGATGTACCGCCTGCCGAAGGCGGAGGCGGTCGCCCGCGCCGGGGAACTGGCCGCGGACCTGGACCTCACCGACCTCCTGGACCGGAAGACCGGCGCGCTCTCCGGCGGTCAGCGGCGCCGCCTGGACATCGCGATGGCGCTCACCCACCGCCCGAAGGTGCTCTTCCTGGACGAGCCGACGACCGGCCTGGACCCCGGAAGCCGCGCCGACCTGTGGGACCTGGTCCGCCGGCTGCGCGACACGCACGGTACGACCGTCTTCCTGACCACCCACTACCTGGACGAGGCCGACGCCCTCGCCGACCGTCTGGTCATCATCGACCGGGGCACGGTCGCCGCCGAGGGCACCCCGAGCGCGCTCAAGCTCCGCCACGGCGGCTCGCTCGACGCCACCCTCCAGGACACCTTCCTCGCCGTCACCGGCCGCGGGCCCTCCCCGGCCGACACCGCCCCGCTAGCCGTTTAGGACCGGACATGCTTCTCCACGACACGGCCCTCGTCTACGGCCGCTATCTCCGTCAGTCCCTGCGCTCCCGCTTCGCCCTGCTCTTCGGCGTGCTGACGCCCCTGCTGTACCTGCTCTTCTTCGGCCCGCTGCTCACCGGTCTGCCCCTGGGCGGACAGGGCAGCTCCTGGCAGGTGCTGGTCCCCGGCCTGCTGCTCCAGCTCGGCCTGTTCGGCGCCCTGTTCGCCGGGTTCACGGTCATCGTCGAGAAGGGACAGGGGGTGGTGGAGCGGATGCGGGTGACGCCGGTCAGCCGGCTCGCCCTGCTGCTCGGCAGGGTGCTGCGGGACGCCACGGTGTTCGTATTCCAGGCGGTGCTGCTGGTGCTGGCCGCGCTGGTGATGGGCCTGCGCGCGCCACTGGCCGGCGTTCTGATCGGCTTCGCGTTCGTCGCCCTGCTCACGCTCTCGCTCGCTTCGCTGTCGTACGCGCTCGGCATGAAGGTCCGCACCCCGCAGGAGTTCGGCCCGCTGATCAACATGGTGTCGATGCCGTCGATGCTGCTGTCCGGCCTGATGCTCCCGATGACCCTCGCGCCCGCCTGGCTGGACCTGCTGTCGCACTTCGTCCCGTTCCGCTATCTGGTGGACGCCGTCCGGGACGCGTACGTCGGCGAGTACACGAGCGCGCACATGCTCTACGGCGTCCTGGTCGCCGTCGGCTTCGCCGTCCTGGCCGTGACGGCGGGCACACGGGTGTTCCGGACGGCCGGGGCGTAACTACGCTGGCCACATGGTCAACCTGACGCGCATCTACACGAGGACCGGCGACCGGGGCACCACCAGCCTCGGCGACATGAGCCGGGTGCCCAAGACGGACCTGAGGATCTCCGCCTACGCGGACGCCAACGAGGCCAACGCGGTGATCGGCACCGCCGTCGCGCTGGGCGGCCTGGACGAGGAGATCGTCGCGGTCCTCACCCGCGTCCAGAACGACCTGTTCGACGTAGGCGCGGACCTGTCCACGCCGGTGGTGGAGAACCCGGAGTTCCCGCCGCTGAGGGTGGAGCAGTTCTACATCGACCGGCTGGAGGCGGACTGCGACCGCTTCAACGAACGGCTGGAGAAGCTGCGCTCCTTCATCCTGCCGGGCGGCACCCCGGGCGCCGCCCTGCTGCACCAGGCGTGCACGGTCGTACGCCGCGCCGAGCGCTCCACCTGGGCGGCCCTGGAGGTGCACGGCGAGACGATGAACCCGCTCACCGCCACCTACCTGAACCGCCTCTCCGACCTGCTGTTCATCCTGGCCCGCAGCGCCAACCGGGAGACCGGCGACGTGCTGTGGGTGCCGGGCGGGGAGCGCTAGGCCCGCCGGTCTAGTCGCCGGTCCGGCCGTCGATCAGCTCGCGCAGGATGTCGATGTGGCCGTTGTGGCGGGCCGTCTCCTCGATGAGGTGGAGCAGGATCCAGCGCAGGTCCACCGCGCTGCCGTCCTTCCGCTTCGTCCGCGCCTTGGTGTCCAGGTCGTGCGCGGCGACCAGTTCGTCGTGCCGGGCGGCCTCCTCGGCGTACTCGTCGAGCAGCCGGGACAGCGGGATGTCGACGGCGATCCGCATCTCGCGGTCGGGGTCCTCGTCGGTCCAGGGGCCCTCGTCCGGCTCCCCCAGGAAGACGACGCGGAACCAGTAGTACTCGACCCAGCGCAGATGGCTGAGCAGCCCGCTCAGGGTCATCAGCGGCGAGCCGGGGAGGATCGCCTTCACGGCGTCCTCGTCGGAGAGTCCCTCGCACTTGGCCCGCGCGGTGGCGCGGACGTAGGAGAGGAAGGTGGTCAGCTGGGTGCGTTCGTCCCAGGCGGGAGGCGTGTCGGTGCGTGTCATCGCGGCGATGATGTCCCGGCGCCCGCCTCGGTGTCGACAGACTTTTCGGCAGCCCCGCCCTCCCGCTTCCGCTTCGGGAAGAGCGTGTAGCTCGCGGCGACGACCACGTTGACGCCGATCACCCACAGCATGCGCTGCTGCCAGGCCCGCAGCGGGCCGGTGTCCCCGGAATCGCCGACGTACCAGACCGCGCCCTGGAGCAGGGCGAGGGCGACGGCCGAGGCCAGGATCCAGCGGGCCGCGACCTTCCACTCGTGGACGGCGCGGGCCGTGCCGTACTTCGGCGGCCTCACCGGGGGCGGGCCGCCGGCGAAGCGGTGGGCCACCCGGGCGTCCGCCCACCTGATGGTGGAGTGGCCGAGGCCGGCCGTGAAGCCGATGTAGACCGCGGCGAGGCCGTGCCGCCAGTCCGGTTCGGCGCCGTTCTTCAGGTCGATCGCGGTGACGGCGAAGAGCACGGTCTCCAGGAGCGGCTCGCACAGCAACAGGGCCAGGCCGGTGCGCGGCATCCGGAACACGTACCGGAAGGCCAGCCCGGCCGCCAGCAGTACCCAGAACGCCACCTCGCAGGCGATGATCAGTCCGACGATCACGGTTCGCTCCCCTCGTCCACCCTTCCAGGCTCCCGGGCCGGACCGCCGGTTTCGTCGTCGGCGCAGAGGAGACCGCCGTAAGCGAAAGTCGCACTCGGGGACCCTCCCCCGGAAGCAGGCGGCCCGCCCCCGAGCCGTGTTGGATGGGGGCATGCCCCTCCCGCTCCCCCGCCCGCACCGCGACGACCTGCGCATCGCCGTGGGCGGGCTGCTCGGCGGGGTGCTGCTGTGGGCACTGGGGATCCATCCCCGTCTGGCGTCCGACAGCCTGGTGCTGTGGCACGCGCCGTGGGCGCCGCTGGTGCCGCTGGCGGTGACCTCCGCGTGCGAGCCGCTGCGCCGGATCCGGCCGCGCGCCGGCCTGCTGATCGGCACGGCCGCGCTGACCGTGGACACGGTGACCCTCGGCAGCATCGTCACGGTCGTGCTGTACACCGACCTGGTGTACGCGGCCGTCCTGTACGGCACCCCGGCCTCCGCCCGCCGCATCCCGTGGATCACCGGGATGCTGACGGTCGTCGGCGGGATCGTCCCGGCGGCGCTGTGGCGGGATCCGCAGGGCCTGCTGATCGGTGTGGGTGTCGGGGTGGTGGCGCTGGCCCCGGCCGCCACCGGCGCCCTGGTGCGCAACCACCGGGACGCCGCCGAGGCGGCCCGGCTGCGCGCGGAACAGACCGCGCTGCTGGCCGAGATGGACCGCGTCCAGGCGGTCACCGCCGAACGGGCCCGGATGGCGCGGGAGTTGCACGACATGGTCGCCAACCATCTGTCGGCCATCGCCATCCACTCCACGGCGGCGCTCTCCCTCGACGACCCGAAGACCTCCTGGGACGCGCTGGCCGTCATCCGGGAGAACAGCGTGGAGGGGCTGGCCGAGATGCGCCGGCTGATCGGCCTCCTGCGGGACAGCGCCGGGGACCGGGAGCCCGCCGCGTCCCCCACGCTGGACGGGCTCGGCGCCCTGGTCGAGCGGGCTCGGGCGGGCGGTCTGGACGTCACGCTCGACGCCGGCCACGGCAAGGTGCCGGCGCCCGTGGAACTGGCCGCGTACCGGATCGTGCAGGAGTCGCTGACCAACGCCCTGAAGCACGCGGCGAAGGGGCGCGTCCGGGTCTCGCTGCGGCAGCGGGACGGGAGGCTGGACATCCGGGTGACCAGCCCGTACCGGCCGGGCGACGGCCCGCGCGCACCCGGCTCCGGTTCCGGCCTCACCGGGATGCGGGAGCGGGCCGCGCTGCTCGGCGGCACGTTCGAGGCCGGACCGCGAGGCGCCCTGTGGGCCGTACGCGCCACGCTTCCGCTCACCGAAGGAGACCCCGCATGATCCGTGTCCTGGTCGCCGAGGACCAGTCCGCCGTCCGCGCCGGGCTGGTCCTGATCCTGCGCAGCGCGCCGGACATCGAGGTGGTCGGTGAGGCGGCGGACGGCGAGCAGGCGGTCGGGCTGGCCCGGAGCCTACGGCCGGATCTCGTCCTGATGGACGTGCAGATGCCCCGCCTCGACGGGGTGTCCGCGACCCGGCGGATCGTCGCCGAGCGGCTCGCGGACGTGCTCGTGCTGACCACGTTCGACCTCGACGAGTATGTGTTCGGTGCGCTGCGGGCGGGTGCGGCCGGGTTCCTGCTGAAGAACACCGAGGCGCGGGAACTGCTGGAAGCGGTGCGGACGGTGGCGCGCGGGGAGGGGATCGTCGCGCCGGCCGTGACCCGGCGGCTGATCGCGGAGTTCGCCGCGGCTCCGGCGCGGGAGGCGGAGGCCGACCCGGCCGTGCTGGACGGTCTCACCCGGCGGGAGCGGGAGGTGCTGGGCTGTATCGGAGAGGGCCTGTCGAACGCGGAGATCGCGGCCCGGCTGGACATGGCGGAGGGCACGGTGAAGACGCACGTCAGCCGGGTGCTGGCCAAGCTGGAGCTGCGCAGCCGGGTGCAAGCGGCGGTTCTCGCCCGGGAGTTGGGGGTCTAGCGCACCCCGCCGCCCAGGAATGGTCCAGACCTATTGACGGGTGGTCCAGACCTTTCTACCCTCGCAGCACCGTGGGCGTGAAGGCTCAGTCATGCCCCTGACACCCCCGACGACGAGGGAGGCGCAGCATGCGCTTCAGACACAGAGCCGCGGCAGGGTTCGCGACCCTGTTGCTCCCCCTGGCCGGCCTGGTCGGACTCGCGAGCCCCGCCCAGGCGGCGGCGAACGCGACGGCCAGTTTCACCAAGACGAGCGACTGGGGCACCGGCTTCGGTGGTCAGTGGACCATCAAGAACACCGGTACCAGCAGCATCAGTTCCTGGACCGTCGAATGGGACTTCCCCTCCGGCACGTCCGTCACCTCCGCCTGGGACGCGGACGTCACCAGCTCCGGCACCCACTGGACCGCGAAGAACAAGTCCTACAACGGCACCCTCGCCCCGGGCGCCTCCGTCTCCTTCGGCTTCAACGGCGCGGGCTCCGGCTCCCCGTCCAACTGCAAGCTCAACGGCGACAGTTGCGATGGTACGACCGTCCCCGGCGACGCGGCCCCCTCCGCCCCCGGCACCCCGACCGCCTCCTCCGTCACCGACACCTCGGTGAAGCTCTCCTGGAGCGCGGCCACCGACGACAAGGGCATCAAGAACTACGACGTCCTGCGCGACGGCACCAAGGTCGCCACGGTCACCACCACGTCGTACACCGACACCGGCCTGACCGCCGGCACCGACTACTCCTACACCGTGCGGGCCCGCGACACCGCCGACCAGACCGGCCCGGTCAGCGGCGCGGTCAAGGTGCACACCACCGGCGGCGGCACCACTCCCCCGCCCACCGGCGACAAGGTCAAGCTCGGCTACTTCACCGAGTGGGGCATCTACGGCCGCAACTACAACGTCAAGAACCTGGTGACGTCCGGCTCCGCGGCCAAGATCACGCACATCAACTACGCCTTCGGCAACGTCACCGGCGGCAAGTGCGCGATCGGCGACTCCTACGCCGACTACGACAAGGCCTTCACCGCCGACCAGTCGGTCAGCGGCGTCGCCGACACCTGGGACCAGCCGCTGCGCGGCAACTTCAACCAGCTGCGCCAGCTGAAGGCCAAGTACCCGAACATCAAGGTGCTGTGGTCCTTCGGCGGCTGGACCTGGTCCGGCGGCTTCGGCGAGGCCGCGAAGAACCCGGCCGCCTTCGCCCAGTCCTGCTACGACCTGGTCGAGGACCCGCGCTGGGCCGACGTCTTCGACGGCATCGACATCGACTGGGAGTACCCCAACGCCTGCGGTCTGTCCTGTGACACCAGCGGGGCCGCGGCCTTCAAGAACCTGATGTCCGCGCTGCGCGCCAAGTTCGGCTCGAACAACCTCGTCACCGCGGCCACCACCGCCGACGGCTCGGCCGGCGGCAAGATCGAGGCCGCGGACTACGCGGGCGCCGCCCAGTACGTCGACTGGTACAACGTGATGACGTACGACTTCTTCGGCGCCTGGGACGCCAAGGGGCCGACCGCCCCGCACTCCCCGCTCACCTCGTACGACGGCATCCCGAAGGCGGGCTTCACCACCGCCGACGCGATGGCCAAGTTCAAGGCGATCGGCGTGCCCGCGAAGAAGCTGCTCATCGGCATCGGCTTCTACGGCCGCGGCTGGACCGGCGTCACCCAGGACGCCCCGGGCGGCACGGCCACCGGCCCGGCGACCGGCACCTACGAGCAGGGCATCGAGGACTACAAGGTCCTCAAGACGTCCTGCCCGGCCACCGGCACCGTCGCCGGCACCGCGTACGCGCACTGCGGCAGCAACTGGTGGTCGTACGACACCCCCGCCACCATCAAGTCGAAGATGGCCTGGGCCAACGGCCAGGGCCTCGGCGGCGCCTTCTTCTGGGAGTTCAGCGGCGACACCAGCGACGGTGAGCTGGTGAGCGCCATCAGCGGCGGTCTGGGCTGACGCCCCGCCCACCGGAGAGGCAGGCAGGCCGTGTCCTGCCTGCCTCTCCGGCTCCGCGCCCGGCGGGTCAGATGCCGGGCGCGGGCACCCGTGTGTACGTCAGGCCGTTGCTCGTACCCGCGGGTGTGGTCACCGTGACGGCGAGCGGCCCGGCGGAGCCCACGGGAGCGACGGCGGTGATCTGCGTCGGGGAAACCACGGTGAAGGACGCGGTCGTGGTGCCGAACCGGACACTGGTGGTGGTCGCCAGGCCGGTGCCGGTCAGCGTGACGACCGTGGCGGAACCCGCCGGTCCCTGATTGGGCGAGAGGGACGTCAGCACCGGGGCGTCGAGGAAGACGTAGCCGAGGGGGCCGCTGACGCCGCCGGGTGTGGTCACCGTGACGTCCGTGGTGCCGGGCGCGTGACTGGGCGTCACCGCGGTGATGTGGGTGGCGGAGTTGACGGTGAACGAGGCCGCCGGCGTCCCGCCGAACGACACCGCCGTCGTACCGAGGAGGTCGTTGCCGGTGACGGTGACCGTGGTGCCGCCCGCCGTGGGCCCGGAGGCAGGGGCGAGGGCGGTCAGCGACGGCTGGGCGGCGTAGTAGAAGAACGCGTTGGGATCGTTGGAGTTGCTGGTGCCACTGGGGGTGGTGACCGTGACCGCCGCGGCCCCGGCCACGTGGGCCGGACTGACCGCCGTGATCTGCGTACCGCTGTTGACGGTGAAGGACGCCGCCGCCACCCCACCGAACGACACCCCCGTCGCCCCCGACAAATTCGCACCCGTCAACGTCACCGCCGTACCACCCGACACCGGACCCTGACTCGGCGAAACAGACGACACCGACGGCACAGCCACATAAGTGAACGTCACCGCATTACTCGTACCACCGGGCGTGCTCACCGTGACCGCCACCGACCCCGCCGCATGAGCCGGACTCACCGCCGTGACCTGCGTACCACTGTCAACCGTGAACGACGCCGCCGCCACCCCACCGAACGACACCCCCGTCGCCCCCGACAAATTCGCACCCGTCAACGTCACCGCCGTACCACCCGACACCGGACCCTGA
>NZ_JBFATL010000028.1:0-46559 GCF_040678315.1 Streptomyces sp. NPDC052721 | reverse complement strand
CACTCGGCGAAACAGACGACAGGGACGGAACGGCGGAATAGGTGAAGGTCACGGACTGCGTGCTGGTTCCCTGGCTCGTGGAGACGCTGACGTTCACGGCGCCGGTTCCCGAGGGAGTCACTGCCGTGATCTGGGTGCTGCTGTTGACGGTGAACGACGTGGCGGCCTTGGCGCCGAACCGGACGGCCAGCACGGAGGTGAAACCGGTACCGGTGATGGTGACGGTGGTACCGCCCGATTCCGGCCCCTGGTTGGGACTGACCGAAGAGACCACAGGGGCAGCCATGGCTGTACTCCTTCATTGAGAACGGGCGTCACACACGTGTGGCCACTGGGGGCGCGGCTGGCGGGGTTGACCCCGTCCGGGCAGAGGGGGGGCTGCCGCCCGGACGGGGCGCTCTCGTCACCTCCTCAGGCGGAGGCGACCGGACCGGTCAGATACCGGGGCCCGCGACGTAGGTGAAGGCACCGACCGCGGTGTCCGATCCGGCGGGGTTGGTCACGACCACGTCGGCCGCCCCGGCGGTGCCGGGCGGGGTCACCGCCGACAGGGTGGTGGCGTTGATGACGGAGAACGGCGCGGCGACACCGTCGAAGGTGACCGAGTCCGTGCTGTCGAGGTTGGTTCCGGTGATGGTCACCGCCGTGCCGCCCGAGGTCGGTCCCGAGGTCGGGCTGACGGTGCCGATGGTGGGGTCGGCCACGTAGGTGTAGCTGAGGCCGTTGTTGGTGCCGCCCGCGGTGGTCACGCTCACCGACACCGGCCCGGCCACCGTCCCCGCGGGAACGGTGACGCTCAGAGAGCTGTCGCTGTTGACCGTCGGGGTGGAGGTGACACCGCCGAACGACACACTGGTGGCCGTGGACAGGCCGGTGCCGTTGATGGTGATGGTGTTGCCGCCGGCCAGCGGCCCGGAGGTGCTGCCCAGGGAGGACTTGAACGGGGCGCCGACGTAGAAGAACGGCACGGGGTTGCTGGTACCGCCCGGGGTGGTCACGGTGACCCCCACCGTGCCCGTCCCCGAGGGGGAGATGGCGGTGACCTGGGTCGGTGAGACGTTGGTGACGTTCGTGGCAGGCTTGCCGCCGAAGCGCACCGCGGTGGTGTTGGACAGGTTCGTGCCCGTGATGGTCACCAGGGTCCCGCCCCCGGTGGAACCCTGGTTGGGAGAGATCGGCATGAGGAAACTCCTCGTCCTCGCTCGCTGATGGGGACATGCGAGGAACCGGCAGGAAACAGGTCAGCCACTGGCTGCCGTGTACGGGAAGGAACCGCCGTCGGCCGGCTGCGCACGTCAGTCTCTTCCCGACTCTTCCGATGCGGCCGGCGCCCTCGACAGGGCCACCGCACCCGGGGTGACGAACCGACACGGATGTCCCGCGCAGCAGCGTCCGCCATCCGTCCCGGGCAAGGAAAAACCGGCAAGCGCTGCCTGTCCGAACGTTCCCCCGGCTCGGGGATGGGCAGCCCGCCGGTTCAACACTCTCAGTGACCCATACCGCCGATCGGGCGACAAGACTCGTTTACCACTAATCACCCGAACGGAGTAATCCCCCCTTTACTTCTTACCAATTTCTCCCTTCCTGTCACTTCTTGGTTATTCATTCTGTTTTGAGTCATCTCATCGAGCGAGGACGGCCAGGCCCCGTGACCTCTCGGGGCCTGGCTCCACCCGCCGCTACGGCGCGCAGCCGGGGACGGCTCCAGAAGGCGCGCAATTGTCGGGGCTGTTGCCGGAGACCTGCGTCCCTGCCAGGACCGACGGGCCGCTGGTGGTGACGCGGAAGATTCCGCCGCCCTGGCCGCCGGCCTGGTTTCCGGAAACTCTGCCGCCGACCAGGGTGGAACTGCCGGCCTGCTGGTACAGGCCGCCGCCGTCAGCCCCGGCGCGGTTGTTGTCCACGTTCGCGTTGACCAGCCGCAAGGTGCTGCCGAAGTTGGCGATGCCGCCGCCGGACGAGGCGGCCACGTTCTCCGCCACGCGACCGCCGCTGACGGTGAGCGGCCCGAAGCCCGCGATGACGCCGCCACCCTCGAAGTTACGGGTGCTGTTCGCCACGACCTCTGTACCGCTGAGGACCGTGGTGCCGAAGGTGGCCAGCCCGCCACCCGTGAACACCGCGGTGTTCCCCTCGACGGTCCCTCCGGCCACCGTCAGCCGGGCGGATTCGCCCACATGGATGCCGCCGCCGTCGCCACCGTTGTTCTCCGACACGGTGCTGCTTCTGAGACTCGCCGTCGCCCCGGGCGCGACGGCGATCCCGCCTCCGAGCCCGGAAGCGGTGTTCTGGGTGATCCGGCTGTCGACCAGGACCAGCGTCCCCTCGGTCAGGATGCCGCCGCCGGCCGTGCCGGAACCCTCGGTCGCACTGCCGCCCGACACGGTGACCCCCTTCAGGGTCAGGGAGCCCCCTCCAGCCACTTCGGCGATACGGAAGGCCGCGGATCCCGCACGGCTGATCGTGGTCCGATCACCGGTGATGGTGAGATTTCCGGTGATGGCCGGGAGCCCACTGGCACCGTTGGCGCCCTCGGTGCCGGCCGGAGCATGGAGCACGTAGGTGCATCCCGGCGCCAGCAGGATGGATCCGCCTCCGCGGGCGTTCGCCTCGGTGATCCGTTCGATCAACTCGGTGACGTCCCCGCATGCCACCCCTGTCGTCTGTCGTGCGGGCAGGGCCTGCGCGGTGGCCGGCATGGCGGTACTCACCAGTGCGGCCACGGCCAGGACACGCATCTTCTTCACGCTCAGCACTTGCTCTCCCTCGGGTCGTTTTTCTCCAACACGACCGGAAGTCACAGCGCTTGGCACCCAGGGAGATCTGGACGGGTGAAGGCGTACAGCAGCGTGGCCCAGCGGCTGCGACGGTCCGTCACACGACCGGGTGGGGCACTGGGCCATTCGAGTGGCATATGCACAAAGCCCAGCGGCTGCCGGGCGGCGAGTGGATTACTGGAATGGATCTAGCCGGTGGGCCGCCCATTCCCACCGGGGATGCGGAAGTGGGACCACCTGTGGCGTTTCTGCAGAAGCCCAGGTATCGCGCCCACATGCCGCGATGGGCACCCCGGTGGTGAACTGGATCCCGATCAGCCGGTGCCGTTCGCGGCACCGGCTGATTCGGCAGCCCTTGTCACACCGGTGCACCACACGATCGGCGACTGCGGCTAGGCCACATTCACGCGCTGTCCGGGCGGGGCTGCCTCCAGCCACGCGAGAAACCCGGTCAGCGCGTCTTCGCTCATGGCGAGTTCCAGGCGCGTGCCCCGGTGCGCACAGGCCAGCACCACCGAGTCGGACAGCAGCGCCAGCTCCTCCTCGCCCTCGGGCAGCCGGCGGCCGGCCACCTCGATCTGCCCGCGCTCCAGGACGCGGCGGGGGCGGGGGGCGTAGGAGAAGACCCGGTACCACTCGATGCGGTCGCCGTTGTAGCGGGCGACGCCGTAGGACCAGCCCTTGCCGCCCGTGTCCGGTTTCTCGGGCAGGTCCCAGCGCAGCGAGCAGTCGAAGGTGCCGCCGGAGCGCTGGATGAGCCTGCGGCGCAGCCCGAACAGGAACAGTCCCACCACCACGAGCGCGACCACGATCCCGCACACAGTCAGAGCGAGGACCATCGGCACCGACCTCCTCGTCTCCTAGGTAGAACTGCTTCTACGACTGAGTAATGAAACGGAAAAAACACCCACATCTGCCTCAGCCGCGACCGGCACCGGATTGCTCCGGGCCGGCCGCGGCTGAGTGACGTCAACGTACAGCGCGGCTGGTTCAGCGCGCCGTCGCAGCACGCAGTCGGACGTCCGCGCGGCGCTCGGCGACGGCGTCGCCCTCCGCCTTCGCACGCTCCAGTTCCCGCTCCGTGCGCTGGACATCGATCTCGTCCGACAGCTCGGCGATCTCGGCCAGCAGGGACAGCTTGTTGTCCGCGAACGAGATGAAACCGCCGTGCACCGCGGCGACGACCGTTCCACCGTCACTCGTACGGATGGTCACCGGGCCCGACTCCAGCACACCGAGCAGCGGCTGGTGACCGGGCATGACGCCGATGTCGCCGGACGTGGTGCGCGCGACGACCAGGGTGGCCTCGCCGGACCAGACCTGGCGGTCGGCGGCGACCAGCTCGACGTGCAGCTCAGCAGCCAAGGGTGGCTCCTCGGGTCACCACCCGGCAGGGGCGCCGGGTGTTGGGGTCAATTCTAGTGGGCGTGGATGAGGGGGCGGGACGCACCCCGCCCCCTCACGACTCAGGCGAGTGCCGGGGTCAGGAGACGCCCAGCTCCTTCGCGTTCTTCTTGAGGTCCTCAAGACCACCGCACATGAAGAACGCCTGCTCGGGGAAGTGGTCGTACTCGCCGTCGCAGATCGCGTTGAACGCGGCGATCGACTCGTCGAGCGGCACGTCCGAGCCGTCCACGCCGGTGAACTGCTTGGCGACGTGGGTGTTCTGGGACAGGAAGCGCTCCACACGACGGGCACGGTGGACGACGAGCTTGTCCTCCTCGCCGAGCTCGTCGATACCGAGGATCGCGATGATGTCCTGGAGGTCCTTGTACTTCTGCAGGATCGTCTTCACGCGCATGGCCGCGTTGTAGTGGTCCTGCGAGATGTAGCGCGGGTCCAGGATCCGGGACGTGGAGTCCAGCGGGTCCACGGCCGGGTAGATGCCCTTCTCGGAGATCGGACGGGACAGAACCGTCGTCGCGTCGAGGTGGGCGAAGGTGGTGGCCGGGGCCGGGTCGGTCAGGTCGTCGGCGGGGACGTAGATCGCCTGCATCGAGGTGATCGAGTGACCGCGGGTCGAGGTGATGCGCTCCTGGAGGAGGCCCATCTCGTCGGCCAGGTTCGGCTGGTAACCCACCGCGGACGGCATGCGGCCGAGCAGCGTGGAGACCTCGGAACCGGCCTGCGTGAAGCGGAAGATGTTGTCGATGAAGAACAGCACGTCCTGCTTCTGGACGTCACGGAAGTACTCGGCCATGGTCAGGCCGGCCAGCGCGACGCGCAGACGGGTGCCCGGGGGCTCGTCCATCTGACCGAAGACCAGCGCGGTCTTGTCGATGACGCCCGAGTCGGACATCTCCTCGATCAGGTCGTTGCCCTCACGGGTGCGCTCACCGACACCGGCGAACACGGAGACACCGTCGTGGTTGTTGGCGACACGGTAGATCATCTCCTGGATGAGCACCGTCTTGCCGACGCCGGCGCCGCCGAACAGACCGATCTTGCCGCCCTTGACGTACGGGGTCAGCAGGTCGATGACCTTGACGCCGGTCTCGAACATCTCGGTCTTCGACTCGAGCTCGTCGAAGTTCGGGGCCTTGCGGTGGATGGACCAGCGCTCGCCCTCGTACTGCTCGTCGACGTTCAGCACCTCACCGAGGGTGTTGAACACCTTGCCCTTGGTGAAGTCGCCGACCGGGACGGTGATGCCGTCGCCGGTGTCGACGACCGGGGCCTGGCGGACCAGACCGTCGGTCGGCTGCATGGAGATGGTGCGGACCAGGCCGTCACCCAGGTGCTGGGCGACCTCCAGGGTCAGCGTCTTCTTCTCGCCCGCGTTGGCCGGGTCGGCGACCTCGACGTGGAGGGCGTTGTAGATGTCCGGCATCGCGTCGACGGGGAACTCCACGTCGACGACCGGGCCGATGACCCGGGCGACGCGGCCCGTAGCCGTCGCGGTCTCAACAGTGGTGGTCATTTATCGGTCACTCCCCGCGGTCGCGTCGGCCAGGGCGCTGGCGCCACCGACGATCTCGCTGATTTCCTGGGTGATTTCGGCCTGGCGGGCCGCGTTGGCAAGACGGGAGAGCGTGTTGATCAGCTCGCCCGCGTTGTCGGTGGCCGACTTCATCGCGCGCCGCGTGGCGGCGTGCTTCGAAGCGGCCGACTGAAGCAGCGCGTTGTAGATGCGGCTCTCCACGTAGCGCGGCAGCAGGGCGTCGAGGACGTCCTCCGCCGAGGGCTCGAAGTCGTACAGCGGGAGGATCTCGCCCTTGGGGTGAGCCTCCTCGGCGACCTCTTCGAGGCGCAGCGGCAGCAGCCGGGCGTCGAGCGCCGTCTGCGTCATCATCGAGACGAACTCGGTGAAGACGATGTGGAGTTCGTCCACGCCGCCCTCGGCCGTCTCCTTCTCGATGGCCTCGATGAGCGGCGCCGCCACCTTCTTGGCGTCCGCGTACGTCGGCTCGTCGGTGAAGCCCGTCCACGACTCCGCGATCTTGCGCTCACGGAAGTTGTAGTGGGCCACACCGCGCCGGCCGACGATGTACGTGTCGACCTGCTTGCCCTCGCGCTCCAGGCGCTCGGTCAGCTGCTCCGCCGCCTTGATGGCGTTGGAGTTGAAGGCGCCGGCCAGACCGCGGTCGCTCGTGAGGAGCAGGACCGCGGCACGGGTCGGGTTCTCCGCCTCCGTGGTGAGCGGGTGCTTGGTGTTCGAACCCGTACCGACCGCCGTGACGGCGCGCGTGAGCTCCTGCGCGTACGGCGTGGAGGCCGCCACCTTGCGCTGCGCCTTGACGACGCGCGAGGCGGCGATCATCTCCATCGCCTTGGTGATCTTCTTGGTCGCGCTGACGGATCGGATGCGACGCTTGTAGACCCGGAGCTGGGCTCCCATGAGTCAGGTCCCTTCCTTACGTCACTTGGAAGCAGCGGCAGGAGTGTCCTCGCCGAGCAGCTTGCCGTCCGAGGTCTCGAACTGCTTCTTGAACTCCGCCACCGCGTCGTCGATCGCCTGGATGGTGTCGTCCGACATCTTGGCGCCCTCCTTGATGGAGGTCATCAGGCCCTGGTGCTTCCGGTGCAGGAAGTCCAGCAGCTCCCGCTCGAAGCGGCGGATGTCGGCGACCGGCACGTCGTCCATCCGGCCGTTGGTACCGGCCCACACGGAGACGACCTGGTCCTCGGTGGCCATCGGCTGGTACTGGTCCTGCTTCAGCAGTTCCACCATGCGCTGACCGCGCTCCAGCTGGGCCTTCGAGGCCGCGTCCAGGTCGGAACCGAAGGCGGCGAACGCCTCCAGCTCACGGAACTGGGCGAGGTCCACGCGGAGGCGGCCGGAGACCTGGCGCATCGCCTTGTGCTGCGCGGAACCACCGACTCGGGAGACGGAGATACCGACGTTCAGCGCGGGGCGCTGACCGGCGTTGAACAGGTCCGACTCCAGGAAGCACTGGCCGTCGGTGATGGAGATGACGTTGGTCGGGATGAACGCCGAGACGTCGTTGGCCTTGGTCTCGACGATCGGCAGACCGGTCATCGAACCGGCACCCATGTCGTCGGAGAGCTTGGCGCAGCGCTCCAGCAGCCGGGAGTGCAGGTAGAAGACGTCACCCGGGTAGGCCTCGCGGCCCGGCGGGCGGCGCAGCAGCAGCGACACGGCACGGTAGGCGTCGGCCTGCTTCGACAGGTCGTCGAAGATGATCAGGACGTGCTTGCCCTGGTACATCCAGTGCTGGCCGATGGCCGAACCGGTGTACGGCGCCAGGTACTTGAAGCCGGCCGGGTCGGACGCCGGGGCGGCGACGATGGTCGTGTACTCCAGCGCGCCGTTCTCCTCCAGCGCGCGGCGCACGCCGGCGATGGTGGAGCCCTTCTGGCCGATGGCGACGTAGATGCAGCGGACCTGCTTCTTCGGGTCGCCCGTGCGCCAGTTGTCGCGCTGGTTGATGATCGTGTCGACGGCCAGGGCGGTCTTGCCGGTCTGGCGGTCACCGATGATCAGCTGACGCTGACCACGGCCGATCGGGGTCATCGCGTCGACGGCCTTGTAGCCCGTCTCCATCGGCTCGTGCACCGACTTGCGCTGCATGACCGTGGGGGCCTGCAGCTCAAGGGCTCGGCGGCCGTCGGTCTCGATCTCGCCGAGGCCGTCGATCGGGTTGCCGAGCGGGTCGACGACACGGCCGAGGTAGCCCTCGCCGACCGCGACGGAGAGGACCTCACCGGTGCGCGTGACCGGCTGACCCTCCTCGATGCCGCTGAACTCGCCCAGGACGACCGCACCGATCTCGCGCTCTTCCAGGTTCAGCGCGAGACCGAGGGAGCCGTCCTCGAACTTCAGCAGCTCGTTCGCCATGGCCGAGGGCAGACCCTCGATCTTGGCGATACCGTCGCCGGCGACGGTGACCGTACCGACCTCCTCGCGCGAGGCCGCGTCCGGCTTGTACGACTGGACGAAGTTCTCCAGCGCGTCCCGGATCTCCTCCGGCCGGATCGTGAGCTCCGCCATCTGGGTTCCCTGCTCTCCTTGTTGGGCCCGAAGTTTCACTTTGGGGGTCTGGGGGCGACCCCCAGGAATCCTCTGCACGGCCCAACCAGGGCCGTAAGTACGTACTGCTCTTCTCGAAATATCGAGTTGCTGCTAGCTCGCCATGCGGCGGGCGGCCTCGTCCAGCCGGTCCGCGAGGGAGCCGTTGATGACCTCGTCACCGACCTGCACCCGGATCCCGCCGACGACCTCGGGGTCGACGTCGAGGTTCAGGTGCATCCGACGTCCGTAGAGCTTGGTCAGGGCGGCACCGAGGCGCTCGCGCTGTCCGTCGCTCAGCGGCACCGCCGAGGTGACGACGGCGACCATGCGGTTCCGGCGCTCGGCGGCGAGCTTGGACAGGGACTCCAGTCCCGTCTCCAGGCTACGTCCACGCGGCGCGGTCGCGAGGCGCGTCACCAGCCGCTCGGTGGCCGGCTTGGCCCGCCCGCCCAGCAGCCGGTTCAGCAGCTCGGTCTTGGCCGAGGTGCCGGCGGCACGGTCGGTGAGCGCGGCGCGCAGCTCGGTGTTGGAGGAGACGATCCGGCCGAACCGGAACAGCTCGTCCTCGACGTCGTCGAGGGTGCCCGTCTTCTCCGCGGCCGTGAGGTCGGCGATGTTCGCCAGCTCCTCCAGCGCGTCCACCAGGTCGCGCGGCTGCGACCAGCGGGACCGGGCCAGCCCGGACACCAGGTCGGCGGCGGTGCCGCTGACCTGGCCGCCGATCAGGCGCTGGACCAGCTGCGCCTTGGCCTCCCCGGGCTGCGCCGGGTCGGTGAGGACCCGGCGCAGGCCGGCCTCGCGGTCGAGCAGCGCGGTGACGGCCGCCAGCTCGTCCGCGAGCTTCGCGGCGTCGACGGACGTGGAGTCCGTCAGCGCGTCGAGACGCTCACGTGCGGCTGCCAGGGCCTCGCGGCTCGCTCCGTTCATCGCGTGGCCTCGGCCTTCTCCTCGAGCTCGTCGAGGAAGCGGTCGATCACACGGCTCTGGCGGGCGTGGTCCTCGAGGGACTCGCCGACGAGCTTGCCGGCCAGTTCGGTGGCGAGCTTGCCGACGTCCTGACGCAGCGCGGACGCGGCGGCCTTGCGGTCGGCCTCGATCTGGGCGTGGCCGGCGGCGACGATCTCCTCGCGCTGCCGCTGGCCCTCGGCCCGCATCTCGGCGATGAGCGCGGCACCCTGCTCCTGCGCCTCCTGGCGCAGGCGCGCGGCCTCGTGCCGGGCCTCGGCGAGCTGGGCCTTGTACTGCTCAAGGACGCTCTGGGCCTCGACCTTCATGGCGTCGGCCTCTTCGATGCCGCCTTCGATCGCCGCGCGACGCTCCTCCAGAACCTTGTTGATGTTCGGAAGCAGCTTCTTCCAGAAGAAGAAGAACACGATGGCGAAGGCGATGGTGCCGACGAGCAGCTCGGGACCGGCCGGGAGGAGCGGGTTCTGCTCCGTCTCCTCGGCCGCCAGCTGTGCCAGGTTGGCGATCACATCAGTGCCTTTCGTCGAAACGTGTCGGTGGGGGGTTGATTACCGACCGAACACGAACGGCATAACGATGCCGATGAGGGCGAGCGCCTCACAGAAGGCGAAGCCCAGGATCTGGTTGGCGCGGATCAGACCGGCGGCCTCGGGCTGACGGGCCAGGGCCTGGGTGCCGTTACCGAAGATGATGCCGACGCCGATGCCGGGGCCGATGGCCGCGAGGCCGTAGCCGATGGAACCGAGGGAACCGGAGACGCCGGCGGCGAGGTCGATGGCAGCGGACATGCCGTTTCTTCCTTCTCTTTTACGGACCGGTGGGGGTTGGCCACCGGACGGCTGGGGTTGGGGCGGGTGGTTCGGCTCAGTGGTGCTCGGCGAGAGCGCCCTGAATGTAGGAGCAGGCCAGCAGTACGAAGACGTACGCCTGGACGGCCTGCACGAAAAGCTCGAAGCAGATCATGGCCATGGTCATCACGAAGGAGACACCGGCGGCCGGGACCATCCAGCTGTTCAGCAGGTACCAGGAGGCGACGGTGAACATCACCAGCATCAGGTGACCGGCGAACATGTTGGCGAAGAGTCGCACCGCGTGCGTGAACGGGCGGACGATCAGGTTCGAGAGGAACTCGATGACCATGACCAGCGGAAGGACCGCGCCGAGCGACTTGTCGTAGCCCGTGACGTTCTTGAAGAAGCCGACGAAGCCGTGGCGCTTGAAGGTCAGCCCGACCCAGAGGATCCACACGAGCGCGGCCAGGACGACCGGGAAGGCGAAGACCGACGAGACCGGGAACTGGGCCAGCGGGACCACGGACCAGATGTTCATGATCCAGATGAAGAAGAAGAGGGAGACCATGAGCGGCACCCACTTCTCGCCCTCGCGCTTGCCGAGGGTCTCGTACACGATGCCGCGGCGGACGAAGTCGTAGCCGGCCTCGCCGATCATCTGGAGCTTGCCCGGCACGACCTTGGCCTTGCCGAAGGCGGCCGAGAAGAACAGAACGACCAGCAGCGTGGTGATGAGCGCGAGCAGCATCACCTTGTTGAACTCGAAGCCGCCTACCGTGGCGAGCGGCTTGAACAGGAAGGAGTGCAGGCCCGGAGCCGGGAAGCCACACCCGTTGTCGGACATGATCCGACAACTCCAGTCGAAGGCGAGCTGGGTCTGGTCAGCACTCACCGCGGGCTCCTTCGGCGTGACGCATGGGTTCGGCAACCTCGTTGTGTCGGCGCGGCACACGGCCGCGGATCGGCACCGGACTGGTGTTACGGATGTGGGGGCGGCTGGGGGGCATCGAGCCTCGCGATCGAGCAGGCGTCAGCTCAGATGCCCGCGCCCGCGATGCCGCAGTTGGCACCGGACGATAGCAGGAGATCTCACAAGCCTTTATCCCGCCCCTACTCCTCACGGCTTCGGCCCTGTCTTCTCGGGCTTCTCACTCTTCGCGGAGTCCGGGTCGATGTAGAAGATCTTGGCCTTCATGTGCGCGCGTGCCTGCGCGGCCATCCACACGACGGTCGCGACGACGAGCGACACGGCGAACGTCTTCGCGTTGAAGAGGGAGGTGTCCTTGAAGACAGCGACGAAGATCAGGAGGAGCAGCAGCTGGGCGACGTAGAGCAGCAGCCCCATCGCCTGGAACAGCTGCGGGAGCGTTTTTGCCGTCCACTGCAGCACGTAGAGGCCGAGTCCCATGAACAGGATGGCCAGCACCGTGCCGACGACCGCGCCGAGCGCGCCCTTGCCCCCCGCGACCGCGGCGCTCACGGCGACGGCGATCACGCCGGCAGCCGCTGTGGGCACAGCGATCTGCGCAAGGTTCCGGACGTCATTGGACGGCATGGCGGCAACTCCGCTTTCACAGGGGGCAGGGTGTCGTCATGGACGAGCGTAGTCCCGGGCTGAGTGATCGAGACCTCACACCAATGGACCGTCGCACTCGGGTCCTTCGGTTCTATCCGGGGTTCTCGTGAACCGTATCACAAACTATTTGATGAGGTCTTTACCTGGTGGGTGTGCTCGCTGTCACACATGAGAGTGACAGTGCGCGTCTGTGCAAAAACCGCGCCCACTTGTCTGGTATTGGGGGTGTTTACTCCCCCACGAGTTGGCAATGCTCTAGTCAGATTCTTACCTTGGCCGTCAACGGCGATCGAGGAATCGTGACCTGGCGCCGATCGCGGTCGCCCCGTTGACGCCCGAGACGCCGGCCGTGACCGGGGTCCTCTCCTCGCCGCCAGAGGCCTCCGCTTGCGTGGCGGTGGCGGCCTCCGCCGCCGCGGTGGCCCCGGGGGCCCGGCGCCGCCTCCGGTATCGCGGCGGCACGAACCGCTGGGCCCACACCGGCACGCGCGGGGTGAAGCGCGGGAGCAGCAGCAGGACCAGACCGACCGCGCTCAGGAAGACCACGCCCAGCACGATCCACATCGACGCCGAGTTGACCGAGTACGCCAGCGCCCCGAAGCCGATCAGCGCCGACCAGAAGTACATGATCAGCACGGCCCGGCTGTGCGAGTGGCCGATCTCCAGCAGGCGGTGGTGCAGATGGCCACGGTCGGCGGCGAACGGCGACTGGCCGCGCCAGGTGCGGCGCACGATCGCCAGCACCAGGTCGGCGGCCGGCACGGCGATGATCGTCAGCGGCAGCAGCAGCGGGATGTAGACCGGGACCGTCTGGTGGACCGCAGCCTTCTCCGAACCCGTGAACAGCGCCAGGGCGTCCGGGTCCACCTGGCCGGTGATCGAGATCGCGCCGGCCGACAGCACCAGGCCGATCAGCATCGACCCCGAGTCGCCCATGAAGATCCGCGCGGGGTGCATGTTGTGCGGCAGGAAGCCCAGGCACATGCCCATCAGGATGACCGCGAAGAGCGTGGCGGGGGCTGCCGCTTCGATGTTGTAGCCGAACCAGATGCGGTAGGCGTACAGGAAGAACGCGCACGCGGCGATGCACACCATGCCGGCCGCGAGCCCGTCCAGGCCGTCCACGAAGTTGACGGCGTTGATGGTGATGACGACGAGCGCGACGGTCAGCAGCGTGCCCTGCCACTGGGTCAGCGCCACGTTGCCGACGCCCGGGATGGGCAGCCACAGGATCGACAGACCCTGCATGACCATGACACCCGCGGCGATCATCTGACCGCCCAGCTTGATCAGCGCGTCGATCTCGAACTTGTCGTCCAGGACGCCGATCAGCCAGATCAGGGCGGCGCCGGAGAGCAGCGCCCGCGGCTCGTTCGACTTGACGAAGACCTCGTTGAGGTTGGTGAGATGGTCCGCGACCAGCAGGCCCGCGCACAGGCCGAAGAACATGGCGATCCCGCCGAGGCGCGGAGTCGGTTCTCGGTGCACGTCACGCGCCCGGACCTCCGGCATGGCTCCCGCCACGATCGCGAACTTCCGTACCGGCCCAGTCAGCAGGTACGTCACCGCGGCCGTGACGCAGAGCGTCAGCAGGTATTCACGCACAGATATGCCCCACGAGTTCCGGTTACCGACCTCAAGCTCACACAATAGCTCCCCGGCTTCTTCCGGGGAGCTGCGAGCGACGGGACGGGCACACGCCCTGTCCCCGTACGCGAACGCTCGGTGGGGCTCAGCGCCGCAGTGCCTCCGCCGGCTGGACACGGGCCGCCCGCCAGGCGGGGTAGAGACCGGCGACGACACCGGTGACCAACCCGATGAAGGGTGCGAGGGCGACCGTGAGCGGGTGCACGACGGGCGTCCAGTCGTTGATGACGGCCACGGCCACCACGGTGACGACGCCGAGGCTGGTGCCGATGAGTCCGCCGAGCGCTCCGAGCGTGCCGGATTCGGTGAGGAACTGCAGGGTGATGTGGAGTCCCTGTGCCCCCAGGGCCCGGCGCAGGCCGATCTCCCCGGCGCGCTCCAGCACCGCGACGAGCGTGGTGTTGGCGATGCCCACGGCACCGATGGCCAGGGAGATCGCGGCGAGGACGAGGAAGAGCTGACGCAGGTCCGCGGTGACCGTGCCGCGCAGAGCCTTGGGCGCGGGGGGCGGGACGGCTTTGAGGTACTCGGGATGGTCCGGGCGCAGTGCGGTGGGTGCCTCATGGGCGATCTGCGTGGCGGCGCCGCGCCGGGTGGCGATGAGCATCCTGGCCGCACTGCCCTGGGGTGGCCCCCACAATCGCTCGGCGGTGGTACTCGGGACCACCACGGACAGGAGGAGGTCGGCCTTGCGCTGGACGTCGTCCATGATGCCGATGACGGTGAACGGCTCGTCGCCGATGAAGACCGCCGGCTGGGTGTCCAGGGTGGTGATACCGAGCCGGGCGGCCATGCCGGAGCCGAGGACGGCGACCTGGGCTGCGGAGTCCTCGTGGTAGTCGTCGTAGACGCGGCCCTGCGCGAGCGTGGGCAGTGCCGCTCGGAGCACCCCCGGGGAGGCGGCGACGATCTCGGCCCGCTCCCCGTCGTCCGCGGTTCCCACAGGGGCGGAACGCACGGTCAGGGGACGTTCGGTCCGCACGTTCCAGTACACCCCCGCGTGCTCGACGCCGTGGAGGGCCTCGACGCGGGCGGCTGCGTCCTCGGGGAAGGCGGGGCCTGCCAGTTCGTCGTGTCCACCGGCGACGTCCTCGACCGTCACCTCGGTCGCTGCGAGCCGGTCGAAGCGGGAGTCGATCTGGGACGAGGCCGTGGCGGTGATCCCGAGGATGGCCACGAAGGTGCCCATGGCGAGAACCGTACCGAGTGCGGTCAGCGCGGAACGGGCCGGGCGCTGCAGCATCCCGGCCAGCGCCTCAGCGAAGAGGTCCCGGGCATGGAACCTGGACGGCACGGCGAGGCGTCCGTCGCGTCGGCCCCTCATCATGCGCTCGCCTGTCTTTCGTCACCGGCGGGGGCCCACGGTCCGGCCGGCACGGACGGTTCGCCGTGTCCCGGCTCTGCCGGGGGCCGGTCCGGTGATCGGCCGGCGGGCGGTTTGGGAGAGTGCTCGGTGAGGAGACCGTCACGGATGGAGATGGTGCGTGTGCCATGGGCGGCGACGCCCGGGTCATGGGTGATCACGATCAGGGTCATGCCGTCGCGGTGCAGTTCGTCCAGGACGGCGAGGACGCCGTCCGCCGTGGCCGTGTCGAGGTTTCCGGTGGGCTCGTCGCACAGCAGCAGCGAAGGGCCGGCGACCAGCGCACGGGCGATGGCCACGCGCTGCCTCTCTCCGCCTGACAGCCGGGGCGGCAGCGCGTGGGTACGGTGGGCGAGCCCCACGCGCTCCAGGGCCTCGCTCGCCCGCCGGGCGCGCTCTTTGCGCGGGATGCCGTTGTAGACCATGGCCAGCATGACGTTTTCCAGTGCGCTGCGGTGCGGGAGCAGGTGGAAGGACTGGAACACGAAGCCGATGGCCCGGCCCCGCAGCGCCGCGCGGTCGCTCTCCCGCAGCCGGGCCGTGTCGACCCCGTCCAGCAGGTAGGCGCCGCTGGTGGGGGCGTCCAGCAGCCCGGCGACATTGAGGAAGGTCGATTTGCCCGAGCCGGACGGACCGACCACGGTGACGAACTCCCCACGTCGTACCGTCACATCGCACCGGCACAGCGCCTTCACCGGCGGCGGTCCGGGATACGTCAACTCCACCCCGCGGAATTCCATCACCGGGGCGTCGGGCGTCGCGAGGACGTCCGTGGTCAGCGGGGACGGAGCCGGGTGCCCGCGGGCCCCCGCACGGCGGGGCCACCTCATGCGCCACCGCCTTCCGGGCCGCCGCTCGTCCCGTACGCATCCGTGCCGCCCGCGGCGCCCCCATCGCCACGTATCCCGGTGACCACGCGGTCGCCCTCCTCCAGACGCCCGCCGCCGACGGGGGCGACCTCGACGAACCCGTCGCCGTCCGTGCCGGTCCTGACCTCCACGCGGCGTCGGCGGCCGTCGCCGTCCACCACGGTCACCGTGGTCTTGCCATCGGCACCTGAGGACACGGCAGTCAGGGGCACCACCAGTGCCTTACCGTCGGTGGACGCGGCCTCGATCGTCAACCGGACGTCCTGCCCGACGAGTTGACCGTCCAGCGCCTTGTCCGGCTCCACCACCATCAGATAACCACGAGGGGTGCCGGTGCCTGCGCCGCCCTGTCCCCCAGCACCGCTGGACCCGGTGCCCCCGGACGTGTCCGCCCCGCCCTGGTCCGGGGAGCCGGCGACGGACCTGACCTTCGCCGGCACGGCGAACCCGCTGCTCTCTGAGCGAATCTCCACTCGCTGACCCGCCCTGACCAGGCCCTTCTGGTGATCCTGGAGGTAGCCGTGGACCTCCAGCCTGCCCGCTGACACGGTCATCACCGACTCGTCCGTCCGGGCGCCGACCCCAGCGGTGATCCTGTCGACCCTGGCCGGGAAGTCCGAGAGGAAGACCACCTCGCTCGAGGGCAGCATCGGTCCGGACGCGGCCCGCACGTCGTCCAGTTCCCGCTGGGCGTCGGCCAGGTCCTCCGCGGCCCGCTCGACGGCACGCCGTCCGTCACCCGTGGTACCGGCTGGGCTGCCGCCGGACGCATCCGAGCCGACGTCGCCCGTGCCGGTCGTGCCCGCATCCGACACCTTGGCGCCGTCCGCCTCGGAACCACCCGAGGCTCCGGAGCCGCCCGAGTCGGAGGTGCGGGCCGCGTAGCGGGCGTCCTCCAGGTTCCTGCGTGCCTGCTTCACCGCCTCCTCGGCGGCCTTGACGCCCTTGCCGTCGTCGTCCGTGGCCGGCACCGGCTCGTAGCCGAGGGAGGAGTACAAGGACCGCAGCGCCGCCTTGGTGCCGGCCCCGAAGCCGTCCGAGGCATCGGCACCCGTCCCGTAACCCAAGGACCTGAGCGCACGCTGGAGTTGGGCCACGTCCTGTCCGACGGCTCCTGGCCGCAGGTCCCGGTAGGCGGGGACCACGCCCTTGAGGGCGATCACCGGGCGGCCGGAGACCTCCAGGAGGAGTTGCCCGGCCTTGACCGTGCTCCCCGCCTTCACCGGGATCTTCGTCACCACGGGGGCGACCGCGCCCTTCTGTCCGCTCGCCACCGGCGTCACCGACACGGACTGGTCGGCGGTGACGGTACCGCGCAGCACGACGGTGTCCTTCAGCGTCCGCCACTCCACCGGGGCCGTGAGCACATCGGGAGCGGGCGGCCGCGAGTCCGCCAACGCCTGGGCCGGTGACTTGACCAGCCGGGCGGCGGCCACACCGCTCAGGGCGAGGAGCACCGCCCCGACGGCGACTGCGGCGAGCCAGCGGCGGCGGCGCGTCAGGTCGGAGCGGACGGTGCCCTCCTCCGGCGCGTGCTTCGTCTCCCGGGGACTCGCGGCGATGTCGTCGGACATTTCTGCGCTCCCCGTCTCGTCCTTCGGGCCCATGCCTTTCCCCTCCCGGCCCCGCCCTTGGCCCTACTCCGCCGGCTTTCCGCTGATCAGTGAATTCGCGTAACGAAGACGGTCCCGGCTCTGCTGCTTGTATGTGGAGAGGGTTTCGACGTTGTCATCGATGGCACGCTTCTGATAGGCCGACTCCACGGAGAACCAGACGCCCACCAGATTGACCTTCTCCTTGCACTGGACGTCCAGTACGGCCGCCTTCACCGCGGCGTCACCGGACGGGTCCTGCTCGACACCGAGTTCCTTCATCGGGCTCACGGGGTCCTTGACGTCGTAACCGCCGTCACGCATGCACGCCGACCACTTCTTGATGACGGCGATGACGCGGGGGTCGGTACGGGACTTCATATAGGCCTGGCGTTCCAGCGTCTGGGCGAACGCGATGTCGATCATTCCCTTTTTCGGAGCGTAGAGCTTCAGATACGACTCCCTGGAACAACCTCCCACGGGAACGCCATCGCCCTTCCTGGCCTCCGCCTCCGCCTGGGTTTCGGGGAGCGAATCGGGGTTGAGGTCGTCAGAGCCGTTCAGCACGGCGAGCATCGCCGGATCGAGTTCGTGGTCGCTGCCCCGGCCGGCAGGCCGGACCCCAGGGTCCGCATACCCGTACCGTTGCGCGTCCCTGGCCTCGGAGAGGCCATAGCGGCGCGCGGTGTCCGACTCGGCACCCGTCGATGAGGAGTCCGGCGCGTCGTAGGTGAAGCCGTACCGCCGCATGCACTGCTGTGTAAGGACCTGCTGGGCCTGCGACAGCCTTCTGATCTCGCCCGCCGCCGGGGCGAAGGCCTGCATCGGGTACTTCAGGTCGGCGGACCGGACCACCTTGGGCGCGGCGCCCACGTCGGGGAGCTTCGGCGATCCGGATCCCTGCGCCGAGTCCGAGGAGCCGGAGCAGCCGCTCAGCAGCAGACCGGCGGCCACGGCCAGACATCCGGCGGACTTCGTCCCCAGTGCCCTCAGGTTCGCAAGAGCCATGAGTTTCTCCATCGATAAGAAAACGAAGGGCCGCCCCACCCGGGAAACGGTGAGGCGGCCACTCGTCACTCATTTCGCGGCAGTCAGCCCGAGGGGACTGATCAGTCGAAGTCGTACGCGGACGAGATGCTGTTCTGGAAGTTCGTCGAAGCGTCGCCCTTGTAGCCCGCGGGAACCCAGCCGTGGATGCCACCGCGGAAGGAGTCCGTGTAGACGTGCCATTCCTTGGAGGAGCGGTTCCAGTAGGACATGGTGTTGTCGTTCGGCGAGATGTTGGTGTTGCGGGTGTAGACCATCGGGGCGAAGTTCGGGATGTTCATCTCCGGATCGAAGATGTAACTTCCCTGCTGCTTCAGGTAGTAGAAACAAGGGTCACCGGATTCGCAGTACCCGTTGCCGCTGGTCGCGGCGCTCGCGGTGCCCGCGAGGAGCCCGACGGCACCCAGGGCCATCGTCGTGACCAGCACGGACCGGATTCCACGCTTGAAGTTCATTTCCCGCCTCTGTCGCTCGCATAGTTGGAGCCTTTCGGCCCAAAAGAGAACAGCAGGGGCAGGCGCCTTTACCCCCGATTGCGCTTGATCAGCAGCTTGTCATGACCATCTCGTAACCAACAGAGCTGACAGATAACTCACAACGTGATCTGGATCACTGCCGGATGCGGCTGTGCCGGGGTCCCGTCAGCCTGGATACGGCGGAAACTGGCCGGTGAGCGCGCGCACCTCGTCCCGCGCCGCGGCCGGCTCCGTCTCACCGCGCAGCACGGCCGCCAACAGCGCCGCGATCCGCACCATCTCCGGCTCGCCCATGCCCTGAGTGGTCACCGCGGCCGTACCCAGGCGCAGCCCGCGGCCGTCGCCGTGCGGCAGCGCGCAGCAGTCCAGCACCAGGCCCGCCGCCAGCAGCCGGCCGCGCGCGCTGCGGCCGTCCACGCCGAGCGGGGCGGGGTCGGCGGTGATCAGGTGGGTGTCCGTGCCGCCGGTGGTGACGACCAGGCCCTCCGCGGCCAGATGACCGGCCAGCACCCGCGCGTTGGCGACCACCTGATGGGCGTACACGGTGAACGCCGGGGTCGCCGCCTCACCGAACGCGACGGCCTTGGCGGCGATGGTGTGCATCTGGGCGCCGCTCTGGGTGAAGGGGAAGACAGCCCGGTCCACGCGTTCGGCCAGCTCGGCACCGCACAGGATCATCCCGCCGCGCGGGCCGCGCAGCACCTTGTGCGTGGTCGCGCACACGATGTCCGCGTACGGCACCGGGCTCGGCGCCGCTCCCCCGGCGACCAGGCCGATCGGATGCGCCGCGTCGGCGATCAGATAGGCCCCGACCTCGTCGGCGACCTCGCGGAAGAAGGCGTAGTCCAGGTGCCGGGGGTAGGCGATGGAGCCGCACACGATCGCCTTGGGCCGGTGGTTGCGGGCGAGATGGCGCACCTGGTCGTGGTCGATCAGCCCGGTCTCGGCGTCGACGCCGTAGCCGACGAAGTCGAACCAGCGGCCGGAGAAGTTCGCCGGGGAGCCGTGGGTGAGGTGGCCGCCGTAGGGCAGGCCGAGGGCGAGGACGGTGTCGCCGGGGCGCAGCAGGGCCGCGTAGGCCGCCAGGACGGCCGAGGAACCGGAGTGGGACTGGACGTTGGCGTGCTCGGCGCCGAACAGGGCCCTGGCCCGGTCGACGGCCGCGCGTTCGGCGACGTCGACCAGCTCGCAGCCGCCGTGGTGGCGGGCGCCGGGGTAGCCCTCGGCGTACTTGTTGGCGAGCGCGGAGCCGAGGGCGGCGAGCACGGCCGGCGAGCAGAAGTTCTCGGCGGCGATCAGCTGGAGGGTGGTCGACTGCCTCTCCAGCTCGGCCAGGAGGATCTCGGCCATCGCCGGGTCCTGCCGGCGCAAGACGTCGGTCTCTAGGGAATGGGTGACCGACATGGCGGGCTCCCGGGGCGGTCGACGGTGACGTAACCCCAATGTAGGCCGGGGAGGTGCGGGGCGCCCGGTATTGCGGCCACGCGGCCTACGTCCGTGCCGGAACCCCGGTCAGCGCCGTCACCACCGGGTCCAGGGCGTCCCGTATCTCGTCGCCGATCGACCGGAAGAAGGTGAGCGGGGCGCCGTACGGGTCGTACACCTCGTCGGCCTCGGCGGTCGGGGCCAGCAGCCAGCCGCGCAGCGCCGCCGCCGCGCGCACCAGCGCCCGGGCCCGCATGACCAGGCCGTCCTCCAGCGGCGGCAGAGTGGCCGGATCTATCGCCCGGACCAGACGGGTGAACTCCTTCAGGGTGAAGGTGCGCAGGCCCGCCGAATGGCCCATGGAGATGACCTGGGCGCGGTGGTCGCGGGTGGCGGTCAGCACCAGGTCGGCCATGATCACGTGCTCGTCCAGCAGCTCCCGGCCGACGAAGCCTGAGGCGTCCGCCCCGAACTCGGCCAGCACGGTCTCCGCGTGGGACTCCATGGGCGCGCCCTCGTGCCCCCAGGTGCCGGCGCTCTCCACGATCAGCCCGCCGCCGAGCACGCCGAGCCGCTCCGCGACGAAGTGGCGGGTCAGCCGCTCGGTGATGGGCGAGCGGCACACATTGCCGGTGCTGACGTGGAGGATGCGGAAGGTGTCGCGGGGGAACCCGAACGTGGTCGTCTCCTCCGCGCTGTAGCCCCCGCCGCCTATGCCACGCCCCGCTTCAGGGGCCGTCAATTCGCCACCTCAAGGTCGGGTACGACCTTGCGCAGCTCCTCCGCCGAGAGCGCGCCCGCGCGCAGCAGCACCGGCACCTCGCGGGAGACGTCCACGATGGACGACGGCACGTTGCCCGGGGTGGGGCCGCCGTCGAGGTAGACGGAGACGGAGTCGCCGAGCATCTCCTGGGCGGCGTCGCAGTTCTCCGGCGCCGGGTGGCCGGTGAGGTTGGCGGAGGAGACCGCCATCGGGCCGACCTCGGTGAGCAGTTCGATGGCGACCGGGTGCAGCGGCATGCGGACGGCGACCGTGCCGCGGGTGTCGCCGAGGTCCCACTGGAGGGACGGCTGGTGCTTGGCGACCAGCGTCAGGGCGCCCGGCCAGAACGCGTCCACCAGCTCCCAGGCCAGCTCGGAGAAGTCCGTGACCAGGCCGTGCAGGGTGTTCGGGGAGCCGATGAGGACAGGGGTGGGCATGTTGCGGCCCCGGCCCTTGGCGGCGAGCAGGTCGGCGACGGCCTCCGAGGAGAACGCGTCGGCACCGATGCCGTACACCGTGTCGGTCGGCAGGACCACCAGCTCGCCCCGGCGGACGGCGGACGCGGCCTCGCGCAGACCCGTCACTCGGTCGGTCGCGTCGTTGGTGTCGTATCGCCGTGCCATGTCTAGCTGGCCTCCTCGTACACGTACTGCGGGGTTGAGAACTGGGGGGTGCTCACGGCAGCGCCTTGCGGGCGGTGGCGAACCGCGGGCGGTTGTTGAGGTCCGGGTGATCGGCCGCGTCGGCCCAGCCCCGCTCCTCGGTGAAGATCCACGGCACCTGGCCGCCCTGGGTGTCGGCGTGCTCGATCACGACGACCCCGCCCGGGCGCAGCAGCCGGTGCGCGGTGCGTTCGATGCCCCGGATGAGGTCGAGGCCGTCCTCGCCGGAGAACAGGGCCATCTCCGGGTCGTAGTCGCGGGCCTCCGGGGCGACGTACTCCCACTCGGTGAGCGGGATGTACGGCGGGTTGGAGATGACCAGGTCGACCTGGCCGTCGAGGTCCGGGAAGGCGGTCAGCGCGTCGCCCTGGCGCAGGTCGACACGGGAGCCAGCCATGTTCTTGCGGGTCCACACCAGGGCGTCCTCGGACAGCTCCACGGCGTGCACGCGCGAGCGCGGCACCTCCTGGGCGAGGGCGAGCGCGATGGCGCCGGAGCCGGTGCACAGGTCGACGATGCAGGGCTCGACCACGTCCATGGCACGCACGGCGTCTATGGCCCAGCCGACCACCGACTCGGTCTCCGGCCGGGGCACGAACACCCCCGGCCCGACCTGGAGCTCCAGGTACCGGAAGTAGGCCCGCCCGGTGATGTGCTGCAGCGGCTCGCGCTGCTCGCGCCGGGCGATGACCTCCCAGTACCGGGCGTCGAAGTCGGCGTCCTTCACGGAGTGCAGTTCGCCGCGCTTCACGCCGTGCACGAACGCGGCCAGCTCCTCCGCGTCGGTGCGCGGCGAGGGCACGCCGGCGTCGGCCAGCCGCTGGGTGGCCTGGGCCACCTCCGCGAGCAGCAGGTTCACGCGAGTCCTCCGTGTCGTACTCGTGCTCGTGCGTGCGTACGGCTCTCAGGCGGCGGCGAGCTTCGCCGCCGAGTCGGCGTCGACACAGGCCTGGATCACGGCGTCGAGGTCGCCGTCCAGGACCTGGTCCAGGTTGTACGCCTTGAAGCCGACGCGGTGGTCCGAGAGGCGGTTCTCCGGGAAGTTGTAGGTGCGGATCTTCTCGGAGCGGTCGACGGTGCGGACCTGGCTGCGGCGGGCGTCGGCGGCCTCCCGCTCCGCCTCCTCCTGCGCCATGGCGAGCAGCCTGGAGCGCAGGATACGCATCGCCTGCTCCTTGTTCTGCAGCTGGCTCTTCTCGTTCTGGCAGGAGGCGACGACTCCGGTCGGGATGTGCGTGATGCGCACGGCGGAGTCGGTGGTGTTGACGGACTGGCCGCCCGGGCCGGAGGACCGGTAGACGTCGATGCGGAGGTCGTTGGGGTTGATCTCCACGTCCACCTCCTCGGCCTCGGGGGTCACGAGGACACCGGCGGCGGAGGTGTGGATACGGCCCTGGGACTCGGTGGCCGGGACCCGCTGCACGCGGTGCACCCCGCCCTCGTACTTCAGCCGGGCCCACACGCCCTGGCCGGGCTCGATCTGCCCACGGGCCTTCACCGCGACCTGGACGTCCTTGTAGCCGCCCAGCTCGGACTCGGTGGCGTCGATGATCTCGGTCTTCCAGCCGACGCGCTCGGCGTAGCGCAGGTACATGCGCAGCAGGTCGCCCGCGAACAGCGCCGACTCGTCGCCGCCGGCGCCCGCCTTGATCTCCAGGATGACGTCCTTGTCGTCACTGGGGTCGCGCGGGACGAGCAGCAGGCGCAGCTTCTCGGTCAGCTCCTCGCGCTGCTTCTCCAGGTCCTTGACCTCGGCGGCGAAGTCCGGGTCGTCGGCGGCCAGCTCGCGCGCGGTCTCGATGTCGTCGCCGTTCTGCTTCCAGGAGCGGTACGTGGCGACGATCGGGGTCAGCTCGGCGTAGCGCTTGTTCAGCTTGCGCGCGTTCGCCTGGTCGGCGTGGACCGACGGATCGGCGAGCTTCTTCTCCAGGTCGGCGTGCTCGGCGACGAGTTCCTCGACGGCCTCGAACATCTTGGGCTCCTGTACTGCGGTGAAGGGAAGGGCGGGCGACCAAAAACGCCGGTCCCGGGCACACCCCCGGGAGGGCGTGACCGTGGACCGGCGAAATGGGGCTCGCTACTTCTTGGAGCCGGCGGCAGCCTTGCCGAAGCGGGCCTCGAAGCGGGCCACACGGCCACCGGTGTCGAGGATCTTCTGCTTGCCCGTGTAGAACGGGTGGCACTCGGAGCAGACCTCGGCCCGGATGGTGCCGGACTCGATGGTGCTGCGGGTGGTGAACGACGCGCCGCAGGTGCAGCTGACCTGCGTCTCGACGTACGCGGGGTGGATGTCGCGCTTCAAGGTGTCTCCTAGGTTCCGGGAGGGCGCCGGGTCGCTACCGCGGGATGCGGAGGCGTGAACCGGAGCCGACGTACCAGTCTGCCAGGACTGGGGCCATCCCCCAAAACCGGGGGTGCGGTTGTTCTATTCCTGGGGGTGAGTGCCCGCGCCCCTACGGGGCGCTGACGACGCCCTCGGCCTCGCCGGCGGCCGTTCCCTTCGTGGCCGAGGCCGGGATCGGCCGGTCGTTCTTCAGGGCGTTCCAGACCAGCTGGGCCTTGGTCTCGGACAGCAGGACGCGGTTGGGGTTGGCCGGGTCGTACTGGACCGGCATCGTCACCATCTTCATGTGCGACGAGCTGATGCCCTTCAGACCGCCGGCGAAGTCGATCAGGGAGTTGACCGAGCCGAGGTCCGAGTCGGTGGTGACGGCCTTGGTGGCGGTGTCGGCGAGGTCGTACAGCTTCTTCGGGTTCGTGAGGACACCGACCTGCTTGACCTGGTCGATCAGGGCCTTGATGAACGCCTGCTGGAGCTGGATGCGGCCCAGGTCGGACCCGTCGCCCACGCCGTGCCGGGTGCGGACCAGGCCGAGGGCCTGCTCACCGTTCAGGGTGTGGGTGCCGGCTTTCAGCTCCAGGTGGCTCTGCCGGTCGTCGATGTCCTTGGTGGTCCTGACCTGGACCCCGCCGAGGTCGTCGATGAGCTTCTGGAAGCCCTCGAAGTCGACCTCCAGGTAGTGGTCCATGCGGATGCCGGTGATCGACTCGACGGTCTTGACCGCGCAGGCCGCGCCGCCGGTGGAGTACGCCTCGTTGAACATCACGCCGGACGCGGCGGGGTGGACGGTGCCCTTGGCGTCGGTGCACCGGGGGCGGTCCACCAGGGTGTCCCGGGGGATGGAGACCACGCCGGCCCGCTTGTGGCCCTCGTACACGTGGACGATCATCGCCGTGTCGGAGCGGGCGCTGCCGTCGTCCGTGCCGCCGCCGAGCTTCTTGTTCTTGCCGGAGCGGGTGTCCGAGCCGAGGACCAGGATGTTCTCGGAGCCGTTGTCGACCTTCGAGGGCCGGTCGGTGCCGAGGGCCTGGTTGATGTCGACGCTGTGGAGGTTGCCGTTGAGCTTGAAGTACAGGTACCCGGCGCCGGAACCGCCCAGCACCACCACGCCGGCCGCCGTCCAGGCGGTCGCGCGCAGTGCCTTGCGTCCCGTGCTGGGCGCCTTACGGCGGCGGCCCTTGCCCCGGCGGCGCGAGGTCGTGCCCGCCTCGGTTATGGCGGGCTGAGGCGTACTCTCGGCGGCCACATCGCTCCTAGGTCTCGTCGTCCGGTTACCCCCTGCGGTCAGGGTCAGGCGCGGTCGTCACCGCTCCATCGTCGCTCCGCCCGGTCAGACGGAGAAACTCGGGAAAGGGTTGCACGACGCACCGTGCCCACCCCGTACGGCGATGAGCACGGTGCGTAGTCACTCGGGGCGAGCGCACGGCCCTCACCTGCGGATTCAGCCCCAGAGGCCGTGCGCCTGGAAACCGGTGCCCACCGAGCCCCCTGTGGCAAAGATCTCGCTTGTGGCCTTTGTGCCAGAAGCCCGCCCCCGTCGCAGCGGACGGGGGCGGGCTTCTGTTCTCTTCCCTGGAACGAACCGTCAGTCGCCGTTGCCCGGCGTCGGCGTCGTCTTCTGGATCTGCATCAGGAACTCGACGTTCGACTTGGTCTGCTTCATCTTGTCGAGAAGCAGCTCGATCGCCTGCTGCTGGTCCAGGGCGTGCAGGACACGGCGGAGCTTCCAGACAACGGCCAGCTCCTCGCTGCCGAGCAGGATCTCTTCCTTACGGGTACCGGACGCGTCCACGTCCACCGCCGGGAAGATGCGCTTGTCGGCGAGCTTCCGGTCGAGCTTCAGCTCCATGTTGCCGGTGCCCTTGAACTCCTCGAAGATCACCTCGTCCATGCGGGACCCGGTGTCCACGAGAGCCGTGGCCAGGATGGTCAGCGAGCCGCCGTCCTCGATGTTGCGCGCCGCACCGAAGAACCGCTTCGGCGGGTAGAGCGCGGTCGAGTCGACACCACCGGACAGGATGCGGCCGGAGGCGGGCGCCGCCAGGTTGTAGGCACGGCCCAGACGCGTGATCGAGTCGAGCAGCACGACCACGTCGTGGCCCAGCTCGACCAGTCGCTTGGCCCGCTCGATGGCCAGCTCGGCGACGGTCGTGTGGTCCTCGGCCGGGCGGTCGAAGGTCGAGGAGATGACCTCGCCCTTGACCGACCGCTGCATGTCGGTGACCTCTTCCGGACGCTCGTCGACGAGGACGACCATCAGGTGGCACTCGGGGTTGTTGTGCGTGATCGCGTTGGCGATCGCCTGCATGATCATGGTCTTACCGGTCTTCGGCGGGGCCACGATCAGACCGCGCTGGCCCTTACCGATCGGCGAGACCAGGTCGATGATGCGGGTGGTGAGCACCCCCGGGTCGGTCTCCAGGCGGAGCCGGTCCTGCGGGTAGAGCGGGGTCAGCTTGTTGAACTCCGGGCGGCCACGGCCGTGTTCGGGCGCCATGCCGTTGACGGAGTCCAGGCGGACCAGCGCGTTGAACTTCTCGCGGCGCTCGCCCTCCTTCGGCTGGCGGACCGCACCGGTGACGTGGTCACCCTTGCGCAGGCCGTTCTTGCGGACCTGGGCGAGGGAGACGTACACGTCGTTCGGACCCGGCAGGTAGCCGGAGGTCCGGATGAAGGCGTAGTTGTCGAGGATGTCCAGGATGCCCGCGACCGGGATCAGGACGTCGTCCTCGGCGAGCTGCGGCTCGGCGATCTCGTCGCGGCCACGGCGGCCCCGGCGGTCGCGGTAGCGGCCGCGACGGCCACGCCGGCCGCCCTCGAAGTCGTCCTCGTCCTGCTGACGGTCCTGCCGGCCGCCCTGCTGCTGGCCCTGCTGCTGACGCTGCTGGCCGCCCTGCTGCTCGTCGCCCTTGTTACGGCGGTCACGGTCGCGGTCCCGGCCACGCTCGCGGCGGTCCCGGCGGCCACGGCCCTCGCCGTCGGCGTCGCCCTTGGCCTCGCCCTGCGGCTGCGACTGGTGCTGCGCGGGCGTCTCGGCCTTGGACTCGCTCCTGGCCTCGGCGGCGACGGTCTCGGCGCCGCCCGCGGCCGGGCTGCCCGCCTCGGCGGTGGCGCGGCGGCGACGGCGCTCGGTCGGGGCGTCGTCGGAGGCCGGCTGGCCGGGGATCTCGATCTGCTGCTGGGCCACGGCCTTCTCGGCGGGAGCCTCGGTCTTGGCCTCCGCCTTCCTCGCCGTGCTCTCGCCGCTCTCGGCGGACTCGCCGGTGCGGGCCTTGGAGGTGGCCCGGCGCTTCGGCTTGGTCTCGGTGGCGGTGTCGGCCTTGGCGGCGGGGGCACCCCCGGCGGCCTGCGCCTCCTTGATGACCTCGATCAGCTGGCTCTTGCGCATCCGCGCGGTGCCCCTGATCCCGAGGCCCGAGGCAACCTGCTGCAGCTCGGCCAGCACCATGCCCTCGAGGCCGGTACCGCGGCGCCGCCGGGAGCCGGCACCGGTGGCAGGCGCGGAGGCGTCCGTGGCGGGCGCGGCAGCGGTCTCCTCGACACGTGCGCCCATCAGATCGGTGGTGTCGCTCACGAAGGGTCCTTCCCTGGAGCGGACGTCGGCCTGTCTGGCTCGGCGACCGGTTGTGCTGTCCGGCTACGGTCCTGTCTTCTGTGAACCGTGCCGGGGCGGTGGTCCGCCAAAGCGGCGGAAGAAATGTGCGGTGATGGCGCTTCCGCGAGCCGTGGCACCCAGTGTCACGTGGCGTGGTAGCACCGATTCCGAAGCGTGCCCGGCGGCCCGCTCAGTGCTCGCATACGACGTACTGCCCAGGTACGGCGCAAGGAACACGGAGTGGCGCGGGAGGCTCCCGGAAGAATGTCTGTCCCGGACGGGGACACGAGGCACCTCGCCATGGTCAGGTCGGGTGCAGACTTGAGATTAACACTACCGGATCCAACAAACATTCCCCCTCTCCAAATCCGGCAACCGTGTGTCAGGTCGCAAGCGGCAGCACACTCGCTCCCTGGACGTCCAGGTCCAGCCGGTTGGCGGCCCAGCCCTCACCTGCGAGGTGGGACACCTTGTCGGCGCTGTCGGTGTCGGCGAGCGCCATGACGGTGGGCCCGGCGCCCGAGATCACGGCCGGGATGCCGTCGGCGCGCAGCCGCTCCACCAGCGCGGCGCTGTCCGGCATGGCCGGCGCGCGGTACTCCTGGTGCAGGCGGTCCTCGGTGGCGGGCAGCAGCAGCTCGGGGCGCCTGGTCAGGGCCTCGACGAGCAGGGCGGCGCGGCCCGCGTTGGCGGCGGCGTCGACGTGCGGCACGGAACGCGGGAGCAGGCCCCGCGCGGTCTCGGTCAGGACCGGCTTCCCGGGCACGAAAACCACCGGAACGATGGAACGGTGCGGGTCCATCCTGATGGCCCGGGCGGCGCCGGCCTCCATCCAGGACAGGGTGAAGCCGCCGAGCAGACAGGCGGCCACGTTGTCCGGGTGGCCCTCGATCTCGGTGGCCAGCTCCAGCAGCGCCGCGTCGTCCAGGCGGGCCTCGCCGCCTATGGTCACCGCGCGGGCGGCGACGATGCCGGCGCAGATGGCGGCGGAGGAGGAGCCGAGGCCCCGGCCGTGCGGGATGCGGTTGGCGCAGACGATCTCCAGGCCGCGGGGCTGTCCGCCCAGCAGGTCGAAGGCCGTGCGCAGGGAACGGACGAGGAGGTGACTCTCGTCCCGCGGCAGGGTCTCGCTGCCCTCTCCCGCGATGTCGATGTGCAGCCCGGAGTCGGCCACCCGGACGACCACGTCGTCGTACAGCCCCAGCGCGAGGCCCAGGGCGTCGAAGCCCGGACCGAGGTTGGCGCTGGTGGCGGGAACGCGCACCCGGACGGCGGCGGCGCGGAACGCTGGACCGGCCATCGCTCGTTGACTCTCCTTGAGCTGCGTGACTGTCGAAGACATTCGATACGTACGGGAGACCCTCGGCCGCGCGGCCGGCGCGGCGTCGCCCATGTGCCAGGGCATGTGCAACGGGCGGGGTTCGGTACAGCCTATCGAAGGAAGGTTCTGTGGCGACATAGGGCGCACAGGAGGCGCACGATGCGTGTCGTAAGCCCCCTGTGCACCCTGTCAGGGATTTCCCGGACCCGGAGCGCTCGGGACCGGCGCTCGGGCTCGGTCGCCGGGCGCTCGGGCTCAGGCACCTCGGTGCTCGGGCTCGGGCGCCTCGGCGCTCGGGCTCAGGCACCTCGGTGCTCGGGCTCAGGCGCCTTGGCGCTCAAGGTCGGGCACCAGGGCTCTCAAGGTCCGGCTCCGGTTCGGGTCCGGCTCTGGCTCCGGCTCCGGGCGCTCAGGCCAGGCCGAGGCGCTCGGCCGCGGTGGCCGCGTCGACCGGGACGGTGACCGGCTGCGGGGCGCCGGCGACGGCCCAGTCGGGGTCCTTCAGGCCGTTGCCGGTGACGGTGCACACGATGCGCTGGCCCGGGTCCACCTTGCCCTGCTCGGCGGCCTTGAGCAGACCGGCCACGGAGGCGGCGGAGGCGGGCTCCACGAAGACGCCCTCCTGCGCGGCCAACAGGCGGTAGGCGCGCAGGATCTCACGGTCCGTCACCTCGTCGATGGCACCGCCGGACTCGTCCCGCGCGGCCAGGGCGTAACTCCAGGACGCGGGGTTGCCGATGCGGATGGCGGTGGCGATGGTCGACGGGTCCTTGACGACCTCGCCCCGCACGATCGGGGCACTGCCGGAGGCCTGGAAACCCCACATACGGGGGGTTTTGCCGGCGATGCCGTCGGCGGCGTACTCCTTGTAACCCTTCCAGTAGGCCGTGATGTTGCCCGCGTTGCCGACCGGGAGGACGTGGATGTCGGGAGCGTCGCCGAGCATGTCCACGATCTCGAAGGCAGCCGTCTTCTGGCCCTCGATGCGTACCGGGTTGACCGAATTCACCAGCGCCACGGGGTAGTTCTCGCTCAGTGCGCGCGCCAGGGTGAGGCAGTCGTCGAAGTTGCCGTCGACCTGGAGGATCTTCGCACCGTGCACGAGGGCCTGGCCCATCTTGCCGAGGGCGATCTTCCCCTGCGGTACAAGCACGGCGGAGACCATGCCGGCCCGCACCGCGTACGCGGCGGCGGAGGCGGACGTGTTGCCCGTGGAGGCGCAGATGACGGCCTTCGCCCCCTCCTCCTTGGCCTTGCTGATGGCCATGGTCATGCCGCGGTCCTTGAAGGACCCGGTGGGGTTGGCCCCCTCCACCTTCAGGTGGACCTCACAGCCCGTGCGCTCGGAGAGCACCTGCGCGGGCACGAGGGGCGTGCCGCCCTCGCGGAGCGTCACGACCGGCGTGGTGTCGGAGACCGGCAGCCTGTCCCGGTACTCCTCGATGATTCCGCGCCACTGGTGGGTCATTGCTGGTTACTCTCCTTCAACCCGCATGATGCTGGCGACACCCCGCACGGTGTCGAGCTTGCGCAGTGCCTCGACGGTCCCGGACAAGGAGGCGTCAGAGGCCCGGTGGGTGACGACGACGAGGGATGCCTCGCCATCCTTGCCCTGCTGCCGAACGGTGTCGATCGACACCCCGTGTTCGGCGAAGACGGTGGCGACCTGGGCGAGCACGCCCGGTTTGTCGGCCACGTCGAGGCTGATGTGGTACCGGGTGACGACCTCGCCCATCGGGGAGACGGTCAGGTCGGCGTACGCCGACTCGCCCGGCCCGGTGGACCCGCTCAGCCGGTTGCGGCAGACCGCGACCAGGTCGCCCAGCACGGCCGAGGCGGTGGGCGAACCGCCGGCGCCGGGCCCGTAGAACATCAGCTGCCCGGCCGCGTCGGACTCCACGAAGACGGCGTTGTACGCGCCGCGCACGGAGGCGAGCGGGTGGCTGAGCGGGATCATCGCGGGGTGCACGCGCGCGGTGACCGACGTACCGTCCGCGGACCGCTCGCAGATGGCGAGCAGCTTGATGGTGCAGCCCATCTCCTTGGCGGAGCGGAAGTCGGCGGCGGTGACCTCGGTCATGCCCTCGCGGTAGACGTCGTCGAGGCGTACGCGCGTGTGGAAGGCGATGCCGGCGAGGATGGCGGCCTTGGCGGCGGCGTCGAAGCCCTCGACGTCGGCGGTCGGGTCGGCCTCGGCGTACCCCAGGGCGGTGGCCTCGTCCAGGGCCTCCTGGTACCCGGCGCCGGTCGAGTCCATCTTGTCGAGGATGAAGTTGGTGGTGCCGTTGACGATGCCGAGCACGCGGTTGACCTTGTCGCCGGCGAGGGACTCGCGCAGCGGCCGGATCAGCGGGATGGCGCCGGCGACGGCGGCCTCGTAGTAGAGGTCGCGGCCGTGCTCCTCGGCGGCGGCGTGCAGAGCGGCGCCGTCCTGGGCGAGCAGGGCCTTGTTGGCGGAGACGACGGAGGCGCCGTGCTCGAAGGCGGTGGTGATGAGCGACCGGGCGGGCTCGATACCGCCGATCACCTCGACCACGACGTCGATGTCCCCGCGTTTGACGAGAGCGGTGGCGTCGGTGGTGACGAGGGAGGGGTCGATGCCCTCACGCACCTTGGCGGGCCGCCGTACGGCCACGCCCGCGAGCTCCACGGGCGCCCCGATCCTCGCGGCGAGGTCGTCGGCGTGCGTCGTCATGATGCGCGCCACCTCTGAGCCGACCACTCCACAGCCCAGCAGCGCCACCTTCAGCGGACGCGTACGCATCATCCGACCTCGTTTCCTCTCACCGTCTACGGTTGGACCAGTCTCACTCACCGGACGGGAGTTTCTACCCTTCGTCCGGATCGTGAGACATCTATTTCATTTGTACGGGACCGCAGGACCGCAGATCTTCCGGCCCCTCTGCGGGGGCGGCCGTCCGGGTCACCCGACATCGAGACGCAGGAGGTCCTCCTCCGTCTCCCGCCGGACGATCGCCCGCGCCTCGCCGTCCCGTACGGCGACGACGGGCGGCCGGAGCACGTGGTTGTAGTTGCTGGCCATGGACCGGCAGTACGCGCCCGTGGCCGGTACGGCGATCAGGTCGCCCGGCGCCAGGTCCGAGGGCAGGAACGCGTCCTTGACCACGATGTCCCCGCTCTCGCAGTGCTTGCCGACGACCCGGGCGAGCATCGGCTCGGCGTCGGACGCGCGGGACACGAGGGCGACGCTGTACTCGGCGTCGTACAGCGCGGTCCGGATGTTGTCCGACATGCCGCCGTCGACGGAGACGTACGTGCGCAGCCCGTCGAGCGGCTTGACCGTGCCGACCTCGTACAGCGTGAAGGCGGTGGGGCCGACGATGGCGCGCCCGGGCTCGACGGAGATCCGGGGCGTGCGCAGCCGGGCGGCCTCGCACTCCCGCGTGACGATCTCGGTGAGCGCCTTGGCGATCTCGTGCGGCTCCCGGGGGTCGTCGTCACTGGTGTAGGCGATCCCGAGCCCGCCCCCCAGGTCGATCTCCGGCAGCTCGACCCCGTGCTCGTCCCGGATGTCCTTCAGCAGCCCGACGACACGGTGGGCGGCGACCTCGAAGCCCGACATGTCGAAGATCTGCGACCCGATGTGGGAGTGGATCCCGATCAGCTCCAGCCCGTCGAGCTGAAGGGCCCGCCGTACGGCCTCGGCGGCCTGCCCCCCGGCGAGCGGAATCCCGAACTTCTGGTCCTCGTGGGCGGTGGCGATGAACTCGTGGGTGTGCGCCTCGACGCCGACGGTGATCCGGATCTGCACCTTCTGCCGCGTGCCGAGCGACTGCGCGATGTGCGCGACCCGCACGATCTCCTGGAAGGAGTCGAGCACGATCCGCCCGACACCGGCCTCGACGGCCCGGGTGATCTCGGCGACGGACTTGTTGTTGCCGTGGAAGGCGATGCGGTCGGCGGGCATCCCGGCGGACAGCGCGGTGGCCAGCTCGCCACCGGAACACACGTCCAGGTTGAGGCCCTCCTCGTTCAGCCACCGCACGACGGCCCGGGAGAGGAAGGCCTTCCCGGCGTAGAAGACATCGGCGTCCGGCCCGAACGCGGTACGCCAGGCACGCGCGCGGGACCGGAAGTCGGCCTCGTCGAGGACGTAGGCGGGGGTGCCGAACTCCTCGGCGAGCCGGCTGACCGGAATCCCGCCGACGGTGACCACGCCGTCGTCGCCGCGCGTGACGGTCTGGGCCCACACCTTCTGGTCCAGGACGTTGAGGTCGGCGGGCGGCGCGGAGTAGTGGCCCTCGGGCAGGACGTCGGCGTGGCGGGGCCCGGCGGGGTGGGCGGAACGGCTCATGACGTGACTCTCAGACTCTCTGTCTCTCTCCGGGGCGCGTCTGCTCGCGCGCCTCAGAGGTGTTCGGGTGCGTCGATGCCGAGCAGGGACAGGCCGCCGGCCAGCACCGTCCCGGCAGCTTCGGCGAGGGCCAGCCGGGCGCGGTGGGCGGCCGAGGGTTTCTCCTCGCCGACGGGAAGCACGCAGGGCAGCAGAGGCAGCACGGCATCGGCGACGGTGACGAGATGCCGGGCAAGCCGATCCGGGGCACGACGGGTGGCGGCCACGGCGAGGATGCGGGGGTGGGCGGCCAGGGGGGTCAGGAGGGGGGTGGGGGTGGCGGGAGTGCTTTCGGCGTTGACGTCGGCGGGGGTGCTCGCGTCGGGGCCGAGGGGCATGGCGTCGGCGGGCGCGAAGGGGACCGCGCCGGCGTTCGCGGGGCCGAGAAGGCCGATGCGGGCGTTCGTGGGACCGAGTAGGCCGTTGTCGGCGTTCACGGGGGCGGGGAGGGGGCCGGCATCGGCGTGCGTGAGGACCCCGAGAAGGCTGCGGCCACCGGCGCTCGCGGAGGTCCCGAAGGGATCGGCAAGAGCCTCCGCGGGAACCCCCGGACGGCGGACACCACCAGGCGCACGGGTGGCGGAGGGCCCGGCGCCGGAATGCGCGACGAGTCCGATCGGGCCGGGCTCCGCGGAGAAACCGAGGCGGGCGGCATTGCGGCTGAGAGCACGGATACGGGCGTGGGCGTACCGCACGCGGAACAGCGGATTGCTCTCCCGCTGGATCAGGTGATCGGCGGTGATCCGGGGCCGGTCGTGCGGGGCGGGGTAGAGGAGGGCCCACTGGGCGGCGTCGGGCCCGAGCGGGGCGGGATCCTCCGGCGCGGGCACGGGCCGCAGATTGACGGGCTCGCCGTGCGCGACGGTGGCGCGCCCGCCCTGGGTCCCCACGAGACGCACGACGGCGTCGGCGACGACCTCGGCCCGCACCTCGTACGGCACGCGCAGCGCGACGACCTGTCCGGCGAGGGCGTCTCCGTAGCCGTACCGGGTGCCCTTCTCCCGGATCTCCCGGACCAGCCCGGCGACGGGATCGACCTGCGCGTCGAGGCTGATGTTGAGAAACCCGGGCCCGGTGACGACGACGTCCCGGATGCCTTCGGCCTCGGCGAGCCGGGCGCGCAGAATCTCGGCGACCCGCGACGCCGGCTGCCCGGCCGGCCGGGCGAGCTGGAGCGCGATGGTGGTGGCGAAGTCCCCGCACCCCCCTGGCCCCGGCTCCGTCACCACGGCCCGCTCGGGCACGGTCACACTCAGCTCCCCGTCATCGACAGCACGACGCACCGCGTGCAGCACGGTGCGGGAGAGCTCGACGGGGGTCACGGGACAAGCGTAGGGGAGGAGGGGGGTGGGTACGCGAGGCGGTTGTCACTACCCGGTTGTCCCTGCCCGGTTGTCCCTGCCCGGTTGTCCCTGCCCGGTTGTCCCTGCCCCCGGCCGACCTACCCTCCGAAGGACACCCCGCCCGGCACACCGTCGGAAAGACCGCCGTCCCGGGAACCACGACCGTCGAGCACCCCGGAATGGCTGACGCTGCCGGAATCCTCGGACGACCCGGAAGAAGGGGTGACTGGATGAGCGGGGATGTCTCTGTGAACGTAGGAGGCTCCATGAGCGGAGCAGGCTGCATTGGCGGAGGGAGGGTCGGGAGGGGAAGCGGCTCCATGAGCGGGAGAGCCCCCATCACAATCGAACTCTCCCTCACCACCCCCACTCTGTTCTCCGCCACCGGGACCTCCCTGACCGGGGCTTGCCTCACCGGGGCTTCCCTCACCGGGGCCTCCACCGCTGCGGTCTCCCCCGGAGCCCCCTGGCCTGCCAGGCCCCCCGGATCCGACAAGGCCTTCATGGCCCCCGGGCCCGATCCGCCGCTCCATGAGCTGCTTCACGAGCCGTACCAGCTCGGCGGGCTCGAAGGGCTTGGCGAGGAAGGCGTCCACACCGACGTCGAGGCCGGTCTCGACCTCGTACTGCGAACACGCGCTGATGATGGCGAGGGGCAGATGGTGCGTACGGGGATCGGCCCGGAGACGGGCGGCGGTGCGTAGCCCGTCCAGCCGGGGCATGACGACGTCGAGCGTCACGACGTCGGGCCGCACCTCGTGCACCACGTCCAGACACTCGGCACCATCGGCCGCGGTCACGACCTCTAGCCCTTCCAGTTCGAGGTTGACCCTGATCAGCTGCCGGATGACCTTGTTGTCGTCCACAACAAGCACCCGGCCCGAAGCGCCTGGCACAAGTCGAGAGTAGGTCCGGACCGGCCACCGCGTCCGGGTTTTCCCCACTTCCACCCCGTACAGGGGACCAGCCGACCCCGACCCGGGGAAACGGGTTCCTGATCACCCCGCCGGACCTGCTAATGTTCTACCCGTCGCCGCAAGCGAGAAGCTCAGCGCCCGACACGCCCCCGTAGCTCAGGGGATAGAGCAACGGCCTCCGGAGCCGTGTGCGCAGGTTCGAATCCTGCCGGGGGCACCCAGCATGAGGTGCCCAAAGACCCCGTCACCAGCGGAAACGCTGAGGCCGGGGTCTTCGCGTATGTGCAGGCGTGTGCCGCTCGTAGCGGCCGTATGTCGGGGTCTGTGGACTATTCGTGGACAGGATCTTGGGTTGTTTCCCCAGGTCAAGCCCGGAAAACGCGAAGGCTCCCGGACGCGTCCGGGAGCCTTGAGCGCGGTTCGTCGAGTCAGGCTCGGACCTTGCGGACCAGGATGCCGTCCCCGTCATAGAGCTCCAGGGAGCACGTCAGCCCGAAACGGCGGAGGAGGCCGGCGAGGTCATCGAGCCGCCGCGGGTCGACGACTCCGTTGAGCAGGACGTCCGGCCCATCGACGGGGTCGAGCTCCACTTCGCACCAACGGGTTCCCACCTCGTAGCCATTCCAGGAGGACGACCTCGACCTCCAGCCGGCCCGCACGAAGCGCTCGGCGACAGGCGAGGCGTCTCGGCAGCCGTGCAGGATGCCATTCACGTTGTTGCCCAACTCGACCCACTCAGGATCGAGCGCTTCGCCTTCCTCCGACATGTCCACCCTTGGAGTATGGGGTCCCTTGGTCCCGTGATCACTCGTACTCCCGCAGCAACTCCTCGATCTTGCGGTTGGCGATCTCCTGTCGTCCATCGATGCACTTGGCGTAGCGGCTCAGCAGGACCTCCACGCTGTTGCCCGCACGCTCGGCGACCTCAGTCGGATCCACCCCGGAGTTGAGCCAGGTCGACAGTGCCGAGTGCCGAAGATCGTACGGACGCGCGGCGAGCGGGGAGGAGACCGCGGCCGGCGGGAGCGCCAGCGCCCGAGCCTCCTGCCAGACGCGGTAGTACGTCGAGGAGCCGACCACTCCCCCGCGTTCGTTCGTGAACAGGCGCCCGTCATCCGCAGTGCCGAAGGTGTCGAGGTGTTGCCGAAGGATGGCGACGAGCTGGGGCGGGATCGGAACGAGCCGGACCTCTTCGGCCGGCCGGTTCTTCAAGCCGCGGTCGTCGTGGGTCTCGCCGGAGTCCGTCCACTGCTTGCCGACACTCGGGCGGGTCCGGTTCAGCAGGGCCGTTCCCCAGCCTGTCTCCGGCAATTTCAAGTCCGCACGGGTGAGACCGACAGCCTCAGCGGGACGGAGAGCGCCGTAATACATGCAGGCGAACAGGCCGACGAGTCGACGACCACGTGCCCGACCGTACCCACCAACGTACGAGACCGCAGTCAGCAGGGATCGTGCCTGCTCCGGATTGGCAACTACCCGGGGATCTACTTCCCCGGCCACCTTCGGTTTCTTCCAGCGGATAGCAGTGATCGGGTTCTCTTTGAACTCCCCGAGATCCACCGCATAGTGCAGTGCGTTGACGAGCGTCCGCCGCTTGCGCCGAACAGTTTCCGCGGCCGCCGCCGTCCCGTCGAGCTTCAGTTTGAGGGAGTCCAGGACCGCCCTGCCTATCGCAACGTCGCCGAGGTCGGACAGGGGCCGCGAAGCCTTGGCCACCCAGTGCAAGGTATTGGCAATCTCGATCGGCAATTCGCGATCATCAGGACCGGGCAGGACAAAGGCCCAGTTGCGCAGCGCCTTCCTGAGTAGATCATCGGACGGCCTGCCTGGGCGATCGTCCAGAAGAGCCATGGTCACGGCGGTTAGCGACTCATTGATCCCGTTGCGCGTGTTCGGAGCCGCGTGCGGCCACTTCATGGCGAGGTACTTCAGAGCGAAGGCGTACCAGGTAGTCGAAGGCGCCTTCTCGACCATCGAGTCAGGCAGCCCCGTGACCGTATCGAACTCTTCACCGTCACGAGCGGCCCGAAGAAGCTTGGCCCGGTAGTGGTCTGCAAGCCCCTTGGTGCGGAACTGCTCGGAGAACACGCTGCCGGAAACGGTCCACCTGACGTCATAGGACGACTTCTTGGTATTTCTCTTCCGGACCCCCCAGATCTTTACGTCAAGCGACTTCATGCCGCGGCCCGCTCTCGCGCGTTCAGCCATGCATTGAAGTCACTGCGCCACACGCGCAGTTCCCCGTTGGGCAACTTGAACGCCTGCGGCGCCTCGCCCAACTCGCGCCAGCGATAGAAGGTCCGACGTGAGATGCCCTTGAGTTCGGCGCAGACCTCTCGAACGGTCATCAGTTCGTCTTTCACGTCAGCGCTCCTTCCTGACTGAGTTGGTCGCGTAGGGCTTCGCGGGCGGTTTCGCGGCTGAGTTGGAGGTCGCGGGCGATGGTGGCGGCGAGTACGGATTCGCCGGGGGTGTGGCCGTGGCCGGCGTACTGCCAGTCGGCGAGGACCAGGACGGTGTCCGGCTCCTGGTCGTCGAGGCCGAGGGCTGCTTGCTCCTGTGCGGCGCGGTAGTCGGCACGGGCCTGGCGGAGAGCGCCGAGGGTGGTCGAGTAGCGACGGGACTTCGAGGAGAAGTGGCCGCGGAAGCCGAGCATGTGAGCCCAGGCCCACAGGCGCCGGTCCGGATACAGCGGGTCGAGCAGCTTGCAGGCCTCGATCAGGCGGCGGGTGTGCTCGGGGATGCCATGGCGGTCGAGTTCGGAGAGTTCGCCGATACGGCGGTCGAGCGTGCCGGTGTTCTCGGCGGCCTTGGTGGCGTACTTGGCGACGTAGGAGGCGACGGCCTGCTCGGTGACGTCGGAGCCGTCCCCGAAAGCCTTGACCGGCCGTACGTCGAGCTGTCGACCCCAGCGGAAGGTCCGGGCCGGTTGGTCGGCGACGGCCGGAACGGAGACCGAGGTGTAAGAGTGCGTGGCGGCGGCTCGGATCGCGTCGGTGAGGAGGTCGACTGTTGCCCAGGCCGGGGGCGGGGCGTCCGGCCCGTCGGGGCCGTCGAGGCGGATGACAGCGTGGAAGTGCACGGCGCCGCGTTTCTGGAACTCGGCGACCTTGCCGTACGACAGTCGGGCGCACTCTTTCAGTTCCCGCTGGGTGATGCCGGCGCGGGCGGCGATCTCGCGACGGAGCCGATTGGTGAAGCGCTGCCAGAGCTGTCCGGCGTGGTTGTTGAAGAGCACGGCGCCCGCGTAGTCGTACGTCTTCGGGTCGAGGGCGGTGCCAAGGGCGGGATCGTCGGCGCCGTGACGGGTGCCGCAGCGGCAGACGCCCCGGTCTGGACGGTTGTGGACCGGGCCGAAGGACGGGGCGGTGAGGGTGGCGAAGACGCGCGGGTGGTCGCGGACAGTGGCGGGGATGTCGCGGCGGTCGTCTCCGGCCAGGCCTGCACGGATCAGGTGGTAGGTGTCGCCCGCGTAGGTCCAAGCGCAGGCCGGGCAGCGGGAGAAGCGGCGGTTGCCGCAGGCGAGGCGGAGGCGCCCGCCCGGCTCGGTCTCGGTGGAGTAGTGGTGCAGGGTCTCGCCGGTGGTCTTGTCCTTGTGCAGGACCCAGCCGGTCAGGTGGATGGGGTCGGCGCAGCCGCCGGTGCGGCGGACCTGGTCTTCCCAGCGGGTGTAGTCGGGGGCCGAAGCCACCCTCAGCAGGTCGCCGAGGGTGGTCGGGTCGAGCAGGGCTTTCGAAGTCAACGGCGCCAACCTCGCTTCTGCGGGGTGTTTGCGTCTTCGCTCGCGGCGGCGTTGGAGGAGCGGCCGTGGCGATCGGGCTTGGTGGCCCGGTCGGTGTCGTGCAGCTGGTGGGCTTTGGCGGTCTTCTTCAGGCGGTCGTAGTCGCCGTCCAGTCCGTCGGACAGGATGCGGTCGACTCCGAGGCTCCAGCGGCGGGGCATCAGACGTTCACCCCCTGCCGGCGGGCAGGGCGGGCGGTGCCGGTGCCGTGGCAGGCCGGGCAGTGGGCGGTGACGGTGCGCAGGTGGCCACGGTGGTCGCGGCCGCCGAGGGTGATGGCGACGGAGGCGAAGCCGTCGCAGGCCGGGCAGATCCTCGCCCGCGGCGGGGTGTGGTGGGCCATGATGGTGGTTCCTTTCGATTGCGGTTGGAAGGAACGGCCCCGGGTGGCGGCGTGCTTGGCGGCTTGTGCGCCACCCGGTGGCCTTTCAGCGAGTGGTGCGGGAGCCCCGGCGGGTGCGGCCCTTGATCGCGTACATGGCCGCGTCGGCGGCGGCGAGCGCGTCCGTGAGAAACGGCACGGCCAGCTCTGAGACGGGGCAGACGCCGACCGAGGCGGCCAGCGGGAGCGACGTCCCGGCGTAGGGCAGCGGCCGGTGCAACGCGGCGGTCAGCGCGTCGAGGTCGACGGCGGCCAGGTCCCGGATCACGGCGACGAACTCGTCCCCGCCCAGACGGCCGGCGGTGCCGTTGCGTCCGCACCAGGCGCGCAGCCGGGCGGCGATCTCCACGAGGGCGGCGTCCCCGGCGGCGTGGCCGTGGGTGTCGTTGAGGGTCTTGAAGTGGTCGAGGTCGACCAGGAGGACGGCGGCGTCCGGGTGCCGGCGGATGCAGTGTTCGGCGCGGGCGGTCCATCCGGCGCGGGTGAGGAGGCCGGTGAGCGGGTCGCGGCGGGCGGAGACGAGGCGGCGGGTGAGGATGCCGCCGTGCACGGCCCAGCCGAGTAACGGCACGATGCTCGCGGCTGTCTGCAGGTCCATGTCTTTTCCCTTGGCGATGGCGGTTGGCTTGGCGGAACCCGGTCCCAGGAGCGGCGGCGTGCTTGGCGGCTTGTGCGTCGCCCCTGGGACCGTTCAGCGGCGGTGCTGCGAGGTGATGAGTGAGCGGATTACCAGGGCGCAGACGGCGACGGACGCGCCGGTGACGGCGACGGCCAGGAGCATCGAGACCAGGACGGCGCCGACGACCAGGACCACGGCCGTGCCGCCGCCGAGGAGGGCGAGGACGGTTCCCGGGGTGAGCTGGACGGTGGGCCGGGAAGGGACCTGGGCGGCCGGGGCCGGGGCAGGTGCCGGGTGGTGCTGGACCACGGTGGTCGGCTCGATGACGGCGGGCGGGGAGACGAGTCCGGTCGGGGTGGGCATGGTGGGGATCTTCGGCCGGAGCATGCGGTTCTCCCTTCGCTACTTGGTGAGGGCGGTGTCGATGGCGGGGGCGAGGACGCTGTCGGCGAGGAGGTAGCCGCCGAGGAGGAGGACGGCGATGAGCCAGGCGGGCGGGCGGATGAGCTTGACGCCGAGGTAGCCGACGACGGCCAGGGCGAACCAGAGCGGGACCTGCATGGCGGTGTCTCCTAGCGGACGCGGCAGCGGTGGGTGCGGGCGGCGAGCTGGGCGGCGGTCTGGCTGGAGTAGTCGGCGGACCAGCCGCAGCGGTCGGCGGTGCACACGGCGGCGTGCTTGGTCTGGCCGTTGCGGTCGCGGTGGGTGCCGATCTGCACGGGGCCGATCCGCATCAGGGAGTGGAAGTTGTCGCGGGCGGGCATGGCGGCTGGGTTCTCCTTTCGGGTCAGGCGAGTTGGGCGGCGATGGCGTCGGCGAGGTGGGGCGGGACGCCGAGGCGGGCGCGCAGGGTGTCGGTGTCGATGGGGGCGCCGGTGCGGTTGCGGTAGTCGGTGGCGACCTTGCGGGCGTGGTCGATGAGAACGGCGGGGACCGCGGGCACTGGGTCGGCGGGCGGGAGCGCCGGCGGTTCCTCGCCCGGGGTCGGGGCGGGCTCCGGGTCCGGGGCGAGTTCGGGGGCCGGTTCGTGGTCGTCCGCGATGTCGGGTTCCGGGGCCGGGGCGGGTGCCGGCGGTTCGGTCGTCGGTTGCTTGGCGGAGTGGGCGAGGAGGGTGCCGCCGAGGAAGGCGAGGGCGGGCCATCCGGCGATGCCGAGGCGGAGTAGCGCGGGCGGGTCGGTCAGGTCCAGGAATCCGGCGGTGGCGACGTTGGCGCCCAGCGAGGCGAAGAGGGCGATGAGGAACCAGCACCAGGCCAAGCGGGACGGGCCCTCGCTGCGGAGCCGTCGCCAGGCGGCGACCAGGAGCAGGTCGACGGAGACGGGGTAGGCCCAGGCCTTCCAGCCGTCCTGTCCGGCAGCGGCGGCCAGGTCGTGCAGGTGGGCGAAGGACAAGGCTCCGGCGATGACGGCCTGGACCAGGACGGCGTCGACGCGCAGGCCGTGACGGGCGGCCATCAGGACTCCTCCCCGGTCGGCGGCTGCGGGAGCGAGGCGGCCAGGGACGGGCTGACGGCGTCCACGAAGTCGAGGTCGGCGCCGGTGGTGTCGGCGTAGAGGGCGAGTTGGCCCAGGAGCAGGACGGTGCGGGCGAAGTCCTCGCAGTCGGGGCACATGACGGGGGTTCTCCCTTCATCAGGCATGGCAGGGGTAGGGACCTGGCGCGAAGCGGTTGCGCCGACCGGGGAGCGGGGTGGTCAGGCCGTGGCAGGAGCCGTCTTGGACAGTGGCACTGCGGTTGCAGCGGCAGCGGTCAGCTCGGGCCGGAAGGGGGCCAGCTCGGGCAGGTCCGGGGTGCGGTCGGCATGCCGGTTGCAGGTGTTGACGGCTTGCCGGAGCGAGGTGTGCGGGGCACGGATGCGGTGCCAGCCCCCGGTGGAATCCCCGGCGACGGCAAGGCCGCGCAGCTCGGCGGGGATCTGGATGGCAGCGAGGACGGCGTCCGGGGAGATGTCGCCGAAGGCCATGTTGGCGGATGTCTCGTCGTTGACGCGGTGGGCGGTGCGGCCGGTGAGCTGGGCGCGGAGCATGGTGATGCCCTTGCCGAGTTCGGAGCCGAAGCGCTGCCCGCAGATTTCCAGGTAGATGCCGGCCGCTCGGCCGAGCTGGGCGAGGCGGACCAGGGCGGTGATGATGCGGTCGCGCCGCTTCTCCTCCTCCTTGCTGGCGAACAGGGCCAGCTCGGCGACCTCATCGACCAGCATCACGACCGGCACCGGCCGTAGATGGTCGGGCAGGTCCCAAATGTCGGCGGCTATCTCGGCGTCCGGGACGGCGGCGGTGATGCGCTGTTCGGCGCGGATGAGCTGGTAGATCCCTTCCATGCGGGACACAAGCGCGTCCAGCAGTTCGGCGGCGGTGTCGGGGTTGTCGGCGAGGGCGGAGAACCGGCGGGCCAGCGGGAACAGCTCGACCCCCTGCTTGCAGTCGATGCCGACCAGAGCGACATCCATCGGGGCGAGCCCGGCGACCAGGTTGCGCTGATAGACGGACTTGCCCGACTCGGTGGCGCCGAGGGTGAGGGCGTGCGGGACGGCGCGGTAGTCGCGGTAGTGCACCGAGCCGTCCTCGCGCAGAGCGACCGGAACCCGCATCGCGCGGGTGTCGACCTTGGCAGGCATCTGCACCCGCTTGAGGACGTCGTAGCCGGTCATCCGCACCTCCACGACACCCGAGCGCAACTCACGCGAGGTGACGCCGTACATCGAGAACGAGTGCCGCAGCCGGTCCGAAGCGGCGGCGACGTCGAAGGCGTCCTGGCCGGGGCGCAGTCCCAGCCGCAGGACCAGACCCGTCCTAGTCGGCCGGAGGCGCAGGATGCGCGGCGGGCGCGAGTCCGGCACGGGCCGGTTGGTGACCCGGGCCAGGGCCAGGCGCCAGCGGGAGGGCGGGACCGTCAGCCCGCACGCGTCCATGACGGAGGCGTAGCGGACCAGGACCCGCAGGCTCGCCAGGGTGACGCCGAAGGTCATCCAATACCAGGCGGGGCGCCGCCACCGCAGGAGACCCGCAGCGGCGACGACCAGCACCAGAGCGACCGTAAACGCGGCCATGATCAGGCCGCCTTGGAGTTCGCGGCAGTGGCGACAAGGGACGTGACCGCGACGGCGCGGAAGGCGATGCCGTGCCGCTTCTGGCCGTTGAAGTCGTTCTCCCACGGCCGGGCGATCAGACCCGTGAGCGCGACCGGGGTGCCCATGGTCAGCTCACCGGAGATGCCCGGCTCGGGGACGGTGATGGAAAGGATCTCCACCTCGTCGTTCGCCGCGAACATCACGTCGACGGTCATCAGCTTCGCGCCGGTCTCGGCGTCGGTGGCGATCTCGCCGGTACGGCGGTCCTTCACCTTGGGCTGCGGCATCTTGGCGACCATCACGGTCGCGGCGGAGGTGTCCACGGGAATCTGACGCATCGTCTTGTCTCCTGCTGAGGTGACTTCTTGACCGACGTTCGTCGGTGAGATCAGGAGACCGCGATATGGGGTGGACGCATCACGGCCTCTATGGACGTTTAGGGACGTCTGAGCTACCGTCAAAACGTCCCTACAGGTCCCCGGAAAGGCCACGCCATGGCGAACGAGCGTTTACGCGCAGCGATTTCGGCGAAGGGCGAGACGATCCAGTCCGTCGCCGAGCACGTCGGAGTGGACCCCAAGAGCGTCGAGCGCTGGATCACTACCAACCGCACGCCTCACAGGGGGCACCGCTGGAAGGCCGCGAGCTTCCTGGGGGCCGATGAGGTCTACCTGTGGCCGTCAGCTGAGAAGCAGGCCCAGAAGGCGAGCGCGTCCGAGCTGATCACGTACTACCCGCACCGTGGTGCGGTCCCTGCCCCGCTGTGGTCGTCCCTGATCGAAAAAGCGACGGATCAGATCGACATCCTGGTGTACGCGGGGCTGTTCTTCTTCGACAGCCACCCGGACCTGCCCGACCAGCTGGCCGACAAGGCGAAGGCCGGCGCGCAGGTTCGGGTCCTGCTGGGCGACCCGGAGTCCGAGGCTGTTCGCCAGCGTGGCGAAGAGGAGGGCATCGGTGACGACCTCGCGGCGCGAGCCCGAATCACTCGCCGGTACCTGCAGCCCGCCATGTCGACGCCCGGTGTAGAGGTACGGCTGCACGACACGATCCTCTACAACTCCATCTACAGGTTCGATGAGGACGTGCTGGTGAACCCCCATGTGCTTGGAGCTCCCGCTGGGCAGAACCCGGTGATGCACTTCAAGTACCTGCCGGGAGCGCGCACGTTCCGGCACTACATGCGGAGCTTCGACTACGCATGGGAGCAGGGCCGGACTGCGTAGCAAGGTGCGGCATGCGACGCTGAACGCATGGCACGTGTCGACTACTTCAACGATCCGAACGCCCCGAAGGCGAACAGCTTGGTCCCCTCCGTGACCGCCGTGGCCCGCAACGAGGCCGGAGAGGTCTTGCTGATCCACAAGACCGACAATGATCTGTGGGCCCTGCCTGGAGGCGGTATCGACCTGGGCGAGTCAGCCCCCGACGCGGCGGTACGCGAGACCAAGGAAGAGACCGGCTTCGACGTGGAGGTAACCGGCCTGGTCGGCATCTACACGAACCCCGGACACGTCATGGCGTACGACGACGGCGAAGTCCGCCAGCAGTTCTCCATCTGCTTCCACGCCCGCATCGTCGGCGGCCAGCTGCGGACGAGCAGCGAGAGCAAGGAAGTGGCGTTCGTCGCCCCAGGCAAGCTGGACGAGCTGAGCATCCACCCGTCGATGCGCATGCGGATCGAGCACGGCCTGTCTGGCCGCACCGAGCCCTACATCGGCTGACGCTTCCCGGTGCGGCCGCCCGGCAGATGCCGGCGCAGCAGCCGCATAGCAGGGGCGTGGTCGTAGTGCTCAGCTACCTGGAGCGGCGTCTGGCCAGTCGCATCGGGCAGTTCCGGGTCTGCGCCGTATGCGAGGAGTACCGCCGTCGTTGCCACGGTGAGCGGCTCACCGCTCTGCAGCGCGACATCGCCCTCCGTCCCAATCGCGTGCGTCAGCGGAGTCGCACCGTTGCCTTCATCGGGGTCTGCGCCCGCATCGAGCAGCCGAGCCAGCAGTTCCACGTCCTGGTGCTCCACCGCGAAGAGCGTCGGAGGCCACCAACCGCTTCCGTCGATGACCGCCCGTTGGCTCGGCGGCAGTGAAGTGAACGCAGCGATCCGTTGCTGGGTGCGCTCCACCGCAGCGCCGAGGTAGGGGCGCGCTTTGCTGATCGCGTTGTGCACTTCACTGCCCGGTTCGTAGCGGACCAGGATCTCGTCAATGCGGGTGTCGAAGCCGAAGGACTGCCCGGCAGGACCGGTCGTCATGTCAGCAAAGATCAGCGCGTCGAGGACCGGGGAGTCCTCCCGCTCGTAAACGGCCAGCTCTGCCGACAGCCCACGCTGCTCCGCCTCGTACACAGCGCCGGAGTGATGGGCGACCAGCCGGACCAGGCGCGCCGGCGCACCCAGTGCTTCCAGGTGACGGGCACCGTCGAGGGGATGGAACCCGGTGTCACGAAGTTCGGGGGCGTAACCGATGTCATGCAGCCAGGCTGCGGCGACGAGCAGGTCCCGATCAGCCTCACGCACAGCCGCGGCAGCCTCTTGAGCACGAGCAGCCACCGCCTGAGTGTGCAGCCAGCGGTTCCCGAGCTGAGGAAGCAGAGACTCAGCGAGTGCAGACGCTCCCTGAGGCGTGTCCAGTGCAGAAGGCATACCCGGAACGGTAGTCGAGACGCGCGGTGAGCCGACAGGGCCACGATCGAGCGATGCTGATCGCGGGTGCGGTACAACTTTCCCTACTTCATCAAGGCTCGCTTCGCTCGCTGGTCCGGCGGCCAACAGCGCTCTTGGACCATCGCCAACCCGACCGCCGCACCCTCCGCCCAAGCGCATCAACGGCCGCTCCCGGCCCCCACGCCACCGCCACCACGATCCGGCCTCAGAAGGGGAAGAGGCAACAGCATCTCGACCTCAACGCCCCGCTACCGAGGCCACCGCGCACCCCTTTCCACCCGGTTGCCTACTTCCGGTAGGTCGGATCAAGACCCGAGGGCCGCGCCAAGCGCGGCGGCGCCGGCCGGTCGCCGCCGCGCCGCCTCACCTGTCTTCGCCACCGGCCGCACGTCGCCGCCCGTCCGTCGCCGCACGCAGCGGCCACATTCCAACACGGGCACGGGGATTAACGGTGATTTCCAACGGTGCAGGCCAAAGACGCTTTGTGTTACCGCAAGAGGCCGGATCGTGGTGACGGCAGCATGCGGGCCGACGCTGCCAGATTCGCGAGCATTCGTACGGCCCCTGCTCCGACGCTAGGCCCCCGGCCGGGCGGCGGGCGTGACCATGAGAAGGGAAGAACCACGCTGTGGCTGGGGCGGTCGGCTCCGCGGCTTTAGAGGTCGTTCTCTTTCCGAACCTCGTGTGCGGATTCCGCTGGTCAGACATGGGATTGCGGCTGTCGCGGAAGCCTCGACTCGTTGCT
>NZ_JBFATL010000027.1:0-126820 GCF_040678315.1 Streptomyces sp. NPDC052721 | reverse complement strand
CGAGGGCCGGGGCCCGGCACGCCGAGAGCACGCACCTGACGCCGCGCGGCCCGCCCTCCGGGCGGACGACGGGAGTTTGACGACAGGACCTAGGACAGGAGGCCGCTCATCCGCCCCTCCAGTCGGCTGAGCAGATCGGCGAGGAGGCCCGCCAGTTCGCCCTGGCCTGCGGGGTCGAGGACGGACAGTACGGCCGTCTCGTAGGCGAGTTGCTCGGGGAGGATGCCGTCGACCAGGTCGCGGCCGGTGTCGGTGAGGCGGAGGTGGGCCACGCGGCGGTCTCGGGTGTCGCCGCGCCGTTCGACCAGGCCGCGCTCGGTCAGCTGCTTGATCCGCTTGGTGACGGCGGCCCCGGAGGAGAAGGTCTCCCGGGCCAGCTCGCCCGGGGTCAGCTCGTGGCCGGTGCGGCGGAGCGCGCCGAGCAGGTCGAACTCGGCGCGGCTCAGGCCGGCGCGGCGCAGCGGGGCGTCCTCGGCCTGCTGGAGCAGGGCGGCGCACCGGTTGATCCGGCCGATGATCTCCATGGGCCCGGTGTCCAGCTCGGGGTGGACGGCCCGCCACTGGCGGACGACGGCGGAGACGGTGTCGCCGCGTGCGGGGTCGGTGCCGGCCCGGGGCCGGGCACCGGTCGCGTCGCTTCCGGGCGTCGGTCCGCCGTTCGTCGCCGTCATGGCCGTATGTCCTCCGTCGTCCTGCCCGGGTCCTGGACCCGGTCCCGGTCCTGGTCACGGCCCGGGGCCTGGTGGCTGTCCGGGTCCTGCGGTGCGAGGCCCTGACGCCGTACCGTCGCCGCGAGCGTACGGTGTCCGGCCTGCTCGGTGAGCACGACCCGGTCCTCGGGCAGGGCGCGCTGCCACCACTCGCCGGCGGCGGCGTCGGCCGTGGTGCGCAGATCGACCAGGGCGGCGGCGAGGCTACGCCGGGCGGACTCCAGCGCGCGGGGCTCCGGCTGTGGCTCGGCGAGCAGGCGGGCGGCGTGCTCGCGTGCCCCCTCCGCCGCGCTCAGCGCGCGCTCCAGGCGGTCTCCGGCGCGCCGGTTGGTGACGGCGACGGCGGCGACGAAGCCGACCAGGGCGCCGACGAGGGTGTCCACGATCCGGTCGGTGATCAGCTCGGCCGGGTTCTGGGTGCGGGCGAACTCGGTGATGAGCAGGGCCATCGGGGTGACGCAGACGCTGCCCAGCCAGTAGTTGCGGCCGATCAGCGCCTCGGCGCCGAAGTTGAGGGCGAGGCAGCACAGGACCAGGGCGGCGGGGTGCAGAGGGGCGAGCGGGGCGAGCGCGGCGAAGACGAGGACACCGACGAGGTTGCCGACGACCCGCTGGACGCCCCGGCTCCAGGTGAGGGTGACGTTGGCCTGGTAGAGCGAGGCCGCGGTGACGAGCGCCCAGTAGGGGCGGCCGACGCCGAGGGCGAGAGCGGCGTATCCGGCGAGAGCGCAGCCGAGCGCGGTGCGGACGGCGAGCGGGGCGAGGGGCGCCAGGCGGTGCCATGGCGAGCGGGGCGGCACGGCCTGTTCGGCGGCCAGGCCGAGGAGTTCGTCGGCGGACTCGCGCGGCGCCTCCACCCGCAGGACGCGGCCGGTGCCGCGCAGGGCGCGGGCCCAGGCGCGCAGCCGTGCGGGGTCGGTGTCGGCGGGCGCGGCCAGGGCGACCTCGGCGCGGACGAGGAGCTGTTCGAGGGCGCGCCGGGTGCGGTCGGGGCGGGCGCCGGCGGCGAGCAGCGACTGCCAGGCGGCGTGGATCGCGGCGGCGGTCGCGGCGCGGGCCCGGGCGTGACCGTCGGCGGTGCCGCGCGTGTCGGCGTACGCGGCGGCGGCGTTCAGGGCCTGGGCGGTGGCGCGGCGCTCGGGGCCGTGCGGGCGGAGCAGCCCGGGGGCCATGCCGACCAGCCAGGCCCAGGCGCCGGTGGCCAGGGCCAGCCCGACGTGCCCGGGGACCTGGCCGGGGGTCTGGGGTGCGAACAGCGAGGCGGAGCTGATGAAGGTGAGGACCACGTTGCCGGGCGGTCCGGTCCGGGTGGCGTCGCACACGGTCTTCTGGACCGCCGCGAGGACGGCGCCGACGGTGACAAGGACGACGGCGTTCGTGGTGAGCGCGGCGGCGAGCAGGGAGACGGCGAGGCCGCCGACCATGCCGAGCACGACCCAGGCCAGGGCGCGGGCCCGGGCGGCGTAGGGCCGGTTGTGGCCGTAGAGCGCGCACAGGGAGCCGGCCATCGTGTACATCGCGAGGTCGAGGCGGCCGAGCGCGAGCAGCGTGAGGTTGGGCGGGGCGACCGCGGCCACCACGCTCAGCGCGGGCTTGAACCAGATGTCGGAGGGGCGCCCGAGACGGAGGGTTACGGCGAGGGGAAGACGGTGGGGGGTCGCACTGCTCATCCCATCAATTTAGCATGTGTTTTACTCGTAAAATAGTGGGCGCAGGGCCTGGTCACGACCGTGCTCCCGCGCATGCTCCCGGTGTACACCCTTGCGCTCGCGTGCGCTCCGCCGGTGGCGGGCATCCCACCCTCGACCGACCGTCGAGCGTGGAGGTGCGCGTGCACGGACCGGTGTCGATCGCCTGGCTGCTGGTCGCGCTGTGCGCGCTGACCGGGGCCTACTGCCTGCTGCGGATGCGCAGCGGCGTCGAGGAGCAGCGCCGGGCCGCGGGCGGCGAGGCGCTGATGGGCTTCGGCATGGCCGCGATGGCCGTCCCGGCGGCGGTGTTCACGCCGCCGGGATGGGCGTGGCCGGTGTACGCGGCCGTGTTCGGCGCGGCGGCCCTGCGCGCGCTGTGGGCGGCGCGCGGCGCCCCGCACCATCTGCACCATCTGGTGGGCAGCGCCGCGATGGTCTACATGGCGGTGGCGATGGCGGAGTCTCCGCCCGCAGCCCACCACGGGCACGGCGGCACCGGCGTGCCGCTGCTGACCGGCGCGCTACTGCTGTACTTCACGGGGTACGTGCTGCTCTCCGGCGCCCGGCTGGTGCCCGCCCACGCTCCGGCGGGCGGGACGGGCCCGGCCCGCTGGGGCGACCGCCCCGAGCTGGCCCGGGCCTGCCGGCTGTCGATGGGGATCGGGATGGTGGCGATGCTGCTGGCGATGTGACGGTGGGGCCGCGCAAGGCGTAGGCCCTCGCGTCACCGTCCGGAACGCGCGCACCCTCGTCCCACCATCCGAACCCGACGGCCCTCGCCCTGGTCGAACTCGACGAGAAGCGGGGTGTGCGGGCCCTGTCCGACTCTGCAAGCGCAATCTGCCGGACCGCGTGCGGCGGCTGCTGACGGCACCGGTCCGGCTGCCGGCCCGGCGCGAACCGCGCCTGACGGAGACCGCCGCGCTGGTGCCGGTGCTGGTGACGCTGGTGTCCGGGCTGCGGGCGCTGGGCCACTGCCGCCCGCCTGACGGATCCCGCCCCGATGGAGACGTGCCACGGCGCCGCTGCCCCACCGGGACTTGGCCACGGCCCCTCGCTTCCACAAGGATCGCGGCATGCACCATCGCCGCTCCGCTCCCCCGTCGCCCCCCGCCCCCGAGCCACCGAGGACGCTCCGCAGGGCCGCACGCGTGGCCGGCGCTCTCGGCGCCTGCTTCCTGGTGTTGCTGGTCCTCGTCGCCCTGCGCTGGCACCCCCTGATCACCGTGGACGGCGACCTCTCCCGCACCACCCACCGCTGGGCGGTCCGCGACCACGAGCTGACGCATGTCTTCCGGGTGCTGACGGACTGGGTGTGGGACCCGACCACCATGCGGCTGGTCTGCGCGGCGGCGGCGGTGTGGCTCGTCTGGCGGCGCGCGGCCTGGTGGACGGCGCTGTGGCTGGGGATCACCTGCGCGGTGGCCACGATCGTGCAGCAGTCCGTGAAGGCCCTCGTCGGCCGGCCCCGCCCGGTCTGGCCGAACCCGGTCGACTCCGCGCACTACGCGGCCTTCCCGTCCGGTCACGCGATGACCGCCACCGTCGTCTGCGGCCTGTTGCTGTGGCTGCTGCACCGCCACGGCCCACGCCCCGCCCTGTGGCGTACGGCGGTGACCGCGGCGCTGATCTCGGTGGTGGGCGTGGGCGTCACCCGGGTGTGGCTGGGTGTCCACTGGCCCTCGGACGTGCTCGGCGGGTGGCTGGCCGGTGCGGCGCTGGTCGCGGTGGCGGTGGCGGTCCACGAGTGGCCGCGCAACGACCGGACGCGGCCACCGGTGGACCAGTAGAGTCCGGCGCATGACCGCCGTGCTGTTCGACTTCTCCGGGACCCTGTTCCGCGCCGAGCCCGCCGAGTCGTGGCTGCGTGCGGTGCTGAACGAGACCGGTCACTGTGTGTCCGAGGCCGAACTGACCAGCACCGCCCGGGCCTTGGAGGCGGCGGGCGCGCTGCCGGGCGGCGCGGAGCCGGTGGAGCTGCCGGCGGACCTCGCGGAGCTCTGGGCGGTGCGGGACGAGAGCGCGGAACTGCACCGGGCCGCCTACACAGGTCTGTCCCGCCGGGTGCCGCTGCCGGATCCCGGGCTGCACGACGCCCTGTACGAACGGCACATGTCCCCCGCCGCCTGGACCCCGTACCCCGACGCCGAGAAGGTGCTGCGCACCCTGCGCGAGCGCGGGACCGGCGTCGGCGTGGTCAGCAACATCGGCTGGGATCTGCGCCCGGTCTTCCGGGAGCACGGGCTCGACGCCTATGTGGACGCGTACGTGCTGTCGTACGAGCACGGGGTGCAGAAGCCGGACCCGCGGCTGTTCGCGGTCGCCTGCGAGGCGCTCGGCGCCGATCCGCGGCGGGTGCTGATGGTGGGCGACAACCGGGCGGCGGACGGCGGCGCCGGCGCGCTCGGCTGCCGGGTGTACTTCGTCGACCACCTGCCGGCGCCCCAACGCCCGGACGCGCTGCTGCCGGTACTGGATCTCGTGGGCTGAGCGCCCACGCGAGCGGGCGCGCCGCACCGTCCGTCTGAGACGATCCCCCGCGTCGCCCCAGACGGACGGCTGTTCCGGGCGGTCCCCCGGCATAGGGGTGCCCCGCTGCGTTGAGTATAGTTGGCTGGCAGCCAGTCAACGCAGGAGTTACAGAATGTCCCCGCGCAGCGCCTCGGTCAATGAAGAATTGCGGCGGCGTTCCCGGGAACGGCTGCTGCAGGCCGCCGTGGAGCTGGTCGGCGAGCGCGGGTTCGAGGCCACGACGCTGGGCGACATCGCGGACCGGGCCGGTTCGGCACGCGGCCTGGTCTCGTACTACTTCCCCGGCAAACGCCAGCTGGTGCAGTCCGCCGTGCACCGGCTGATGCACCGCACGCTGGAGGAGGCGCTGGAGCGGGAGCCGCGCACCGAGGACGGCCGGGAGCGGCTGGCCCGGGCCATCGACGCGATCCTCGGCCTGGCCCGGGACCGGCCCGTGCTGATGCGCCAGCACATGGCGGGCCTGCTCCAGGCCGAGGGCTTCGTGCAGTGCCCCGAGCAGCGCCGGCTGGCGGAACTGCTCAGCGACACCGTCGCCCGGTACGGTGCGCAGAACGTCTCGGCCGACTACCCGATGCTGCGCGCCCTGTTGATGGGCGCGGTGTTCGCGGCGCTGGTGCCGGGGGTGCCGATGCCCGTTCCGGTGCTGCGGGCGGAGCTGTTCCAGCGGTACGGGCTCGACTGGGAGATGGGGGTGCCCCCGGAGAGCGATGGGGAGGCGGGGGCGGTCCAAGAGGACCTGTCCCGGTTCTTCGCCACGGGGGAGCGGCCGGGCACCCCCTGACCGGGGCCGGCCGATCGGTCAGCGCCGGGCGTGACGGGGTGCGAGCAGGCCCGCGTCCCGGGCCTGGGCGATCAGCCGGAGGGCGCGCCGGCGACCGCGTCCGGTCGCGTTCATCACGGCCAGCACCGGGTCGGCGCCCTCGTCCTGCGCCGCGCGGTACTGCCGCGCGACGAGCCGGCGGCCCTCGATGCCACGCGGCCAGGGGGGCCGGGCACGGCGGGTGACGGGGTCGCCGACGTCCGGCGGGGGTCCCTCGGTCTGCGGGCACCCGGCGTCCGGGGGCGCGTCTTCATCCGTCTCGGGAGTGCCCACGCCGCACGGCACGTCCGCATCGGCACCCACACCGCACGCCTCGGACAGCGGCCCCTCGATCCAGTCGGCGAGCGCCGACAGGTCGGCGAGGGACAGGGCCGGCTCGGCCTGGACGTCCTCGATGGAGACACGCCCCGCGCTCACCACGGCCAGGGCGTCGACCCGGGCCCCGTCGGGGAAGACCAGCCGGACCTGGAACCAGGAGGTGACGCCACCGTGCTCCCGCACCTGCCACGCGGGCCACACGGAGACCGCGCCATCCTCCGCGTTCCGATCACGAAGACCAAGAAAGGATGCTTCTGGCACACACGCAACGTAACGCCGCGACCACACCCGTACGTATGGACACGCATCCGGGTCACCCCACCGGCCCCTGCCGTCCGTGGCCCCGCGGTGCCATGCTGGAGCCGTCCGCACACCCTCCTTCGGGCGAGGAGTACCGCTGTGCTGCGTGTCGCCGTCGTCGGTTCCGGGCCGAGTGGGTGTTACACCGCCCAGAGCCTCGTTCAACGTGATCCCGAGGTCCGGGTGGACGTCCTGGACCGGCTGCCGTGCCCGTACGGCCTGGTCCGCTACGGCGTCGCCCCGGACCACGAGAAGATCAAGTCCCTCCAGGGCAGCCTGCGGACGGTACTGGAGCACGAGCGGGTGCGCTTCCTCGGCGGGGTCCGGGTGGGCGGCCCCGGCGGGCTGCCGGTGGAGCGGCTCAGGAGGCTCTACCACGCGGTGGTGTACTGCGTGGGCGCGGCCACCGACCGCCATCTGGGGATCCCCGGCGAGGATCTGCCGGGCAGCTGGTCGGCGACCGAGTTCGTGTCCTGGTACAGCGCGCATCCGGACGCGGCCGACGCGGGCTTCCTGCGCGGGGTTCGCTCGGCGGTCGTCATCGGGGTGGGCAACGTCGCGGTGGACGTCACCCGGATGCTGGTCCGGGGTGCGGCGGAGCTGCGGCCCACGGACATCCCGCAGGCCGCGCTGGACACGCTGGCGGCGAGCGGGCTCACCGAGGTGCAGATGGTGGGCCGGCGCGGCCCCGCACAGGCCCGTTTCACCACCAAGGAGCTGCGCGAGCTGGGCGCGCTGCCAGACACCGACGTGATCGTGGACAAGGCCGAACTGGCGCTCGACCCGGTCGATCCCGGCGCGCTGCCGGCGGGGCCGCGCCGCAATGTGGAGGTGCTGCGCGACTGGGCGGCACGGCCTCCCGCGGTGGCCGCCGCGCGGCGGATCCGGCTGCGGTTCTTCCTGCGGCCGGTGGAACTGCTCGCGGACGGCGGCCGGGTGGGTGCCGTGCGCTTCGAACGGACGGCGCCGGACGGCACGGGCGGCGTGACCGGCACGGGCCGGTACGAGGACCTGCCCGCCCAGTTGGTGCTGCGCTCGGTGGGCTATCGCGGAGTGCCGCTGGAAGGCCTGCCGTTCGACCCGGCGAGCGGCACGGTCCCGCACCAGGAGGGCCGGGTGCTGCGCGACGGCGTGCCCTCCCCCGGCGAGTACGTCGCCGGGTGGATCAAGCGCGGTCCGACCGGGGTCATCGGCACCAACCGGCCCTGCGCCAAGGAGACGGTGACCTCCCTGCTCGCGGACGCTCCCGCACTCGGCCGCGCGGACGTGCCGGAGGAGCCGGCCCTGGCCCTGCGGGCGGCGGGCGTCGAGCCCGTGCCCTGGGACGGCTGGCTGGCGATCGAGCGCGCCGAGGCCGCACTGGGGGCGCGGCTGGGGCGCGGCGTGGTCAAACTCTCCGACTGGGACGCGCTGCTCGGGGCGGCGCGGGTGCTGTCGTAGCGCGGCTGTCCCAGGGCGGGCAGGACACACACCGGCAACAGGCCGGAAATCAACAAACTGTTCAAGGCGCCTACGGTCTCGTTCTGTCCGGATACCACTCCCCACCCGCCGCTGATGGAGTTCCCATGGCCACGACCGCAGACGTGCACCCCGTCGACGAGATACCCCCGGTACGACAGCTGGCCGCCTTCGGGCTGCAGCACGTGCTCGCGATGTATGCGGGCGCCGTCGCCGTGCCGTTGATCGTGGGCGGCGCGCTGAAGCTGTCGCCCGCCGACCTGGCGTATCTGATCACCGCCGACCTGCTGGTGTGCGGCATCGCCACGCTGATCCAGTGCGTCGGCTTCTGGCGGTTCGGGGTCCGGCTGCCGATCATGCAGGGGTGCACGTTCGCCGCCGTGTCACCGATGGTGCTCATCGGGACGACGCAGGGCGGGCTGCCCGCGATCTACGGCTCGGTGATCGTCGCCGGGCTGGCCATCATGCTGCTCGCGCCGCTCTTCGGCCGGCTGCTGCGCTTCTTCCCGCCGCTGGTCACCGGCACGGTGATCCTGATCATCGGGGTCTCGCTGCTGCCGGTCGCGGGCAACTGGGCGGCGGGCGGCGCCGGGGCGAAGGACTTCGGGGAGCCGAAGAACCTGGCGCTGGCGGGTTTCGTGCTGGCCGTGGTGCTCGGCGTGCAGCGGTTCGCGCCCTCCTTCCTCTCCCGGATCGCCGTGCTCCTCGGCATCGCGGTCGGTCTGGCGGTCGCCGTGCCGTTCGGGTTCACCGACTTCAGCGGGGTCGGGGACGCCGACTGGGTGGGCGTCAGCACGCCGTTCCACTTCGGGGCGCCGGAGTTCCGCGCGTCCGCGATCGTGTCGATGCTGGTCGTCGCTCTGGTGACCATGACCGAGACGACGGGTGACCTGATCGCCGTCGGCGAGCTGACCGGGCGGAAGGTCGAGCCGCGCCCCCTCGCCGACGGGCTGCGCGCGGACGGCCTGTCAACCGTGCTGGGCGGGGTGTTCAACACCTTCCCGTACACGGCGTACGCGCAGAACGTGGGCCTGGTCGGCATGACCCGGGTGCGCAGCCGCTGGGTGGTGGCGGCGGCCGGCGGGATCCTGGTGCTGCTCGGCCTGCTGCCCAAGCTGGGCGCGGTGGTCGCGGCGATCCCGGCACCGGTGCTCGGCGGGGCCGGCCTGGTGATGTTCGGGACGGTCGCGGCGAGCGGGCTGCGCACGCTGGCCCGGGTCGACTTCAGGGGCAACCACAACCTGACCGTGGTGGCCGTCTCGGTGGCGATCGGCATGCTGCCGGTGGGCGTGCCCACGGTGTACGCGAAGTTCCCGGACTGGTTCCAGACGGTGATGAACAGCGGGATCAGCGCGGGCTGCCTGTCCGCGATCGTGCTGAACCTGCTCTTCAACCACCTTCCGGCGAAGGGTGGTTCAGCCGTCGGCGCCGAGTCGGCCGGCCTGCCGGTCGGCGGCGGTGAGGAGGCTGTCGAGCAGCCCCGGGAAGAGGCCGTCTAGATCGTCCCGGCGCAGGCCGTTCATCTTGGCCGTGCCCCGGTAGACCTGCCGGATCACCCCGCTCTCCCGCAGCACCCGGAAGTGGTGCGTGCTGGTGGACTTGGTGACCGGCAGGTCGAAGTGCGAACAGGTCAGCTCTGCCTCTTGGGCGGCGAGTTCACGCACGATCTGGAGCCGCATGGGGTCGGAGAGCGCGTGCAGCACGGACTCCAGCCGGATCTGCTCCCGTGGCGGATGCGGCAGCGCACGGCCGGCGGTGGCGGTGTCGGTCACGGCGACTGCCCCTTCCTGAAACAAGAAACCCGATGTCTGCATTGTAAGAGAGCCATCGTAGTTTGACATCCATCGTAGTACGAGGAGTACCGTACGAACCGAACAGCGGTCCGTGACGAATGGAGTCCGTCGTGAGTGCGCTCTTCGAGCCCATCACCCTGCGCGAAGTGACCATCCCGAACCGGGTGTGGATGCCCCCGATGTGCCAGTACTCGGCCGACCCGGAGGGCCCGCTCACTGGTGCCCCGCAGGACTGGCACTTCGCGCACTACGCGGCGCGGGCCGTCGGCGGCACCGGCCTGATCGTGGTGGAGGCCACCGCGGTCTCACCCGAGGGCCGGATCTCCCCGTACGACCTCGGGCTGTGGAACGACACCCAGGTGGAGGCCTTCCGCCGGATCACCCGCTTCCTCACCGCGCAGGGCACCGTGCCGGCGGTCCAGCTCGGCCACAGTGGCCGCAAGGCGTCCACCGACCGGCCGTGGAAGGGCGGCGCGCCCGTCGGGCCTGAGGCGCACGGCTGGCAGTCGGTCGCCCCGAGCGCGCTGCCGTTCGACGAACGCCACCCGGTTCCGACGGAGTTGACGACGGATCGGATCGCTGAGATCGTCGGGGAGTTCGCCGCCGCCGCGCGCCGTGCGCTCGCCGCGGGGTTCCAGGCCGTCGAGATCCACGGTGCCCACGGGTATCTGATCAACGAGTTCCTCTCCCCGCACTCCAACCACCGCACGGACGCCTACGGCGGCTCGTACGAGAACCGCACCCGGTTCGCCCTGGAGGTCGTGGACGCCGTCCGGGAGGTGTGGCCCTCGGACAAGCCGGTGTTCTTCCGCGTCTCGGCCACCGACTGGCTCCAGGACGGCGGCTGGACCCCCGAGGACACGGTCCGCTTCGCCGGCGACCTGCACGCCCACGGTGTCGACCTGCTCGACGTCTCCACCGGCGGGAACGCCTCCGGCGTCACCATCCCGACCGGACCGGGCTACCAGGTCCCGTTCGCGGCCCGGGTGAAGGCCGGGACCCCGATGCCGGTCGCCGCGGTGGGCCTGATCACCGAGCCCGAGCAGGCCGAGAAGATCGTGGCGAACGGCGAGGCGGACGTGGTCCTGCTCGGCCGGGAACTCCTGCGCAACCCGTCCTGGGCCCGCCAGGCGGCACGCGAACTGAACGCGCCGGTCCGGGTCCCCGACCAATACCACCGATCGGTCTGAAACCGGGCCCAGCCCCGGCCCCGGCGGCGGGCCGGTGCGGGCCTGGGGCTGGCCTGGCCTGGCCGGGCCCCAACCCCAGCCCCGGCGGCGGGCCGGTGCGGGCCTGGGGCTGGCCTGGCCTGGCCTGGCCTGGCCTGGCTGCGAACGGTCTGACTCGGACCCTGACTGCGGCCAATAGGGCCCGGCCCGTGCTGCGGTCGGTCGGGGACGGGCCCCTGACTGCGGGCGGTCCGGGACTGGCTCCGGGCTGCGGTCGGTCCAGGCCCGGCCCGTGCTGCGGTCGGCCGGGGACGGGCCCCCGACTGCGGGCGGTCCGGGACTCGCCCCGGGCTGCGGTCGGACTGGACTGGCCCCGGGCTGCGGTCGGGCCGAGCGGGCTCCCGCTGCGGGCGGACCGGGACAGGCCCCGGGCTGCGGTCGGTCCAGGCCCGGCCCCCGCTGCCATCGGCCGAGCACTGGCCCCCGGCTGCGGTCAGACTGAGCCGGGCCCCCAGGCTCCGGTCCGTTCAGGGCCCGGCCCCTGCTGCGGTCGGGCCGAGCGGGCTCCCGCTGCGGGCGGACCGGGACAGGCCCCGGGCTGCGGTCGGTCCAGGCCCGGCCCCCGCTGCGGTCGGCCGAGCACTGGCCCCCGGCTGCGGTCAGACTGAGCCGAGCCCCAGGCTGCGGGCGGACCGGGACAGGCCCCGGGCTGCGGTCGGTCCAGGCCGGACCACGCGGCCCTGCCCCGGCTCAGCCGCCGGGCGGCGCCCCCGGTCCCCCCGGCCGGCGTACCGCCCCGCGGGTCGTCCGCGCGGCGCGCCCCGCGGCGCGCCGCCCCGTCGGTCATCCCGGCAGCAGGCGCCCGATCGTTCGCTCCAGGTGGGGCAGTGTTCGCTGGCCCGCCAGGGCGAGGGCGATCGCGGCCACCACGCCCGCCCAGGCGACCGGGCCGAGCGGGGTGCAGCCGAAGGCGCGGCTGATGCCCGGGGTCTGGACCACCGCCACCAGGGCCAGCGCGGAGCCCAGCGAGGTGATCTGCACCAGGCGGCTGTCGCGCCGGTCGAGCAGGGTCTGCACGAGCTGGGTGCCGACCACCCCGCACAGCGCCATGGTGCTGGAGCGTCGGGCGGTGCCCGGCGTGAAGCGGCCGATCAGCCAGGCCGTGACCGCGCCCAGGCAGGTGGTCAGAGCCCGGTGCCGGATCTGCCGCAGCAGGGGGTCGCCCAGCACTCCGGCGGCCTCCTCCACATGCCCCAGGTCCGCCTCGCCCTCCTTCTCCGTCACCGCCACCGCCATCGACGGGAACAGGTCGGTGAAGAGGTTCACCATGAGCATCTGACGGGTCGACAGCGGGGCCCGACCGGACAGCAGCGTGCCGAGGATGCCGAACCCGACCTCGCCCGCGTTGCCGCCGATCAGGATGGCGATCGCGTCGGCCACGCTGTGCCACAGCGCGCGGCCCTCGCCGACCGCGTCGATCAGCACCGTCAGGTCGTCGTCGGTCAGCACGATGTCCGCGGCGTTGCGCGCGGCGGCCGACCCGCGCGCGTTGATGCCGACGCCGATGTCGGCCGCGCGGATGGCCGCGGCGTCGTTGGCGCCGTCGCCGACCATGCCGACCACCCGGCCCGCGTCCCGCAGGGCCTCCACGACCTGGAGCTTCTGCTCGGGCGCCACCCGGGCCACCACGCCCGCGTCGCGCAGCATCCGGGCCCGGGACGCGCGGTCGGCCGCGGCCAGCTCGTCACCGGTGACCACCACGGTGTCCTCCGGCCAGCCCAGGTCGGCGGCGATGGACCGCGCGGTCTGCGGATGGTCGCCGGTGAGCATGACCGGTCGTACGCCCGCCCCGTTCAGCCCGTTCACCAGCGCCGTGGACGTCTCGCGCGGTACGTCGGACAGCGCCAGCAGACCGATGAACCGCAGGTCGTGGAGCGGCTGTTCGAGGACGTCCGACTCCTGCTCCGCCGCGCCGAGCCGGCGTTCGGCCACCGCCAGGACCCGCAGTCCGGCCCCGGCCAGCGTCTGCGCGGACTCCGAGGCGTGCGCCGGCAGCCCGGTGCAGGCGGGCAGCACGGTCTCCGGGGCGCCCTTGACCACCAGGACGGCCGGGCCGTCCCCGCTCCGGCCGACGGCGGCGGCGTAGCCGCGCGCGGCCTCGAACGGCAGGTCGGCGAGCTGGATCCAGTCGGGGTCGGGCGGCGCCGCGGCCAGCACGGCCTCGTCGGTGGCGTGCACCGGCCGGTCGGTGCCGCCGTTCAGCTGTGGGCACGCCCGCGCGGCGGACCGGATCGTCTCCTCGGAGCCGGCGTCGTCCACCGCGCGGACCGTGCCCCCGGCGTCCGAGGTGCGCACCAGCCGGAGCCGGTTCTCGGTGAGCGTGCCGGTCTTGTCGAAGCAGATGGTGTCCATGCGGCCCAGCGCCTCCAGGGTGCGCGGGGTGCGCACCAGGACACCACCCCGGCTCAGCCGCCGGGCGGCCGCCAGTTGCGCGACCGTCGCCACCAGCGGCAGCCCTTCCGGTACGGCCGCCACGGCTACCGCCACTCCGCCGCTGACCGCCTCGCGGATCGGGGTGCCGCGCAGCAGCGCCAGCCCCGTCACCGCGGCGCCGCCCGCCAGGGTCAGCGGCAGGGCCTTGCGGGTGAGTTCCTGGAGCCTGGCCTGGACGCCGGCGGCCGGGGGCGTACGGGCGGCGAGGTGGACGGCACGGGCGGCCTCGGTGCGGTCGCCGGTGTCGACCACGACGGCCCGGGCCTCGCCCGCCACCACGGTCGTGCCCTCGAAGAGCATGCACCGCCGGTCGGCCACCGGGGCGTGCGGGGTGGGGTCCGTCTGCTTCTCCACCGGCAGCGACTCGCCGGTCAGGGCGGACTCGTCCACCTCCAGGCCCTCCTGCCACAGCAGCCGCGCGTCGGCGGGGACCACGTCGTCCGTCTTGAGCTGGATCACGTCGCCCGGCCGGAGCTTGCCCGCCTCCACGGTGCGGGTGCCGCCGACCGGGGCATCGGTCTCCGGCGGTACCAGGCGCGCCTTCTGCTTCTGCTCCGCGACCAGCCCGGACAACGCCCGCTCGGCCCGCAGCCGCTGGATGCCGCCGACCAGGGCGTTCAGGTCGAGGGCGCCGACGACGAGCAGCGCGTCCACGACGGAGCCGAGGATCGCCGACGCGGCCGAACCGACGGCCAGGACCGGGGTGAGCGGGTCCTGGAGTTCCCCGCGGACGGCACGGCCGAGCCGGTAGGACCAGCGGGCGGGCGCGGCGACCGGGTGCCGGCCGACGCCCTCGGCCGCCTTGCGCATCCGGGCGGTGAGCGCGTCGAACGGGCCGGTGTCGGCGGCCGGTTCGTGGGCCAGCCGGTCCCGGGCCTGGTCCGGGTCCAGCTCGTGCCAGTGCACCCGGGGGCGCGGGTGCGGGGCGCGGGCCACCGCCACGCCCAGTGCGGACCGTATCCCGGACAGCAGGGCCGTAGCGGCGCCGGCGTCGACGGGTGCGTGCCGGAGCCCCGGCAGTACGGACCGGCGGCCTCGTCCGCCGCCGGACTCGCCGACGGCGACGAGCAGCCCGGACAGCGCGGCGCCGGAACGGGCCAGGGTCTGGGCCCGGTGGCCGACCCGGCGGGCGGCCGGGATGGCGGTCAGCACCCGCCACACGTCGGGCAGGCCGTGCAGGGCGAGGATGTCCGCGCCCCAGACGACCGCTCCTTTGCGGTCGGTCAGGGCGACCGCGACATCGGCGGCCCGCAGGGCGCCGAGGACGTCGTGCTCGTCGGCCGCGCGGACCCGGGCGACCACCAGGACGGCGCCCTCGTCGGCACGCGCCTCGTACACGACGTCGTCCAGCGGCCGGCGGGCGTCGACGACCTGGTCGGCGAGGCCGGTGAAGTCCTCCAGGGCCGGATCGTCCACGAGGACGACCCGGAGCCCGGCCCGGCGGGCCGCGTCCAGCACCGGTTCCGCCCACGGGTCGGCCTCGCCGTCCTCGGTGCGCAGCGCGCTCGGGTGCAGGACGACCGTGCCGGCCATCTCCAGCTCGCGCAGCCGCTCCGGATCGCGGACCAGCACGCCGGTGCGGGCCAGGGCGGCGCTGAGCACGGCGTGGAAGGCGGCGGGACCGTAGCGGGCGGCCTTCGGGGAGCCGGCCAGTACCGCTTCCGCCGCCTCGGCGCCGTCGTGCTTGACCAGGAAGGTGGCCGCCGCGCCCAGGAGGCTGCCGGCGGAGGCGTGGGCCGCGTACTCCTGGGCCGGGGAGACGCGCAGCGGAGGGCGCGGCGGGCCCTGCGCGGCGAGGCTGAGCCGGCCGGGGGCGCACAGCTGGTCGTGCACGGCGTCGAAGGCGGCCGAGCGGGCCACCGTCTCGGCCACCTGGCAGGCCCGCAGGGCCCCGTCGAGTACCAGGGAGGTGGGGGTCTGCCCGGCGCCGTGCACGGCGGCGTTCGCGCAGGCCAGCAGGAAATCCATCCGGGTGTCGCCGAGCCGGGCGCGCAGCCAGGCGCGGAACCGCGGGTTCTCCCGCAGCAGGGTCACGGCCGCGGTCACCATCCGGGGGGAGGGCGGCAGCCGCAGCGCGTACGCGGTCAGGGCCACGGCGATCCCGGCGCCGTCGGCGGCGAGCGTGGCCGCCGCGGCACGCACCCCGGCCGGGTCGGCCGGATGCGTGGTCTCTTCCACGTCTCCGCCCGCCAGGACGAGCCCGTGCCGCTCGGCGAGGCCGGCCGCGTGGTCCAGGACCCGGTCGGCGGCCTCCTCTCCGGTCGCGGTCACCACCAGGCGGGCGAGCCCTTGGTCCCAGTAGGCGACGAGTACGTCGGGGTGGTCCGCCAGCGCCTCGGCCACCCGGCGCGCCAGGTGGGCCGTGCCGCCCGCGCGCCGGGCGTGCTCCGGTTCCAGGGGCCGGACCGCCAGGTGGGCGCGAGCGCCGGACCGCCAGTGGTCACCGGAGCCGGGCAGCGCGTTGCGCGCCACCCGCCCCACACGCGCGGCGGCGTCCAAGCCGCGCACGCCGGCGCGCGCGGTTCCGGCGGCGGCACCGGCGGCCAGTCCGACCGCCGGTGCCGCCGCCCGCGCGAGCAGGCGTGGCGCCGCCGGCAGCAGGCGGGCGGCGGACGACGGCGCTGTCAGCAGACCGAGCACATGACCTCCTCAGAGCGTGGTGCGATCGGGTCGCGCGGTGGGCCCGAGGGGGCCGGAGGACGTCTTGCCCGCCGACGCCCGGACACCGTGGGAGGCCTCGGGCGGGCTGGGTGTGGATGCGTGACCGGGTTCCTTGGCCGGTCCCGGCGCCCGGGTGCTCGCGCCGGTCCCGGCCGCCGGACCGTGCCCGTGGCCCTCGCCGGACCTGAGGGCCGCGGTGCCCAGGTCGTGCGCGGGTTCGGGTGGTGCGGCCGTTTCCCCGGCGTCCGCCGGCTGCGCGGGCCGGGGCTGGGTGAGCCAGGCCACCGCCGCGCCGGTGAGGGCCACGGGCCACTCCACGACGCCCGCGGCGCCGAGCAGCCCTGCCCCCGCGTAGACCGCCATGCGCCGCCCGCGGGGCGAGACCGCGCCGACCTTGTCCAGTGTTTCCTCGGCGGCCCTGGTCACTGTTCCGGAGCCGGGCACCCTGCGCAGTACCGAGGCCGCGCCGCGCAGGGGCGCCGTGAGGGCCGACGACTTCTGCTCAGCCATGACTCTCCTCGGGTGAGATCGTCTTGCGTGCCCCACCGAGTGCCCGCGACCGTGCTGGTCATCCCCTCTTCTCGCAGGGAAACCACCCCTTCCAAGAGAACGCCACGGATCCCGTCGGCGCCACCCGCCCCGCGCGTCAGGAGGTGTGCCGGAACAGCCCCGCCGGCACGGCCGCGGCGAGGACGCCGTACCCCTCGGGGTTGAGGTGCAGCCAGTCCCCGGCGTGCAGCGCGGGCCGGAGCCGGTCCGGGGCCTCGGGGTCCCGGACCGCCCGGTCGAAGTCGATCACCGCGTCGAAGTGGCCGGGGGTGCGGATCCAGGCGTTGACGCGCTGCCGGGCGGCCTCCCGCTCGCCCGCCGGGTCGTCGTACAGGGTGCTGCCGCCGAACGGGGTGAGGGTCGCGCCGTAGACCCGGATGCCCTGGGCGTGGGCGCGGACGACGATCTGCCGGTACCCGGCGATCAGGTCGTCGGTGACCGCGCGCTGCGCTGCGGGGGTGGCGTCGGCGGTGCCGATGTCGTTGACGCCCTCGAAGAGGATCAGCCAGGCCACGCCGCTGCGGGAGAGGACGTCCCGGTCGAGGCGGGCGAGCACGTTGGGACCGAGTCCGTCGTTGAGGACGCGGTTGCCGCCGGCCGCCTGGTTGAGGACGGCGATGTCCGAGGTGGCCGGGCTGCTGTGCAGCCGGTCGTAGAACTGGTCGGGCCAGCGGTCGTTGCCGTTGGTGGTGGAACCGCGTCCGTCGGTGAGGGAGTCGCCGACGAGGGCGACCGCCTCGCTACGGCCGGAGGCCAGCACCTCGACGTCGCTGAGCAGGTACCAGTGGTCGACGGCGGTCGCGCCCGGGAGGTCCCGGTCGCGTGTGTGGTCGCCGTGCGCGAGGTACGAGGTGGTCCGCGAGCCGGGATGGGAGGTGAGCGCGAGCGACGCCTGGCCGCGCGCGGTGTACGCCGTCACCGTCAGTTCGGATCCGGCGCGCAGTTCGAAGTCGAGGGGGTCGGAGACCATCTGCGCGCCCACCGGGACGGTCGTGGAGTCCCGGCCCGCGAAGGTAACCCGGCGCAGGGTTCCGGGTTCGACCGCGCTGGCACCGGCCTCGCCGTCGCGGGGCAGGGCCACGGTGACGGCGGTCAGCGGCAGCGGGGTGTCGCCGTACGCGTTGGAGAACCGCAGCCGGATGCGGGGGCCGCCTGCGGTGACGCGTACCGTCTGCCGCAGGGTGGTGTCGACGAGCACCGACTTCTCACCCGTGTACGGCGCGGGCGGCAGGTTGGCGGGCTCGGTCAGCTGGGGCATGCCGGTCCAGGTGTTCACCCAGTGCCGGCCGGGGCCCGCCGCGGCGGTGGCCGGAGCCGCCCTCTTGACCAGCGCGGTGAGCGCTGAGGCCGTCACGGCGAGGGCGAGGACGAGGACGCAGGTGCTGAGGACGGAGGCGAGCGGCGTTCTGCTGGGCGGCTTCACGGAGACCTTTCCGGGGTGCGGGACGACGACGGGTGCGGGATCGAGCCGGCACGGGTGCGGTGCGGGGTACGCGGCGGTGGCCGGCGGCGTGCCGGGTGCGGGTGTCCGCAGCTGTGGTGCGGCGGGGCGCGCGCCGTGTGGGTCATGCCGCTCCGGGGCGCGACCCCGGTCATCGACCGGCCGTGCACACACCGCCGTTGAGGCTGTACGCAACCCGTGCCGCGCTGTTGCCGGTATGCGTGGCCTGGTAGCCGATGGTCACGCTCGCACCGGGGGCGAGGGTGGCGTTGCACGAGGCGTTGGTTGCCGTCACCGGTTCTTGGGCGGTGCGGGGTGGGGGCACGTCACCTGTCCCTTCTGATCACGGCTCGTGCGAGGGCGCGCTGCGTGCGCGTCCTGCGAGGAACACCCGGCATCGTGGCATGGACACGCAATTCATGGAAGCGCTCCCACCCCATGACGCCATCAGCACCCGCGCGCCGTCTGCTGGGCGGCCTGGCCACCCTCGGACTGACGCTTGGCATGTTCATGACATTAGGGGGCACCGGCGGGCGCGGCCACCCGGCCCGGCGCCAACGGCAGCCAGGCCGTCTCCGCGACCATCTCCCTGTCCGGCACCAAGGACTACGGGATGAGGCGGCTGTACGGCACCGGCGACCTCGGCAGCGACAGCCAGGACGAGGACCAGGGCCCCCTCCTGGAACTCGCCCCCGGCACGGTCCTCAAGAACGTCATCAGCGTCTACACCCTCAGCGGCGGCGGGGCGAAGGAGGCGAGCGACAAGGTGTTCCGGTTCAACGGCGCCGGCACGCTGAACGTCTCCGGCTTCGCGGTGCGGAACTTCGGCACGTTCGCCCGCTCCTGCGGCAACTGCAAGACGCAGTACAAGCGGATGATCAACCTCAGCGGCATCGAGGCGACCTACAAGGGCAGCGAACTCGTCGGCATCAACACCGACTACGGCGACAGCGCGACCCTGAAGAACGTCACCATCGTCGGGGACACCAGAAAGAAGATCGTTCCGTGCCAGAAGTACATCGGCGACAACACCGGCAAGGAGCCGACGACGAACGGCTCGGGCCCGGACGGCACGTACCGCAAGTACTCCAGCTCGGACATCACCTGCAAGTGATCGCCGGCCGAGCGCCCGGGGGTGCCACCGCCGCCCCCGGGCGCTCGCGCGGCCTGCGCACCGCGGGGAGCGGGACGCCTGCCCCATGAGCGCTGATCCCGCACCCCACGGGGCCGTCCTGCGCGGGGCCGCTGTCCCCGCGCGCGGGATGAACGGGCCCCGGCTGAGCGGTCGTGGGAGGCTGGTCCAGCTTCGGTGACCCCGGCAGGCGGGCCGTGCGGTCAGCGTTCGCCCTCCGGTTCCGGCGCACCCAGGGTCGTGGCCAGTTCCCGCCGGTAGTCGGCGTAGGCCGTCCGCAGGGCCTCTCCCGGCCAGTCGGGGGGCAGCAGCGCGGACGGCAGGACCGGGTCGGTGAGCAGGTGGCGGACGGCCGCCGCGTAGGCGGTGAGGCGGTCGGCCGGGTGGACGGCCCCGGTCGCGTGGGCGAGCAGGGAGCGCGCGGTGGCCGCCCAGTCGGCCAGCGGCCAGAGCCGGGCGGCAAGGTCGCGCGGGGGCTCCTCGGGGCGTGCGGTGTACGTCTGCGCCACCTGGCGCAGACCGGCCGGCAGCGGGCGGTCGAGGTTGGCCGGGCGCAGCCACACGCCCTCGCGGAGTTCGGCCAGGCGCAGGGCGGTCAGCCGGGCGCGCAGGTCGGCGCGTTCGGCGGGGCCGCGGCCCGTCACGGTGATCACGACCATCTCCCATTCGCCGTCCCACGCGCGCGTGCGGGGACGCACGGCGTCGTCCTGGCGGCGCTGCCGGGCCAGCAGCCGGTCGCTGAGCCGGTAGACGGCGTCGGTGCGCCGGAGGTCGCCGGCGGCCACCATCCGGCTCAGCGCGGCCCGCAGCGTGGAGCCGCCGACCCCGAACGGCTCCACAAGCCGGACCAGGTCCTTCACCGGAAGCCGGGGCGGATGCACGCCGAGGAGCAGGCTCAGCACGACCGACCGGGCGGACAGCGGTCGCAGGCCGGCGGCATCCGCGTCCGGCTCCGCTGAGACGTTCATGCGCATGGCCCCGTACTGTACGTGCGTTCTCTTATTGCATCATTGCTACAGCCGCAGGAAGAGTGCAACATGCTGCTATGGTCTCGATTTCCGGGCAGTCGCAGCCGCCGTCGCCGTCCCAGCCGTACGCCACGCACGACGTGACCAACCAGCCCCCGCCGCTCGCCCCCTACGACGCCTCCGACGACCCGGCCCTGCTGGAGGGCCTGCGCCGGGAGGGCGCGGAGTGGGCCGAGGAGGGCATCCGGCGGCTGGGGGCGCGCGCCGGCAGCGCGGAGGCGCAGGAGTGGGGCGAGCTGGCGAACCGGCATGAGCCGGTGCTGCGCACCCACGACCGCTACGGCCACCGTGTCGACGAGGTGGAGTTCCACCCCAGCTGGCACCACCTGATGCGGACGGCGGTCGCCGAGGGCCTGGCCGGTGCCCCGTGGGCCGACGACCGGCCGGGCGCGCACGTCGCCCGGACGGCGGGCGGCCTGGTGTGGGGGCACACGGAGGCGGGACACGGCTGCCCCACGTCGATGACGTACGCCGCCGTGCCCGCCCTGCGCGCACAGCCGGATCTCGCCAAGGTGTACGAGCCGCTGCTCACCAGCCGGGAGTACGACCCCCGGCTGCGCGTTCCCACCGAGAAGCCCGGGCTGCTCGCCGGAATGGGCATGACCGAGAAGCAGGGCGGCTCCGACGTCCGGACGAACACCACGACGGCCACCCCCACCGGGGAGACGGGGGTCTACACGCTGCGCGGGCACAAGTGGTTCACGTCGGCGCCGATGTGCGACGTGTTCCTGGTGCTCGCGCAGGCCCCGGGAGGGCTGTCGTGCTTCCTGGTGCCGCGGGTCCTGCCGGACGGCAGCCGCAACACCTTCCGCATCCAGCGGCTGAAGGACAAGCTGGGCAACCGGTCCAACGCCTCCTCGGAGCCGGAGTTCGACCGGACCGTGGCCTGGCTGGTCGGGCCGGAGGGGCGGGGCGTGAAGACCATCATCGAGATGGTCAACTGCACCCGTCTGGACTGTGTGATGTCCTCGGCGACCCTGATGCGCAAGACGCTGGTCGAGGCGGGGCACCACGCCCGGCACCGCAGCGCGTTCGGCGCCCGGCTGATCGACCAGCCGCTGATGCGCAACGTCCTGGCCGATCTCGCGCTGGAGTCGGAGGCGGCGACGACGCTCACGCTGCGGCTGTCCGGCGCGGCCGACCGCGCGGTGCGCGGGGACGCCGGGGAGCGCGCCTTCCGGCGCATCGCCACCGCCGTCGGCAAGTACTGGGTCACCAAACGGGGCCCGGCCTTCACCGCCGAGGCGCTGGAGTGCCTGGGCGGGAACGGGTACGTCGAGGACTCCGGCATGCCCCGGCACTACCGGGAGGCCCCGCTGCTGTCGATCTGGGAGGGCTCCGGCAACGTCAACGCACTCGACGTGCTGCGCGCCCTCGGCCGCGAACCGGACGCCGCGGAAGCCCTGTTCGCCGAACTCGCCCTCGCGCGCGGAGCGGACGCCCGGCTCGACTCGGCCGTGGCCGCGCTCGCACACGAACTGGCCGGAACCGATCAGGTGGGCGCTCGCCGGCTGGTCGAGCGGATGGCGCTCGCGCTCCAGGCCTCCCTGCTCGTCCGGCACGCTCCGCACCCGGTCGCGGACGCCTTCTGCGCGAGCCGGCTCGGCGGCGACTGGGGCCACGCGTTCGGCACCCTTCCCGCGGGAACCGACCTCGACGCCATCCTGGAGCGCGCCCTGCCCGACCGGAGCTGACCCCTTCACGCGCGCGTGCCGGAACGCGAGACGACCCGGGCGGCGGCGCGCCGCCGCCCGGCAGCTCGGCAGACCGGGCCCGGCCGCGCGCCCCGCGCTGCCCGAGCTGCACCGCCTCGCCCGGTCCGGACGGGTGCGGGAGCGGATACCGGTCGGGTGCGCGCTGTGGCGCGTCGCCGGGGACCCCGAACCGGTCCGGCCGTCTTCCGGTCCGCGTGGACGGCTGACCCCCGCGCCCGTGGCCCGATCGCCCGGTGTCTGACCACGATGGGCCCGGCCGCCGCGCCGCCGCGCGACCTGATCACCGCCGAACTGACCCACCCGCGCCGGCACACGGCCCACGAGGGCGCCTACGGCAGCCATGACAGCCCGGACGACGAGGAACCGCTGAGGAGGTGCCGGGAGGCGCCGGCGGTGGTTCGGCCGGGGCGTGGGGAGGGCGTCCGCGGTCTGCTCCGGACGCGGGACGGCGACGGCGGGTCGATGAGTCCTGCGGCGCTGCTGCGGCCCGGCCCCGCTCCCCGCGCCGTGGTGGGAGCGGGCCGCCGACGGCATCCGGAACCTCGCCCCGGCCAGGCCCGCGTACCCCCGGCGCCACCGGACGCCTTCGGGTCACACCATGCGGCCCCATTGTGGGCCCAGTCGGGCCCATTCCGTGTCCCAGGCCTCCATGCGCCGGCGTTCCAGTCGGCCCCGTACGGCCAGGCCCGCCACGAAGGGGACGGCGGCGGTGCTCGCGCCGACCAGGAGGCCTATCAGGGTGGACCGGAACGCGGCCTCGGAGGCGGTGGTGGGGCGGGAGACCAGATGGCCCTGCGGGTCGGTCCAGACGGTGACCGGCGTACCGGGCTTGCTGCCCGGCTCCACCCGGATCCGGCCGGTGTGGGCGGAGCCGTCGGCGACCGTCCAGCGGACCTCGGCCCAGACCTGTTCGCCGGCGGAGGCGTGGCTGCTGTGCGCCGGGGACTTCCCCGGGACCTGCGCGACGACCCGGGCCACGGTGGGCCGCCAGGTGGTCCGCTCCCGGGCGAGTCCGTGCTCCACCGAGCCGGCCGCCGCGAGGCCGGCGAGCACACCGGCCAGGACGGTGAGCAGACAGGCACCGAGCACCACCCAGGCCTCCACGACGTCGGCCCGGCGTTTGAGCGGGTTGCGCCGCCAGCGCCACAGCCACACCTTCGGACCACGGAACGCCTTCAAGGCATCCTCCTCACGAGCGCACCGACCGGCCGGACCGCCCTCCCATACGCGGGAGATCGCTCCGTTGCTCACGACGAGCCGTCTCCCCGACGGTCGCACGAGACACGGCTTTCGCGCAGGCGCATGCCGGAACGGGACCGGCCGATCTTCGCCGCACCTCCGCGACACAGGCGGTGACCTGCGCGAACACACAGTCGGGGGGAGAGTGTCAGTGGCGGGGTGCAGACTGGCCGATATCTGACGGCTATCGGGACGACGGCGTCCCGGAGGTGATCGGCATGACCGAGGTACTGCTCGCGGTGGGCACCCGCAAAGGCCTGTTCATCGCGCGGCGCAGGGGCGACGGCCCCTGGGAGTTCGACGAGAGTCCGTATTTCAACGCGCAGGCGGTCTATTCGGTCGCGATCGACACCCGGGGCGCCCGGCCCCGGCTGCTGGCGGGCGGTGACAGCGCGCACTGGGGTCCGTCGGTGTTCCACTCCGACGACCTCGGCCGCACCTGGACCGAACCGGCCCGGCCCGCCGTGAGGTTCCCGAAGGAGACCGGCGCTTCCCTGGAGCGCGTCTGGCAGCTGCACCCGTCCGCCGCCGAGCCCGATGTGGTGTACGCGGGCACGGAACCGGCCGCGCTGTACCGCTCGGACGACCGCGGCGAGACGTTCGAGCTGGTCCGGCCGCTCTGGGAGCACCCGACCCGCTCGCAGTGGGTGCCGGGCGCGGGCGGCCAGTGCCTGCACACGGTACTCACCGACGCGCGCGACCCCGGGGCCGTGACGGTGGCCGTGTCCGCGGCGGGCGTGTTCCGTACGACAGACGGCGGCGCGAGCTGGTCGCCGTCCAACTCCGGTGTGTCGGCGGTGTTCCTGCCGGATCCGAACCCGGAGTTCGGCCAGTGCGTACACAAGATCACCAGAGACCCGGTCGCCCCGGACCGGCTGTATCTGCAGAACCACTGGGGGGTGTACCGCAGCGACGACGCGGGCGCGCACTGGACCGACATCGGCGAGGGCCTGCCGTCGACGTTCGGCTTCGCGGCGGCCGCGCATCCGCGCCGGGGCGACACGGCGTACATCTTCCCGATCAACGCCGACGCGGACCGGGTGCCCGCCGGGCGCCGCTGCCGGGTCTTCCGCACGGCCGACGCGGGCCGCACCTGGGAGCCGCTGTCCAAGGGGCTGCCGGAGGAGGACCATTACGGCACGGTCCTGCGGGACGCCCTGTGCACGGACGACTCGGACCCCGCCGGGGTGTACTTCGGCAACCGCAACGGCGAGGTGTACGCCTCGGCCGACGACGGCGACAGCTGGCAGCTGCTGGCCGCGCATCTGCCGGACGTGCTGTGCGTGCGGGCGGCGGTGACCGGCTGACCTCTCCTCGCCTGACCTCTCGCGGAGGCGGGCAGCGGCGAGGCGCCGCCCGCTGTCGTGCTCCGGCCATCGGTTGATCACCGACGGGTGTACGGCAGTAGGGTGACGCCCGTGGCACCACGACCCTTGCATGAAATCGTCGAACCGGGCTGGGCGAAGGCCCTGGAACCCGTCGCCGGACGGATCGCCGAGATGGGCGACTTCCTGCGCGCGGAGATCGCCGCGGGGCGCACGTACCTCCCGGCCGGACCGAACGTCCTGCGGGCCTTCCAGCAACCCTTCGACGAGGTACGGGTGCTGATCGTCGGTCAGGACCCGTATCCCACCCCGGGGCACGCGGTGGGCCTGTCGTTCTCCGTGGCACCCGATGTGCGCCCGCTGCCGCCCAGCCTGATCAACATCTTCCGCGAGCTGAACACCGACCTGGGGCTCCCCCAGCCGTCCACCGGGGATCTCACGCCGTGGACCGAGCAGGGCGTGCTGCTGTTGAACAGGGCGCTCACCACCGCGCCGCGCAGCCCGGGCGCGCATCGCGGCAAGGGCTGGGAAGAGGTCACCGAGCAGGCGATCCGGGCCCTGGCGGCGCGCGGCAAGCCGCTGGTGTCCATCCTGTGGGGCCGTGACGCCCGCAATCTGCGTCCGCTGCTGGGCCGTCTGCCTGCGGTGGAGTCCGCGCACCCCTCACCGATGTCGGCCGACCGCGGCTTCTTCGGCTCGCGCCCGTTCAGCCGGGCCAACGACCTGCTGATCCAGCAGGGCGGGCAGCCGGTGGACTGGCGTCTGCCGTGACCGCACCGGCGCGCGGGCGGACGGCGCACCCGAAGGGGAAGGCAGCGACGGCCTCTTCGGGAGGGGCGACCCGGCAGGTGCCGGCCGAGAGGGGCCGGCACGGCTCCGCGCTGCCTCGGACCGGCGGTTCCGTCCCGGTGCCTCCACGAGGTCTGGCACATGCCCCGGGCACATGCCGGCCGCACGCGTCTTCCGGGCGTAACTCATCAGACAAATCCGGACGGATAGCGCTCACCTGCACCCTCCCCGAACGATGGCGGCCACCAAGCCAGTAACATGCGGCGCCATGAGCTCCCCCACTGGACCCGCGTCCGGCCTGCCCGTACGAATGCCGCGACCCCGCCAGCCCGGACGGCACCGCCGTCCGGAACCGCTGGTGGCTCCCGAGGGCGCGCCCGCGCTCGTCCTCGCGGTGCCCGGTGTGCCCAGCACCACCACGCGCAGCCTCGCCGAGGAGGTCGTGAGCATCGCCCGCTCCGAACTGCCCGGCCTCGACGCCCGGATCGGGTACCTGGACGGGGACGACGCCGAGTTCCCCACGCTCCGTTCCGTGCTGGCGCGCGCCGCCGAGGAGCGCACCGCCCGGTATGAGCAGGCCGTCGCCGCCGGGGTCGAGGGAGTCAAGGAGCCCGACGGCCCGGTCGCCGTCGTCGTCCCGCTGCTGGCCGGTCCGGACAGCGCGCTGCTGCGCCAGATCCGTCAGGCCGTGATGGACAGCCGCGTCGCGGCCGAACTGACCGATGTCCTCGGCCCGCACCCGCTGCTCGCGGAGGCGCTGCACGTGCGGCTGTCGGAGGCGGGCCTGGCCCGTGCCGACCGCGCCCGGCTGTTCACCGTGGCCACCGCCGCGGACGGCATCATCCTGGCCTCCGTGGGCGGCGAGGACGCCGTCCAGGCGGCCGGGATCACCGGCATGCTGCTCGCCGCGCGCCTGGCCGTGCCGGTGATGGCCGCGGCCCTGGACCAGGAGGGCTCCATCGCCTCCGTGGCCGAGCAGCTGCGTTCCGCCGGCTCGCAGCAGCTGGCCCTGGCGCCGTATCTGATCGGCCCGGAGATCGACCCGGCGCTGCTGGCGGCTGCCGCCGAGGAGGCCGGCTGCTCCACGGCCGAGGCCCTCGGCGCGTACCCGGCGATCGGCAAGCTCGCGCTCGCCAAGTACACGACGGCGCTGGGCATCGCCCCGCAGCAACCGCAGAGCGCACCGGCCCGCTGACGCCCCCGGCGTCCGGCCCCCGGACCACCCGGCACCTGTACGACACAGGGCCCGCTCCCCACCCGGAGCGGGCCCTTCGCCTTGCGCTCGGGTCCCAGCACGCTTCGGGCCCCCGCGCTCAGCCGAACACCACGCAGGAGGCCGCCGGAACCCGTACGGAGCCGTCGTAGCGGGGGACGCCCGTCGTCCTGTCGACGGCGAACCAGGTCACGTCGCCGGAGCGCTCGTTCGCGGAGTACAGGAAGCCGTCGTGTACGGCCAGCGCGCGCGGCCAGTGCCCGCCGCAGGGCACCGTGCCGGTCAGCCGGAGCCCGTCGGCCTCGACGGTGAGGACGGACAGGACGTCCTCGCCGCGGGTCGCGGTCCACACGAAGCGGCCGTCGGGCGAGACGACGATCCCGGAGGGGTGGGCGTCGCCTGCGGGTGCGCCGGGCAGCACGGGTACCTCGGTCAGCGGCTTCAGGGAGCCGCCCGCGGCGTCCCAGCGGCACACCGTGACCGTGGGGGTCAGCTCGTTCACCACGTAGGCGTGCTCGCCGTCCGGGTGGAAGGCGAGGTGGCGCGGCCCGGAGCCGGGGCGCAGCGCGATCTCGCGGTGTACGGCGGGGCTGCCGTCCGCGAGCGTGCACACGCGTACCGAGTCGGTTCCGAGATCGACGCTGACGGCCCACCGCCCGCTGGGGTCGGGCTGCACCTGGTGGGCGTGCGGGCCGCGCTGGCGCCGGTCGTGCGGTCCTGAGCCGGTGTGCTGGAGCCGTCCGGAGGGCGCACCGGCGAGCGTGCCGTCCGGGCGCAGGGGGACGGCGGTGACGCTGCCGCAGCCGTAGTTGGCGGTCAGCACATGCCCGTCGTACAGGCTGAGGTGGGTGGGGCCGCTGCCGGCCACCGGCACCGGAGGGCCGGCGGGTTCCGGCCCGTCGCCGGTGACGCGGTAGGCGGCGACGGCGCCCTCGGCCGTCTCGCTGACCGCGTAGAGCGTGTGCCCGTCCGGTGACAGGGCCAGATAGGAGGGGTCGGGTACGTCCTGCACCGCGGAGACGAGGGTGAGCGCCCCGGTGTCCGGCGCGACCTCGGCGGTCACCAGTCCGGGGCCGCCCGCCGCCGTGAACGATCCGATGAACGCCCGGCGCCTGCCCGCCCTGCCGTCCTGTGCCACCGCTGTCCCCTCTCGGTCGAGCCCGTCGAGCCGGTCCGGGGCCGACGGTAGCAGTCGATCACCCGAGGTCTAGACCAAGGGGCCGGGGTGGCAGGGCAGTTCTTCCGGGAGTCGGCGCACTTCTTCCGGAGCGGGGGCGCGCTCAGTTCTCGCGCGCCCCCGCTCCGGTCACGCCCCGACCAGCCGGGAGCCCGACGGCGCGCACAGCGGCTCCGCGAGTTCGGCGAGGGCGCGTTCCAGGCCGTGCAGATGCGCCAGGGCGGGTTCGGCGGGCGGCTCGGCGGGGCGGTGGAAGGGTTCGGCGCGGCCCTCGGTGAGGGCCTCGACGGCGGCCTCGACACGCCAGCAGGCGGCGGCGAGGCGGGCGTCGTGGGAGGCCTCGGGGTCGGCGGCGACCGCGACCAGGCCCCGGATCTCGCGGGCGCAGTCGTCGAGCAGCGCCAGGACCCGGCGGGCCCGCGCCTTGCGCGCCGGCATCGGGTTCAGCGGGTGCACCAGCGGAGCCACCGAGAGCCGGACCCGGCCGAGCAGTTGCTCCAGTTCGGCCACGCGCGGCGCGGGGTCGGCCGTGGCGGAGCCGGCGAGGCGGGCGGCGGCCTCGGCCGTGCAGGCGTGCACGCAGCGCAGGGCCCGCTGGATCCAGGCGTCGGTGGTGGCGTGCGTGGTGACCGGCAGCACGAACAGGACGGCGAGCGCGGCGCCGAGCGCCCCGACACCGGTCTCGACGAGCCGCAGCGCGAGCAGTCCGGGGCTGAGGACGCCGAGGAGGCCGTACAGGGACTCGGCGAGCAGGGTCACCCAGAGCATCATCCAGGTGTAGGAGACGGCGGCCGTGTAGAAGATGCCGAACACGGCGACCGCGACGAGGACGGCCGTCGGCAGGGGCGCGCCGTGCACCGGGACGGCGATCAGGAAGCCCAGGCAGATGCCGATGACCGTGCCGAGGACCCGACGGAAGCCGCGGACCAGCGTCTCGCCGCGCGAGGCGGTGTTGACGAAGATCCACCAGGTGGCGCCGACCGCCCAGTACCAGCGCTGTCCGGACACCAGCTGGCCCACGACGAGCGCGAACCCGGCGCCCGCGGTGGCCTGGAAGGCCTGCCGCGTGGTCAGCCGGTCCAGCCCGGTCCCGGCGGGCGGGGCCGGTACGGCGGCCGGGGGCAGCCGGCGCTCGTAGCACCACAGGCCGAAGCGCACGACGGCCGCACTGAGCACGGAGAGCAGGACCGCGGCGTACAGCTCGGGCAGCTGTCCCGGGGCGGCGTGCAGGAACTGGGCCACGAAGAAGGTCATGAAGCCGAACACGCCGAGGCTGTGCCCGCGCGGGCCCCACCGGCGGGCGTAGACGCCGGCGCCCACGACGGCGAGGAAGGTGAGGTCGCGGGCGACCGGATGGTCGTGCAGCTCGGCCGCGGCGGCGAGCACCGGCACGCCCACGACGGGCAGCAGGGCGGTGGTGACCGCCTGTCCGCGCACGGTCGGGTCGGTGACGGTGAACAGGGCGAGCAGCGCGGCGAGGCCGCCGGTGACCGCACCGGCGAGGGAGTGTCCGGCGAGTCCGCAGACCACCACCGCCAGTCCGATGCCGAGGACGGCCCGCGCGGCGAAGCGCAACCGCGCCCGTCCCGGGTCCGGAGCCGCGAACATCCTCTTCAGCACTGCTGCCCTCCCCTGGGTGCATGGGTGCACCGGCACAGAAAAGGCGCCGCGGGGGTCCGCAGCGCCATCGACACGTCCATGAGAGCATCACCGAGGTCACTGGCTCAAGTGTGACGCGAATCGCTGAGCCATTGGCACAGCACCAGTCCGGCACGCGCCTTCACCGGAATGCCAACGGACCAGGTCGGACGGCATACGCGGCTCTGGATCACCTGGACCATTGGTACAGTCGTCCATCATGACCGTGGACGCGCTCGACACCCGCATCCTGCGGCTGCTCCTGGAGCAGCCGCGCACCAGCGTGCGCGAGTACGCCCGCATCCTCGGCGTGGCCCGCGGAACGCTCCAGGCCCGGCTGGACCGGATGGAACGGGACGGCGTGATCACCGGCACGGGCCCCTCCCTGTCGCCCGCCGCGCTCGGGCATCCGGTGCTGGCGTTCGTGCACATCGAGGTCACCCAGGGCCACCTGGACGACGTGGGGGACGCGCTGGCCGCCGTACCGGAGATCGTGGAGGCCTTCTCGATCACCGGTGGCGGAGACCTGCTCGCGCGCGTGGTGGGCCGGGACAACGCCCACCTGGAGGACGTGATCCAGAAGCTGATCAGCCTCCCGGGGGTGGTGCGCACCCGCACCGAGGTGGCGCTGCGCGAGCGCGTCCCGTACCGGCTGCTGCCCCTGGTGGAGGCGGTGGGCCGGGCGGCCCGCGCCTGACGCTTGGCATCCTGGACGCCATGAGCGATCTCGGCGCCCTCTCGGTCATCTTCGATCTCGACGGAACGCTGGTGGACAGCGAGCCGAACTACTACGAGGCGAGCCGGCAGACCCTGGCCGAGCACGGCGTCCCGGACTTCACCTGGGCGGACCACGAGAGCTATGTCGGCATCAGCACCCGGGAGACGGTGACGGTCTGGCGGGAGCGCTACGGCCTGCGCGCCTCGGCGGCGGAGCTGCTGGCCGCGACGAACCGCCGCTATCTGGAGCTGGCCCGCACCCGTACGCGCGCGTACCCGGAGATGCGCGCGTTCGTGGAGCTGCTGGCCGCCGAGAACGTGCCGATGGCGGTGGCGTCGGGTTCCTCCCCGGAGGCCATCGAGGCGATCCTGGCGGGCACCGGCCTGGCCGCGTTCCTGCGCACGGCGGTCTCGGCCGACGAGGTCCCCCGCGGCAAGCCCGCCCCCGACGTCTTCCTGGAGGCGGCCCGCCGGCTCGGCGCGGACCCGGCCGACTGTGTGGTGCTGGAGGACGCGGCCCCCGGGGCGGCCGCCGCCCACGCGGCGGGCATGCGCTGCGTGGCCGTCCCGTACGTCCCCGCCCAGGCCGACGCCCCCGGGTTCGGCACCGCGTCCTTGCTCCTGCGGGGCGGCCAGGCGGAGTTCACGGCGCGGTCGGCGTACGCGTGGCTGCGAGACACGGCCCGCTGAACAACTCCCCTACCGGTCAGTATCGTTGACGCTCCTCCACCCCTTCTCTATCTTCTGGGCGACTTGCCGAACACCGTTCGACATATCGAACCCATGGGAATCGAGGAGCACATGGCCCCGCCTCTGTCGCGACGCACCCTCCTCCGAGCGACCGCACTCACCGCCGCGGCCACCGGCCTGAGCGTCTCCGCCCGCGGCGGTGCCGCCGCGGCCGAGCCCGCCGCCACGCTCCGGCCGTTCGCCCTGGGTGACGTCACCCTCGACCCGGGGCTCTTCGCCGGCAAGCGCGCCCTGATGCTCGACCACGCCCGTGGCTACGACGTGAACCGGCTGCTCCAGGTCTTCCGGGCCAACGCGGGGCTGGACACGGGCGGCGCGGTGGCGCCCGGCGGGTGGGAGGGGCTGGACGGGGAGGCCAACGGCAATCTGCGCGGGCATTACACCGGGCACTTCCTCACCATGCTCGCGCAGGCGTACGCGAGCACCGGCGAGAAGGTGTTCGGGGACAGGATCCGGGCCGTGATCGGTGCGCTGTCCGAGGTGCGGGAGGCGCTGCGCCGGGACCCGGCCGTGCTGCCGGCGGGCGGTCCCTTCGGGGCCGCCGTCGAGCAGGTGCGCGGCTCGAACCAGTACGTCGACCTGCCCGGCGGGGTGCTCGGCGGCGCCCCGGCCGTCACGCTGTCCGTCTGGGTGAAGCCCGGGCACGACGCGAACTGGGCGCGGGTGCTGGACTTCGGCGACGACACCACCCGGTACCTCTACCTCGCCGTGCGCAATGCCGCCGGGGTGCCGAGGTTCGCCGTCACCACATCCGGCGCGGGCGGCGAGCAGGGGCTGAACGGGACGGCTCCGCTGCCGCTGGGCCGGTGGAGCCACCTGGCCGTGACGCTCGGCGACGGCACCGGAACCCTCTACGTCGACGGCACCGCCGTGGCCCGCAACACCGCCATGACGCTCACCCCGGCGGCCCTGGGCAGCCTCGCCGACCACTGGCTGGGCCGCTCGCACTACGCCGCCGACCCGGTGTTCGCGGGCGGCCTCGCGGAGTTCCAGGTCTGGTCGCGGGTACTGAGCGCCGCGGAGATCACCGAACTCCAGGGCGCCCGCGCGGCCGGCACCTCCGCCGGTCCCGGCGACCTGGTGTCGTACCGGCTCGACGAGACGTCCGGCTCCCGCTTCGCCGACTCCTCCGGGCGCGGCCTGGCCGCCACCCTGCGCCGCACCTGGGGCGGCCCCAGCCATCCCGGGTTCCTCGCCGCCTACCCGGAGACGCAGTTCGTCCAGCTGGAGTCGATGACCGGCAGCGACTACACCAGGGTCTGGGCGCCGTACTACACGGCGCACAAGATCCTGCGCGGCCTGCTGGACGCCCACCTCGCCACCGGCGACGCGCGGGCGCTGGACCTGGCCTCGGGCATGGGCGACTGGATGTACGCGCGGCTGTCCCGGCTGCCCGCGGCGACCTTGCAGCGCATGTGGGGGATCTTCTCCAGCGGCGAGTACGGCGGGATCGTCGAGGCGATCTGCGATCTGCACGACCGCAGCGGCAAGCCGGAGCACCTCGCGCTGGCCCGGCTGTTCGACCTGGACCGGCTGATCGACGCGTGCGCCGCCGGAACCGACGTGCTCGACGGACTGCACGCCAACCAGCACATCCCGATCTTCACGGGCCTGGTCCGGCTGTACGACGCGACCGGCGAGCAGCGCTACCTGACCGCCGCGAAGAACTTCTGGCGGATGGTCGTACCCCACCGCATGTACGGCATCGGCGGCACCAGCACCGGCGAGTTCTGGAAGGCGCGGGACGTCATCGCCGGCACGATCACCGCGACGACCGCCGAGACCTGCTGCGCGTACAACATGCTGAAGCTCAGCCGGGCGCTGTTCCTGCACGAGCCGGACGCGGCCTACATGGAGTACTACGAGCGTGCCCTGTACAACCAGGTGCTCGGCAGCAAGCAGGACAAGCCGGACGCGGAGAAGCCGCTGGTCACCTACTTCATCGGGCTGACGCCCGGGCACGTCCGGGACTACACGCCCAAGCAGGGCACGACCTGCTGCGAGGGCACCGGCATGGAGAGCGCCACGAAGTACCAGGACTCGGTGTACTTCGCCGCGGCCGACGGCAGCTGCCTGTACGTGAACCTCTACAGCCCTTCCACGCTCACCTGGGCCGAGCACGGCGTCACGGTCACCCAGCGCACCCGCTTCCCCGAGGAGCAGGGCAGCACGCTCACCATCGGCGGGGGCAGTGCCTCCTTCGCGCTGCGGCTGCGGGTGCCCGCGTGGGCGACCGCGGGGTTCCGGGTGACGGTCAACGGGCGCGCGGCGGAGGGCACCCCGGTGCCCGGCAGCTACTTCACCCTCTCCCGGACCTGGCGGGCCGGGGACACGGTCCGGGTGAGCATGCCGTTCCGGCTGCGGACCGAGCCGACCCCGGACGACCCGTCCCTGCAAGCCCTGTTCTACGGCCCGGTCAACCTGGTCGGCCGCGGCGCCGCCACCACCTACCTGGAGGCCGGCCTGTACGGCAACGCGGCGCTCTCCGGCGATCTGCTGCCCTCCCTGACCCCGGTGCCCGGTTCCCCGCTCCACTTCACCCTGCGCGGCACCGAGTTCGTCCCCTTCCTGGAAGGGACCGAGGACCCGACGCACGCCTACGTCCGCCGCTCCGAGCCCCGGCTGGTGTTCGGCGGCCTCGACTCCGGCGTGGCCAACCCCGTCCGCCCCGACGGGACCACCCTGCTGGACGCGGTGTGGGCGGCGGCGCCCTTTCGGAGCAAGGGGGCGCTGGTCGTGCACGTGGGGAAGACCGTGGACGCCTGGGTCGCCGACGGGCGGCTGGGGCGTGCGGACGGCGAGGCCGTGGTGCGTACGGCGCGAAGGGCGTCGTACGTCTCCTGAGCCGCCTCGGGAGGTGAGGCGACCGGAGGCGGGGAAGGCACCGTTCCGGGGACGCGCACGGTCGTTCCCGGCGTGCGCGCACGGCCATGACTGCATAGCGTGACCCCATGAGCACAGAACAGGCCCGGACCGCCCCCGACGAGCGGCGGTGGAAGGCGCTCGGGGTCTGTCTGGCAGCGGGCTTCATCTCGCTCCTCGACACCTCGATCGTGAATGTGGCGCTGCCCTCGCTGGAGCGCGGACTGGGGGCCTCGGAGGCGACCCAGGCATGGGTGGTCTCCGGGTACGCCCTCACCTTCGGGCTGGCGCTGGTCCCGGCCGGACGGCTGGGCGACATGCGTGGCCGGCGCCAGGCCTTCCTCTTCGGGCTCGCCCTGTTCACGGTCGCCTCGGCGGCATGCGGGTTCGCGCCCAGTACCGGATGGCTGGTGGTGTTCCGGCTGATCCAGGGCACGGCGGCGGGCATCGTCGCGCCGCAGACCTCGGGGCTGATCCAGCAGATGTTCCAGGGCTCCGAGCGGGCCAAGGCCTTCGGGGTGCTCGGCACCGTCATCGGGGTGTCCACGGCGGCGGGCCCCCTGGCGGGCGGCCTGCTGATCGACGCCGCCGGCACCGACGACGGCTGGCGCTGGGTGTTCTTCGTCAATCTGCCGATCGGGGTGGCCGCCTTCGTCGCGGGCCTCCGGCTGCTGCCCCGTCTCCCGGCGACGGGGAAGCACGAGGAGTTCGACCTGTTCGGCGTGTTCCTCCTCGGCTCGGGCGTGCTCGCGCTCATGCTGCCCCTGGTCCAGGAGCAGCAGTGGACCGGCCGGGAGAAGTGGGCGCTGATGCCGCTGGCCCTCGTACTGCTGGGCGCGTTCTGGGCGTGGGAGAGACGGCAGGGGCGGCTCGGCCGGGCCCCGCTGGTCGACCTGGCGCTGTTCTCCCTGCGCTCCTTCACGCTCGGCGCCCTGATCAGCCTCAGCTACTTCGCGGGCTTCACCACCGTCTTCTTCCTCTACGCCCTGTACCTCCAGAACGGCGTGGGATACAGCGCGCTGGCGTCGGGGCTCACGGTCCTCCCCTTCGCAGCGGCCTCGGCGGCCGGCGCGGCCATCGGCGGCCGGCTGGTGGTGCGCTTCGGCCGCAAGCTGGTCGTCATGGGGCTGGCCGGGGTGGCACTGGGCGTGCTCGGGGTGGTGGCGGCGGTGGAGCTGGTACCCGGACGGAACGTGGGATGGGCGTCGGCGCTGCCCCTGCTCGTCGGCGGCATCGGATCCGGCCTGACGGTCTCCCCGAACACCACCCTCACCCTCACCCGCGTCCCGGTGCACCGGGCCGGCGCCGCCGGTGGCGTCCTGCAGACGGGCCAGCGCGTCGGCTCGGCGGCCGGGATCGCGGTGGTGGGTGCGGTGTACTTCGCCCACCTCGCCAATCACGGCCGCGCCGACACGGCACTCCAGCTCGGGCTGCTCGCCGTCGCGGGGATCATCCTGGTCGCACTCGTGCTCGCGGTCGCCGATCTGCGCGAACGCCACGTGCGCCCGGAACCGGAGAAGGCCGTGGAGCCGGTCGGGCGGGGATGGGAGGAGGGGGGCGCCGTGGAGGGGGTGCGGCCCGGCTCGTGAGGGGACGGGCGCGCGGTCTGCGGTGAGAGACCCGCGAGGGGGCCGGCGAGAGCGCGGAGTGCTCGGCACGGAGCGCGCCGAGAGCACCGAGCGCGCCGAGAGCACAGACGGCACCATGCGCGTCGGCGGCGTTGGCCGCGGGCACTCGCCTCACGACCTCCGGCGCGGCTTCCCCCGCTTGGCCGGCTTGCCCCCGCCACCCGTTCGGGCGCGTGCCGTGCGGCCGGCCTGCTTGCCCGAGGACTTCGCCGACGGCTTGCCGGACGACTTGGCCTGCGACTTCGCCGCTGCTGTCGGGCGGGCGCCGCCCTGGTCCGAGCGCTTGCCCTGCTCGTCGGCCGAGGCCTTCACCGCCGTACGACCCCTGGTGCTGTTGACCGTGCGTCCGCGCACGATGCCGATGAACTCCTCCACCAGGTCGGTGGTGGCCTCCTCCGGCCAGGACAGGGCGACGCTCGACTGGGGGGCGTCGACGACCGGGCGGTAGGTGAGGTCCCGGCGGTGGTGCAGACGGGCGAGGGACTGCGGGACGATCAGGAGGCCGACGTTCGCCGCCACCAGTTCGACGGCGTCCGCGGTCGTGGCGGGCCGCTCGAAGGCCGGTTCACCGGGCGGCGCCTCCCAGTCGAAGACGTCGTCCAGGGGGTGGAAGAGCACCTCGTCGGCGAGATCGGCCAGCGTCACCTCGTCCGCCGCCGTGATCAGGTGGTCCTTGGGGACGACGACCACCGTGGTCTCCGTGTAGAGCGGGATCGCGCTGAAGAACGTACGGTTGACCGGCAGCCGGACGAAGCCCGCGTCGGCCTCGCCGGCGCGCAGCACCTCGGGCGCCTCGGCGGGCGGGACCTGGACGAGGGTGAGCGGGACGTCGGGCAGGCGCTCGTTCCAGATCCTCACCCACTTGGCGGGCGTCACTCCGGGAACGTACGCGAGCCGGAACGACGGTGAATCCTCCGAGCCTGTCATCAGGCCAGGTTACCGGCCCGGCCGGAACCCCCCGCCACGGGTCGTCGGCACGGGCCGCTGATACGCGCAGCCGACACGGGCTCGCCGTCACGGTCCCACCAGGCCTCGCCGGACAGGAGCACACCTCCGCTCCGGCACCGATCCCCACCAGGCCTCGCCGGCAGGCGCCACCTGCGCTCCGGCACAGCCCGCCACCGAGGCCGTCGTCACCGGCCGTGGTCGGCCCTCCCGCACGCGGCCGATACCCTTGACGACATGAAGTCGCAGCAGAGCACCCAGACGATGAAGCCCGCTACCGCGGCGAAGAAGCTGGGTGTGTACCTCCCCGCCACCCCCGCCTCCTTCCAGGAGGGTGTGGTCACGCGCGCCGAGCTGAACGAGTTGCAGGCCAACCCGCCCGAGTGGCTGCGCGAGCTGCGGAGCAACGGTCCCCACCCGCGTCCGGTGGTGGCCGCCAGGCTGGGCGTGTCCATCGCGGGTCTCGCCCGGGGCGGGGTCACCGAGGCGCTGACCACCGAGCAGATCGAGGCGCTCCGGCAGGAGCGGCCCGAATGGCTGGAGAAGGAGCGCGCCACCCAGGCGGAGGTCCGCAAGGAGGCCGCGCGGCTCAAGAACCTGAAGAAGGAGAAGGCGGAGAGGGCGGAGAGCGGCGCCGAGCGCGGCTGATCCGTCCGCCCGTCCCGACGCCCTCCGGCTCCGCCCGGGGGGCGTCGTCCGTTGTCGGTCGAACGGCCGGCCAGGCGAGGAACGGGCACGCAGAGGGCGACACCGGACGGGCCGCCGTTCCCCCGTGCCGGCGGCCCCCTCGGACACGCTGTGCCGAGCAGGCCGGTGTCGCCGGGTTGAAGTGTGCGACAACCGGGGACCGCAGGGATATGCGTACAACTGCGTACGCCGACGGGGAGGACGGGTACGCAAGGCAACCGGAGAGGAACCCGTGCTGCTGGAGAAGGCCTACGAGCGCATGACGGCCGTCGCCGTGGCGGCACTGCACGAGCGGGAACCCGAGCGGCTGTGGCCGATGCTGGCCGGCACGCTGGCGGACGTGTGCGGCGGCGAGGCGGTCATCCACAAGCTGGACGAGTGGAGCGAGAGCGAGGGCACGATCGGCACGGTGCCCGACGCCGCCGCCGCTGAGCTGGCCGGGCTCGGGGACGCCGACCTGGGCGTGCTGCGGGCGGGCTATCCCTTCGCCGGTCACTACGCGGCCGGAACCGACCGCAGACCGGTCAGCGCGCAGCGGGCGGCGGGCCGTACCTGGCCCTCCAGCCCCATGGCCCGTCTGCTCCGCGAGGTGCTGGACGTCGATCATGTGCTGGGCGTGCCCCTGCCGGGGAACGCCGCCCCGATCACCGGGTGTCTGGTGTACCGCGCCGGTACGGACTTCGGCGACGACCACCTGGCCGTCGCCGAGCGCGCGCAGCCGCTGCTGGCGGCGGTCGAGCGGCAGCGGCAGCTGCTGGAGGAGTGGCGGCGGGCGCTCGGCCCGGCCGGCGCGCCGGACCAGCGGGCGGCGGACTGCGCGCTGACCCCGCGCGAGACCGCCGTCCTGCTGCTGCTCACGGACGCGCTCACCGCCGACGCGATCGGCCGCCGTCTCGGCATCTCGGTCCGTACGGTGCACAAGCACGTGGAGAACATCTACCGCAAGCTGGGTACCCGCGACCGCGTCGGCACGGTGCTGCGCGCACAGCGGCTCGGCCTGGTGCCGACGCCCGGTCGGGCCGAGGGCTCCCGGGCTCGTCCTTCGTGACCGGGACCGTGTCCATCCGGTGAGCCGGCCTCCATCCGGTGAGCCGGCGAAGCTCAGCCGAGGAAGCTCAGCCGGACGCGGCGGTCGGGGTTGTCCTTGTTGGTGTCCACCAGACACACCGACTGCCAGGTGCCCAGCTCCAGGCGTCCGCCGATCACCGGGAGGGTCGCGTGCGGCGGCACGAAGGCGGGCAGGACGTGGTCGCGGCCGTGGCCGGGGCTGCCGTGCCGGTGCTGCCAGCGGTCGTCGGCGGGGAGCAGGGTGTGCAGGGCGGCGAGGAGGTCGTCGTCGCTGCCGGAACCCGTCTCGATGACGGCGATTCCGGCGGTGGCGTGCGGGACGAAGATGTTGAGCAGACCGTCGCGGCCGGCCGCCGCCTCCCGCAGGAATTCCTCGCAGTCGGCGGTGAGGTCGACGACGCGTTCCCGGCTGCCGGTGGAGACGTTCAGCACGCGTGTGGTGAAGGCATCGGACATGCCCTCATCCTGACCCATACGCCGGTTCCCACACCCCGCGGCACCCGCGTATTCCGGTACACGTGGTCCACAAGACGAGACACCGTTGACCCGTGCGCCACCATCTGGCTACGTACAGCCGCATGTTGCGTTCAGCCCTGCTCACCACGCGCGGTCACATCGACCTGCTGCGGGTGGCCTCCGCCGCGTGTCACCGCGGCCGCTGACGCCCTTTGCCCCTTCCTCCTCCCCTTCGCGGCTTTCCCAGCTGCGGGATACCTGGCCCTACCCCCGTGCGTCCGTACGTCACCCCTGACCCGCTCATTGTTGAGCGGGACATGACGTAACCGCGCGGAGCCGCGCCTCCCCCACCCCTCGCTCTCTCCCCGTGGAGCATTCATGAGCATCACCCATGCCCCACCCAACTCCCCCGAGCCCGACATTTCGGGTATATCCAAGTCGCAAGCCTCCGCCACGGAAGCTTCCAGTCCCGCACCCCCCGCCCTCCAGCCCGTCGTCCCCGCCTCCACCCGCCGCACCCGGATCCCCCGCTGGCTGCGCCGGACCACCGGCCCCCTCCTGCTGCTCGCCCTGTGGCAACTCCTCAGCGCCACCGGCGTGCTGGCAGCCGACGTGCTCGCTTCCCCGGGCCGGATCGCGGGGGTCGGCTGGGATCTGATCGCCGATGGTTCGCTGCCGTCGGCCATGGGGACCTCCCTTCGGCGCGTCGCGTTCGGGTTGCTGTTCGGCACGGTGACCGGCACCGGACTCGCCCTGCTCTCGGGGCTGTTCCGGATCGGCGAGGACCTGGTGGACGCGCCGGTGCAGATGCTGCGCACAGTGCCGTTCGTCGGTCTCATCCCGCTGTTCATCATCTGGTTCGGCATCGGCGAGACCCCGAAGATCGCCATCATCACGCTCGGCGTGACCTTCCCGCTCTATCTCAACGTCTACGCCGGCATCCGTGGGGTCGACAGCCAGCTCATCGAGGCCGGTGAGTCGTTGGGGCTGTCCCGATGGGGGCTGGTACGGCACGTGGTGCTGCCGGGGGCGCTCCCCGGGGCGCTGACCGGACTGCGGTACTCGCTCGGCATCTCCTGGCTCGCGCTCGTCTTCGCCGAGCAGGTCAACGCCGACGCCGGCATCGGATTCCTGATGGTGCAGGCGCGGGACTTCCTGCGGACCGACGTGATCGTGGTCTGCCTGATCGTCTACGCCTTCCTCGGCCTGCTCGCCGACTTCATCGTCCGCTCCCTCGAAAGGCTGCTGCTGCAATGGCGACCGACCTTCACCGGACGGTGACCGGGCCCGCGGTCCATGTCGAGGGGCTGACCCGCTCCTTCGACGGCCGCGCGGTCATCGACGACCTCCGACTCGACATCGCACCCGGCGAGTTCGTCGCGCTCCTCGGGCGCAGCGGCTGCGGCAAGTCCACCCTGCTGCGCATCCTCGCGGGCCTCGACCGGGACATCGAGGGCACGGCGCTGGTCCCGCGCCGCCGGGCCGTCGCCTTCCAGGCACCCCGGCTCATGCCCTGGAAGAAGGTGTGGCGCAACGTCCTGCTCGGGCTGCCGGGCCGCCCCGAACGGACCGTCGCCCAGCGGGCGTTGGACGAGGTCGGCCTCGGTCATCGCGTCGGCGCGTGGCCGAAGACCCTGTCCGGCGGCGAGGCCCAGCGCGCCTCCCTCGCTCGCGCGCTGGTGCGCGAACCCGATCTGCTGCTGCTCGACGAGCCGTTCGGCGCCCTCGACGCGCTCACCCGGATCAGGGCCCAGCGCCTGGTCGGGGAGGTGTGGCAGCGCCGGGGCTGCGCGGTGCTGCTGGTCACGCACGATGTCGAGGAGGCGGTGCTGCTCGCCGACCGCGTCCTCGTGATGGACGGCGGCCGGATCGCCCACGAGCAGCGCATCGACCTGGACCGGCCCCGTGAGATCACCGACCCCCGGTTCGCCGCCCTCCGCGCGCGACTGCTGGAACGGCTCGGCGTCGGCACCGCCGCCGCAGCCGCCTGAACGCCCGCCCACGCACACGAACGGAACCGTCATGCGACGACACCTCGTCCCCGCCGCGCTGATCCTGCCCTTCGCGCTCCTGCTCACCGCCTGCGGTGGGAACTCGTCCGCCCAGACCGGCGCCGACATCGACGGAAAGGGCTCCGTCACGCTGAACGTCGGTGACCAGAAGGGCGGTTCGGAGGCCATCCTGCGCGCCGCCGGAGAGCTGAAGAACCTGGACTACAAGATCAAGTGGTCGACCTTCACCTCCGGGCCGCCGCTGCTGGAGGCGGTGAACGCGAAGGCCGTCGACATCGGCGGCGTCGGCAACACCCCGCCTGTCTTCGCGGCCGGCGCCGGTTCGAAGATCACCGTCGTCGCCGCCTGGCACGGTACCTCCAAGGGCGACACCATCCTCGTACCGAACGGCTCGCAGCTGACCGGTCCGCGGCAGCTCAAGGGCAGGTCCGTCGCCGTGGCGCAGGGTTCCTCCGCGCACTACCAGCTGGTCGCCTCTCTCGAAGCGGCCGGGCTGACCTTCGCCGACGTCAAGGTCAAGTACCTCCAGCCCGCCGACGCGCTCGCCGCCTTCACCTCCGGCAAGGTCGACGCGTGGGCGGTCTGGGACCCGTACACCTCGCAGATCCTCCAGGCCCGGCAGGGCCGGGTGCTCACCACGGGCGACGGCATCACCAACGGCCTGACCTTCCAGGTCGCCGCGCCGGCCGCGCTGAAGGACCCGAAGAAGACCGCCGCGATCAAGGACTATCTGGCGCGGCTGCGGCGGGCCACGGCCTGGGTGTACGACCACCAGGAGGAGTGGGCCAAGGTGTGGGCGAAGGACACCGGGCTGCCGTACGAGGTGGCGCTGGCCTCCGTGAAGCGCACCAACTCCACCCGTGTCCCGGTCGCCGTCGACAAGCAGCTGGTCGCCTCCGAGCAGCGGATCGCCGACGCGTTCACCGAGTTGAAGCTCATCCCGAGGAAGGTCGACTTCGCCGACTTCACGGACCCGCGGTACAACGGCGATCTGCCGCCGTCGACGACTGCGGCCAAGGGCTGAGCAGCGGGGAAGATCCGTGCGCGGCCCGCTGTTGCCCCAGGCGTGAACGAAGTACGCGAGGTCGAGGTCGTCGTCATCGGTGCCGGTCAGGCGGGTCTGGCCGCCGCCTATCACCTGCGGCGCACCGGCTTCGAGCCGGACCGCGACTTCGTCGTCCTCGACCACTCCCCCGGGCCGGGCGGCGCCTGGCAGTTCCGGTGGCCCTCGCTGACCTTCGGCAAGGTGCACGGCATGCACGCACTGCCCGGCATGGAGCTGACCGGCGCCGACCCGGCGCGGCCGTCGGCCGAGGTCGTCCGGGAGTACTTCGACCGGTACGAGCGCGCCTTCGGCCTGCGGGTGCGGCGGCCCGTGGATGTGCGCGCGGTGCGCGAGGGCACCGGCGGGCGGCTGCTCGTGGAGACGTCGGACGGCACCTGGTCGACGCGGGCGCTGATCAATGCGACCGGCACCTGGGACCGCCCGTTCTGGCCGCGTTACCCCGGGCAGGAGACCTTCCGCGGCCGGCAGTTGCACACCGCGCAGTACGCCGGTCCCGAGGAGTTCGCCGGGCAGCGGGTCGTGGTCGTCGGCGGGGGTGCCTCAGGCACCCAGCACCTGCTGGAGCTGGCGCCGTACGCCGCCGCGACCACCTGGGTCACCCGGCGGCCCCCGGTCTTCCGCGAGGGCCCGTTCGACGAGGACGCGGGTCGTGCGGCCGTCGCGCTGGTGGAGGAGCGGGTGCGTCAGGGGCTGCCGCCGCGCAGTGTGGTCTCGGTCACCGGGCTGCCGCTGAACGACGCCGTCCGGCAGGGTCTCGCGGACGGGGTCCTGGACCGGCGGCCGATGTTCGACCGGATCACTCCGGACGGCGTGGCGTGGCGGGACGGCCGGCAGGTGTTCGCCGATGTGATTCTGTGGGCGACCGGGTTCCGGGCCGCGCTCGACCATCTCGCTCCGCTGCGGCTGCGCGAGCCGGGCGGCGGCATCCGGGTGGACGGTACGCGCGCGGTCGCCGATCCGCGGATCCACCTCGTCGGCTACGGCCCCTCGGCCAGCACCATCGGGGCCAACCGGGCCGGGCGCGCGGCCGTCCGGGACATCAGGCGGCTGCTCGCCGGGGAACCGGTCGCCGCGTGACCTTGCGCCGGGTCAGCGGAGCGCGGACTGCGGGCTGGAGGGCGCGGACGCAGGCGCCGGCGGGCCGTCACCGGACGGCTGGGCCGTCCCCGCGTTCTGGTGGAGGGCGTTGAACTCGGCCACGTTCCGCAGGTGCGTGTTGTAGTCCGCGGTGAAGCGGGTGTCCCCGGGCGCGATGGTGACGAAGTACAGCCAGTCGCCCGGCGTCGGGTTGAGGGCGGCGCGCATCGCGTCCTCGCCGGGGTTGTCGATCGGCGTGGGCGGCAGGCCCATGCGCTGGTAGGAGTTGTACGGGTTCTCCGTCTGGGTGTCGCTCTGGCTGGTGTCGGCGGTGTTGCGGTTCAGCGCATAGTGGAGGGTCGAATCCATCTGCAGCGGCATTCCGCTGTTCAGCCGGTTCAGGATGACCCGGGCGACCTTGCCCATGTCCGCCTTCGTGGAGGCCTCGGCCTGGACGATGCTGGCGATGGTGACCGCCTGGTAGACGTTCATCGCGTTGCGCTGGGCGCCCGCCGCGACGGGCGCGGCGTTGAACTTCTGGTCCGCGGTGTCGATCATGAGTTGCAGCATGGACTCGGGCGTCGCTCCCTTCCGGACGGGATACGTCGCCGGGAAGAGATAGCCCTCGGGGTTGCCCCCGGCCTCGTTCGGCAGTTTCAGGGCGGCCTTGCCGAGGGAGGCGCGGGTGCTGCCCGGGGGCAGCTTGAGCGCCTTGTCGATCGCGTCGTAGATCTGGTTCGCGCGCCAGCCCTCCGGGATGACCAGCGTGGCCGGCTTGGTCTGCTCGCGACCGGCTGCCAGTGTCAGCAGCGGCACCGCCACGGCGGTGCCGGCCATGACGGCGCCGGTCACGAGGACGGCGAGTCTGCCGCGGCGTGTCAGTCGGGTCCTGATCCGTGACGGAGTGTTCGTCTGCATGCGGGCACGTTAATACGCGTATCCTCGCAAACCCGGCATATATTCCGCTTGTCGGTCGCGGTCGCGCGTTCAGTTGGCGGGTTGCAGTCGCGCGTCCCGGCGCACCAGGGCCGCGTACCGGCCGCCCCGCTCCAGGAGTTCCTCGTGCGTGCCGCGTTCGGCGACCCGGCCGGAGTCCAGCACCACGATCTGGTCGGCGCCGCGGATCGTGGACAGGCGGTGCGCGATGGTGATCGTCGTACGGTCGGCCGACAGCGCGTCGATGGCCTCCTGCACGGCGGCTTCCGTGCGGGTGTCGAGTGCGCTCGTCGCCTCGTCCAGGATGAGGACCGGCGGGTCACGCAGGATGGTGCGGGCTATCGCGAGGCGCTGCTTCTCGCCGCCGGAGAAGCGGTGGCCGCGTTCGCCGACGATGGTGTCGTAGCCGTCGGGCAGCGCCGCTATGTGGTCGTGGATCTGGGCCGCCTTGGCCGCCGCGTGCAGTTCCTCGTCGGTGGCGTCGGGCTTGGCGAAGCGCAGGTTGTCGGCGACCGAGGCATGGAACAGGTACGTCTCCTGCGAGACGACGCCGACCGCGCGGGCGAGGGTGTCGAAGTCGAGGTCGCGGACGTCGACGCCGTCCAGGGTCACACGGCCACCGGTGACGTCGTACAGGCGGGGCACCAGATAGCCGAGTGTGGACTTCCCGGCGCCGGTCGGGCCGACGACGGCGAGGCTGCCGCCGGCCGGCACGGTGACGTCGACGCCGTCGAGGACGGGGCCGCCCTTGTCGTCGTAGCGGAACTCGACGTCCTCGAAGCGGACTTCGCCCTTGATCTGGTCGAGGTGGACCGGCCGCTCCCGCTCGGTGATGTCGACCGGCAGGTCCAGATACTCGAAGATGCGCTGGAACAGCGCCAGCGAGGTCTGGATCTGCACGCCGGTCGCGAGCAGGCTCACGGCCGGACGGAACAGGCCCTGCTGGAGCGAGACGAAGGCGACGATGGTGCCGAGGGAGACCTCGGGGCCGCCGAACCGGAGGGCGAGGCCGGCGGTCCAGTAGATGACGGCGGGCATCGCGGCCATGACGATCGAGATCACGGCCATGCGCCAGCGCCCGGCCATGTTCGACCGCACTTCCAGGTCGACCAGGCGCTCGGACTCCTCCGCGAAGGACCCGGTCAGCGAGTCGGAGCGGCCCATGGTGCGGCCGAGCAGGATGCCGCTGACCGAGAGCGACTCGGTGACCGTGGCCGCCATCGCGGCCATCTGTTTCTGTCGCTGGGTGGTGATCTTCTTGCGTTCGTTGCCGACGCGGCGGCTGATCCACACGAACACCGGCAGCAGGAGCAGGGAGACGATGGTCAGCCGCCAGTCCAGGGCGACCATCGCGACGATCGTGGCGACCACGCTGGTGGCGTTGGACACCAGGGAGGTGGCGGTGGAGGTGACGGTGGCCTGCATGCCGCCGATGTCGTTGGCGATGCGGGACTGCACCTCGCCGGTGCGGGTGCGGGTGAAGAAGGCCAGCGACATGCGCTGCAGGCGGCCGTAGACCGCGGTGCGCAGGTCGTGCATGACCCGCTGGCCGACGGTGGTGGAGATCAGGGTCTGCAGCACGCCGAAGACGCCGCCCAGGACGGCGCTGAGGATCATGCCGAGCGCGAGCAGGCTCAGCAGGCCGGTGCGGCCCTGCGGGATGGCGACGTCGAGCGTCTCCTTCAGCAGGAACGGCGTGGCCACCGAGACCAGCGACGAGGCGCCGACGAGCAGGCCGACGACGGCCAGCCGCCCGCGGTAGGGACGGAAGAGCCGCAGGATGCGGCGCACCTGCCGGGGCTGTTCGCCGGCGTCGGCAGGTGGGGTCCAGGAAGGTTCACGGTCGGGGTGCATGGGCTCCTACGGGGTGGGCGGGCGCCGGTCAGGAGTCGGCCGACGGCGACGGAACGGATCGTAGCTCATTGTTACCTATACTCACAATGAACGGCATCCTGATATTGTTCCCGCATGACCACCCCCGATCCCGACGGCCTGCTCGCCGAGCAGTTGCTGCGGCTCACCCGCCGGGTGCACCGCATCCAGAAGCGCCATCTGGAACAGCGTGACCTGGGCGTCACCCCGGCGCAGTCCCGGCTGCTGCGCACCCTCGCGCACTATGGCTCACCTCCGCGCATGGCCGACCTCGCCGAGCGCCTGGAGGTCGTGCCCCGCGCGGTGACGACGCTGGTGGACGGGCTGGAGGCGAGCGGCAAGGTGCGGCGCGTGCCGGATCCGGCGAACCGCCGCGTGACCCGGATCGAGCTGACGGACGAGGGGCGCGCGACGCTGCGCGAACTGCGCGGCGCCCGCCGTTCGGCGGCCGAGGAGATGCTGGCGCCGCTGACGGAGAAGGAGCGCCAGGTGCTCGGCGTCCTGCTGGACACCCTGATCGACGGGGACACCGCCCAGCGCTGCTGAACGGCGACGGCCCCTTGTCCGCCTCCGGCGGGACGGCGGCCCCCGTCCAGCCCGCCCCCGCGGCTCAGTCCACGGGGGACGCGCCCCGCACCACGCGTCTCAGCAGCGGCTGCGATCCTCCGTCAGCACCCCCTGGGCCGTGGTCAGCGAACGGTCGTAGCAGCCGTCCGAGCCGAGGAGACGGTAGCGCTCGGCCGATGTGCCGACCGCGTGCCGCTGGTCGCGCGGGACGTTGACCGTGTACGTGGCGTCGCCGCTGTAGGTGTCGTCCAGCCGTGACCACGCGGTGCGCCGGCCGCCTTCGCGTGTGACCGCCGACGCCCGGTCGCCGAGGGTCAGCACGGTGCGCAGCCGGTCGTCCGCGCCCAGCGTCGTGGCGCCGTTCATGGTGTACGTCCGGTGCGTGCGGGTCGTCAGCGCGGGGCCGTGGCCGGCGACACCGACCGCCTCGTCGTCGGTCCAGGTCGCGTCGAGCCCGTCCACCGCCTCGCCGTCGGTCCAGCGGTGGACGGAGGTGTGGGCGAGCGTCCGGGTGACGGTCGTGGTCACGCGGCCGTGCGAGGTGTCCAGGTATCCGGAGACGGTGAGCCGGTGCCCTGCCTCGGTGCGTACGCGGTTCTCCGCGCCAGGGGTGAAGGTGGAGGAGTCGGCGAGGCCGGTCGCGTGGTCCTCCGTGAGCGCGCCCGGCACATGGGCGCGGTGCGCGTCCTGCCAGACGAGCACGTTCACCGGCGCGCTCCAGCCCGGCCGGCCCGCGGGCACGCCGGCGACGGACACCTCGACGCGGTGCGGGCGGCCGTCGTTGAGGAGGCCGGCGAAGGGCGTGAGGTCGTACTCGACGGGCCGGACGTCGAAGGCGCGCGGGGCCGGGACGACGTACCAGAGGAAGGGGTTGGACCAGCCGCCCGTCCAGACGTTCGGGAACGGCGCAGCGATACCGGCGAGCCGGCCGTCGACACTGATCTGCACCTCGCGGTACGGGCCGCGGTCGGCCTTGCACGAGTACGGCGCCGGGTCGGCGACGGTCAGGTACCAGAACTCCTCGCAGCCACCGCCCGAGCCGGTCGCGTACACCTCGGCGACGACGCGTTCGCTGTTGCGCGGGGTGGTGAGGGTCGTGCCGGCGGGCGTGTCGGCGAGGGTGAGGACGCGGTCGGGGGCCGGAGCCGTGGGGCGTCCCGCGTAGAAGGTCAGCGTGACGTGGACGTCGATGACGCCGGTGTACGTGTCGTCCACGACGTTGCCGATCAGCATCTCGACGTCCTGGGCGGCCCGGAAGGTGGCGCTGTAGCGGGTGACGTCCTTCTCGACGTGCCACGCGATGCCGTCGGGCGAGGGCTCCGGCGTGGAGGTGCGCAGGATCTCGACCCCGCCGACGTGCAGATAGCCGAGCCGGTCGTACTGACGGCCCTTCACCTTGCCGTCCAGGCGCAGGACCACCTTGCTCCAGCGGTCGCCGCAGCCCTCGGGGGGTGTGTACGCGCCCCGGTAGGGCGTGAAGTCGCGGAACCGGGCGTCGGCGAGGGTGACCTGGCAGGACCTGCTGTGCGGCCGGTCGACGGGTGGTGCCGCGGTGACCGGGTCGTGCCAGTCGGTTCCGAACTCGGCGGGTACGTCGGCTGCTTGGGCCACCGGGGTTGCCGTGCCGAAGAGCGCGCTCACCACGAGGGTCGCCCCGACGAGCATGGACATGACGATCCGTCTTCTCATGGCCGGTGTTCTACGGGCGAACGGGCCGCCCCGCAATGACGCCTCGGACAGATCGGCGCGATGAGGGCGGTCGCCGCGCAGTCCGGGGAGAACGCCCAACGAAGGAACATTTAGTGATATAAACGGATCTTACTGGCATAGTGCGGTCATGGAGATCACAAAGGGGTCATACGAGGAATCCGCACACCAGGAATCGCGGCACAAACGCCCCCGTCCTGTCCTCCGCACCCGTCGCGCGGCCCTGGCCCTCACCCTCGCCGGAGCGGGTGCGCTGACCGGTACCGCCGTCTTCGCCGGCATGCTCCCGCCCGGAGCCGACGGCTCACCGGCCCCCGGTCCGGCCGCCTCGTCGGGCCCGCCCCCGGCCCCCGGCGCACCGGGTATCGGCGACCCGCTCATGCCGCTCGCCGGCAACGGCGGCTACACCGTCCGCCGTTACACCCTCGACTTCGACTGGCGGGCACCCCGCACGCCCTTCGAGGCCGGCGCCACCGTCAGCGCCACCGCCACACAGGCCCTGTCCCGCTTCGACCTGGACTTCGCGGGCAACACGCTTCACCAGGTCACCGTCGACGGCGTGCCGGCCACCGCCGAGCGCGACGGTGACGAACTTGTCGTCACTCCCGCACGGCCGATCCCGCGCGGCACCGCGTTCACCGTCCGCGTCGCCTACACCGCCGACCCGACGCAGGGACGGCACCGCGACGACGCGATCCAGGACTACGGCTGGGTGCCCACCTCCGACGGCACCGTCGTCTGCGCGCAGCCCGACGGCGCCCGCATGATCTTCCCGGCGAACGACCACCCGAGCCTGCGGGCACCGGTCACGTTCCACATCACCACCCCGCCGGGGCTCAGCGCGGTGGCCAACGGCCGGCTCGTCGGCACCGTCCGGCGGCCCGACGGCCGGACCCGGTGGACGTACGACTCCGAGCAGCCCCTCGCGGCACAGCTGGTCCAGCTGGCGATCGGGAAGTTCACCTTCGTCGACAGCAGCGGCCCGCGCGGGCTGCCCCTCCGGGACGTGGTCCCGGACGGCCTGGTCACCGACACCGAGGAGTACCGCTCCCTCACCCCGGACCATCTGGCCTGGCTGGAACGGCGGCTCGGCCCGTACCCGTTCCGCCGCTACGGCGTGCTGGTCGGGGACACCGATCTGCCCGTGGCACTGGAGACCCAGTCGCTCTCCGTCCTGCCGCGGGACGACCTGCTGGGCGACCGGGTCGACGCCGAACGCAACCTCGTCCACGAACTGACCCACCATTGGACGGGTGACAGCGTCGCCATCCGGCGCTGGTCCGACCTGTGGCTGAGCGAGGGTCACGCCCGTTTCTACGAACGCCTGTACTCCGACGAGCACGGCGGCGTGAGCCTGGAGTCCGTGATGCGAGCGGCGTACGAGCAGCACGACCAGTGGCGGCACGACGAAGGGGCGCCCGCCGAGCCCACCGAGGCGACGCTGTTCAAGGTGATGCGGTACGACGGCTCGGCGCTGGTGCTGTTCGCGCTGCGGGAGAAGGTCGGCGCGGAGACCTTCGAGAGGATCGAGCGCGCCTGGGTGACCGAGTACCGGGGCCGTACGGCCGGCACCCGGGACTTCGTCGCGCTCGCCTCCCGGGTCGCCGGCGAGGACCTGACACCGTTTCTGCACCCGTGGCTGTACGGCCCGCACACCCCGCCCATGCCGGGCCACCCCGACTGGCAGGTGGACCCGGTCGAGGACTGAGGCGCGCCCGGTCGCCCGTGGTTGCCCCAGGCAGCCGAGTCACTGCCGCCGACCGGGTGGCCTCCGCCGGACCGCTGGTCCACCCCGGTGACCTTCGCCACGACACGGCGCCCGGGGCACGGAAACGTACGAGGGGTGGCGCTACGGGCAACTCCTTTGTCCTGGTGCGATCGAGCGTGGTTGGGAGAGCCTCTGCGATGAGAAGAAATGTTTCTGCACATGTCCCCGGTGCCATCCGGAGGTGCCGCCGTACGGCTTGTGTGATCGCGGGGGCGGCTCTGCTGCCGCCGCTGCTGATCCTCCCGATGTCCGGCACCGACGACGCGGCGGACCAGCGTCTGCAGGACGCCTTCACGAACGCCGCGCGCGAGTTCCACGTGCCGCGCAGTGTGCTCATGAGCGTGTCCTACATGCAGTCGCGCTGGGACTCCCACCCGGGCGCGCCGAGCGTCGCCGGTGGCTTCGGGCCCATGCACCTGGTGGACACCGACCGCGTCCAGGCCTCGGCAGCGCCGTCCGAACCGCAGACACCGCCCGGTGGTCAGACCCGGGCCCCCACGGGCGCGGCGGGAACGCCCGCCACGGGCGCGCCGGCGGGCCACGCCGTGCAGCCGGCGGACCTGCGGAACGCGGCACGCCTGATCCAGGCCCCGGCCGAACGTCTGCGCACGGACGCCGTCGCCAACGTCCGCGGCGGAGCGGCACTCCTCGCTGCCACCCAACGACAGCTCGGCAAGCCCCTGAGCGCCGACCCGGCGGACTGGTGGGAGACGGTCGCGCGCTTCCCGGGCACCCGTGACGTCGCGTCAGCCGCTGCCTACGCCGACGACGTCTTCGCCCTGATCCGCCGCGGAGCACACCGCACCACCGCCGAAGGGCAGGACGTCGCGCTCCCCGCCACGCCCAGCCTGCAGCCGCACCCCCGCGCCCCCCGGGCGCAGGGCCCCCAGCGGCCGAAGCAGGTCGAGTGCCCCCCCGAACTGGCCTGTGACTGGCTCGGCGCGCCGTACGAGGAGATCGACGACAGCGACTACGGCAACCACGACCTGGCCGACCGGCCCAGGGACCAGCCGATCGAGTACATCGTCATCCACGACACCGAGGCCGAACTGCCGAGCATGCTCCAGACGGTGCAGGACCCGACGGAGTCGTCGTGGCACTACTCGATCCGCTCCAGCGACGGCCATGTCACCCAGCACGTCAGGACCAAGGACGAGGCCTGGCACTCCGGCAGTCAGTTCGTGAACGCGCGCTCGATCGGCATCGAGCACGAGGGGTTCCTCACGCAGCCCGGAACCTGGTACACGGAGCGGATGTACCAGGCCTCGGCGCGCCTGGTGCGGTACCTGGCGCAGAAGTACGGCATCCCGCTCGACCGGCAGCACATCTTCGGCCACGACAACGTGCCCGCTCCGACCGCCGACACCATCCCCGACATGCACGACGACCCCGGTCCCTTCTGGGACTGGCGGCACTACTTCGACCTCCTCGGCGCGCCACTGAAGGCCACGGCGGGCCCGGACAGCGACATGGTGACGATCCTGCCGGACTTCGCCCGGCACAAGCCCGAGTTCACGGGATGCGGCGGCAGCGGCAAACCGTGCCCGCCGCACGGCTCCAGCGCGGTCCGCCTGTACACCGAACCGGACGAGAAGGCCCCGCTGATCCAGGACCCGGGCCGCAAGCCCGACGGCGAGGACTCCACGAAGGACGTCAACGACCTGGGGTCACGCGTCTCCACCGGCCAGACATTCGCCGTCGCCGACCGCAGCGGCGACTGGACGGCGATCTGGTTCCAGGGCCGGAAAGCGTGGTTCAAGAACCCCAAGAAGCACCCGACCGCCGTCGGTGCGAGCGGACGCATGGTCACACCGAAGGAAGGCCTGGACAAGATCCCGGCGTACGGCCGCGCCCTGCCCGAGGAGGAGGCCTACCCGGAGGACATCGACGGGCCGGCCGAGTCACCGCTCCCCTACCCCCTCCTGGCGGGCCAGCGGTACGTGACCCAGGCCGGCGTCGGCAGTTCCTACACCGCCAAGTCCTTCAGCGACACGCCCAACCCGGTGGTGTGGGGCCGGGAGCGGTACTACGAGATCCAGCTCGGCCACCGGCTCGCGTACGTCCGGGCCAGCGACGTGGACGTGATCAACGCCTCCGGCTCGGCGGGACCGCAGGGACAGAAGGCCACCGGCCCGGACGGGCGCTGACGTCACGCCGGCCGGGATCCGGCTTTCACACGGAGGAGCCGCGGCACGGCGCCTCACCAGACCGTGAGGTGCGCCCCGAGGAGCGGACGGGGTCGCGCGGCGGGGTGGCGGCCCGCGTCGAGCGTGCGCAGCGCGAACTCCCTGGCCTCCTGGGAGACGCTGACCAGACCGCGGTGCCGCCGCCGTGGTGCCTGTGCACCCAGATGCCGCCGCCCTTGTCCTGCCCCCAGGGGCGGACGGGGTCGCGCGGAAGGGTGCCCTCGCGGCGGTTGCAGTCGATGGCGATGACGTAGTCGACGTCGTGCTGGTGCGCCTCGTCCCACCCGTCCGGGCCGCGTACGCGCCCTCGTCCGGGTGCAGGTCCTGCGGCCGTTGCGGGCGCCACCTGCCCGCCCGGCGCCAGTGCGCGCCCAGCCGGGTACAGCACGGCTCCGGAGGCGGCGGGTGTCCGTGCGGCCTGGCCGTGGGCCCTCCGGGCGCCGTGCGTGGTGGCGGTCGCGCCGCCGGCGGAGAGGGCCCCAGGAGGGCGCCGACGGCCGTCGCCGCGGCCGTCATGCACCGCACCCTGTCCTGTCCGGCGGTCAACGTGGCGGGGGCAGGGCTGCGCGGGGTGATACGGCTGCACGGCGCAGGACAGGCGGTGACGGGTCCTGGCCGGACGAGGTGTCGGCGCGGAACGACGGTCCTGGCCGGAACTCGGCGCATCGCGCGGACCCCGGAGAAAACCGTTTGAAATTCACCACCCTGCGAAGCGAACCTTTCACGGCTTGTCGCCGCTCCCCGCGGTGCTCCGCTCCTTCCCTGCCCTTGACACGAGCCACTGGGACGTCATGCAGATTCAAGACCTTCCGTACCCCGATCCGGGCGTGCCCGACGCGCGTTCGGGTCCCCGATTCCTGTGGTGGCTCTGGCGCAACCAGCTGGGCGGACAGCTGAAGTCGCTCGCCTGGGGCCTGCTGCACTTCGTCTCCGTCTCCGCCCTCCCCTTCTGCGTCGGCCTCGCCGTGCAGGCGGCCGTCGACCGCTCCGGCACCCGGCTCGCCCTGACGGGTGGTCTGATGCTGCTGTGCGGCACGGGCATCGCCATCGGCGACACCTTCCTGCACCGGACCGCCATCACCAACTGGATCACCGCCGCCGCCCGCGTCCAGCAGCTGCTGGCGCGCAAGGCCGCCCAGCTGGGCTCGGCCCTGACCCGGCGGGTGGCCGCCGGTGAGGTGGTGGCCGTCTCCACCGGCGACGTGGAGAAGATCGGCTGGTTCGTCGAGGCCGTCTCCCGGTTCACCGCCGCCGCGCTCACGGTTGTGGTCGTCTGCGTCAGCCTGCTCGTGTACCAGCCCGCGCTCGGCGTGGTCGTCGCCGTGGGCCTGCCGGTCGTGGCCGTCGCGGTACTGCCGCTGCTGCCCCGGGCGACGCGCCGCGCCGACGTGCAGCGCGAGAAGGCGGGGCGGGCCACCGAGCTGGCCTCCGACACCGTCGCCGGCCTGCGGGTGCTGCGGGGCATCGGCGGCGAGGAACTGTTCCTCGACCGCTACCGCAGGGCCTCGCAGGAGGTACGGCACGCCGCCGTGCGCAGCGCCCGGATGTGGTCGCTGATCTCCGCCGTCCAGGTGCTGCTGCCCGGCCTGCTGCTGATCGCCGTCGTCTGGCACGGCATCGGCCTGGCCCGCCAGGGCCGGATCACGGTCGGCGAACTCGTCACGGTCTACAGCGCCGTCATGATCCTGAACTACCCGCTGCGGCACTTCGAGGAGATCGCCATGGCGTACTCCTTCTCCCGCCCCTCGGCCAAACGCGCCGCGCGCGTGCTGTCGCTGGAGCGGTCCACGGCCACCGACGGCACCCGCACGGCCGAGGTGCCCGGCGGCGACCTGTACGACCCCGCGACCGGTCTGCTCGCTCCCGCCGGCCGGTTCACCGCCGTCGTCTGCGGTGACCCGGACGCGGCGGGCAGGCTCGCCGAACGGCTGGGCGGCCACCCCACGGAGCCGGGCCGGTCGGTGCTGCTAGGCGGGGTCCCCTTGGACGAGCTCCCCCTCGACAGTGCCCGGACCGCCGTCCTCGTCCAGGACAAGGACCCGGTGCTGCTCTCCGGCACGCTGCGCGAACTGCTCGACGTGCCCGCCTCCGGTGCCGTACGGGCCGAGGACGCCCTGGCGGCAGCACAGTGCGAGGACGTGCTGGACGCCCTCGCACAGGGTTCGCTCAATGTCACCGACCCGATGGACGCCCGCATCACCGAGCGCGGACGCTCCCTGTCCGGCGGCCAGCGCCAGCGGCTCGCCCTCGCCCGGTCGCTCATCACCGATCCGGAGGTGCTGGTGCTGGACGAACCGACCTCCGCGGTCGACTCGCACACCGAGGCCCGGATCGCGGACGGGTTGCGCCGGCTGCGGTCGGGGCGGACGACGGTGGTGTTCACCTCCTCCCCGCTGCTGCTCGACCGCGCGGACCGGGTCGCCCTGGTGCACGAGGAGGAGGTCGTGGCGGTCGGCGTGCACCGCGAACTCATCGACGGCGAGCCGCGGTACCGGGCCGTGGTGACCCGGGAGACCGACGAGGAAATGGCCGCGGCAGACGACAGCATGCTGCTGGACGCGCTCCAGGAGCTGGAAGAAATCGAGGAGAGCGCATGATCGGCGTTGCGCCACCGGCGTACGACCCGGCGGCCCCGACGACGGCCACGACCCTGCCCGTCGGCGCCCCCGCGACCGTGCGCGCCTACGTCACCGAGCTGTTCCGCCGGCACCGCCGGGCCTTCCTGCTGCTCATCGCCGTCAACACGGTGGCCGTGGTCGCCTCCATGGTGGGCCCGTACCTGCTCGGCGGACTGGTCGAGCGGGTGACGGACAGGACCGAGGACCTTCATCTGGGCCTGACCGCCGGCCTGTTCGTGCTCGCGCTGGCCGTGCAGGCCGGGTTCGTCCGGCAGGTGCGGCTGCGGGGCGCGATGCTCGGCGAGCGGATGCTGGCCGACCTGCGCGAGGACTTCCTCGTACGGTCCGTCGGACTGCCGCCGGGCGTGCTGGAGCGGGCGGGCACCGGCGACCTGCTCTCCCGCATCACGACCGACATCGACCGCCTGGCCAACGCCATGCGCGAGGCCGTGCCGCAGCTGGCCATCGGTGTCGTGTGGGCCCTGCTGCTGCTCGGCGGGCTGGTCGTGACGGCCCCGCCATTGGCCGCCGCCGTGCTGCTCGCCGTCCCGGTCCTGGTGGCCGGCTGCCGCTGGTACTTCAAGCGGGCTCCGTCCGGCTACCGCTCGGAAGCCGCCGGGTACGCCGCCGTCGCCGCCGCTCTCGCCGAGACCGTGGACGCGGGCCACACCATCGAGGCACACCGGCTCGGCGCCCGCCGCGTGGCCCTGTCGGAGCGGCGGATTGCGCAGTGGGTCGCGTGGGAGCGCTACACCCTCTGGCTCCGCTCCGTGCTCTTCCCTGTCATCAACACCGTCCACCTCCTCGTGCTCGGTTCGGTCCTGATGGTCGGCGGTGTCTTCGTCCTGCACGGCTGGATCGGAGTGGGCCAGCTGACCACCGGCGCGCTCATCGCGCAGATGCTGGTCGATCCGGTCAACCTGATCCTTCGCTGGTACGACGAGGTGCAGGTCGCCCAGGTGTCGCTGGCCCGGCTGGTCGGTGTGCGGGACATCGAGCCGGAGGCCGGGGAGGCCGCGCCGGCCCCCGTTGGCCGGGTCGTGCACGCCGACCGGGTGCGCTTCGGCTACCGCGAGGGCGTGGACGTGCTGCGGAAGGTCTCCCTGGAGGTCGCGCCGGGCACCCGGCTCGCCCTGGTCGGCCCGTCCGGCGCGGGCAAGTCCACGCTGGGCAGGCTGCTCGCCGGGATCTACGCGCCCCGGGACGGCCGGGTCACCCTGGGCGGGGCGGAGCTGTCCCGGATGCCCGCGGAACGCGTCCGCTCGCACGTCGCCCTCGTCAACCAAGAGCACCATGTCTTCGTGGGCTCCCTGCGCGACAACCTCCTGCTGGCCCGCACCGGCGCGACGGACGCAGAGCTGTGGGCAGCCCTGGGCGCGGTCGACGCGGACGGATGGGCGCGGGCGCTGGACGACGGCCTGGACACCGAGGTGGGCTCCGGCGGCCTGGCGCTGACCCCGGCGCAGGCCCAGCAGATCGCGCTGGCCCGGCTGGTGCTGGCCGATCCGCACACGCTGGTCCTGGACGAGGCGACCTCGCTGCTCGATCCGCGCGCGGCCCGCGACCTGGAACGCTCCCTGGCACGTGTCCTCGACGGCCGCACCGTGGTCGCCATCGCCCACCGCCTGCACACCGCCCATGACGCCGACGTGATCGCCGTCGTCGAGAACGGCCGCATCAGCGAGCTGGGCAGCCACGAGGAGCTGGTCGCGGCGGAGGGGGCGTACGCGGCGCTGTGGCGGTCTTGGCACGGGTGACATGTGAGGGGCGGAGGGTGGCGGCGAGAGGGGTGAGTGCCGACGTGGGCCGCTACGGGGGTAGCTGGGGCCGCTGGGTCGCTGGGGCTGGAGTCGCTGGATTGGTGGGGGTGGCTGGGGCGACTGGGTCACAGGGATCGCCGGGGCCGTTGGGTCTCGCCGGGTGGCGGGCCGCTGGGCCGGTGGGGTGCCAGGGTTGTCGCGGTGGACGGGGGTGGCATGACCGGCGCGGTCGGCGAGGTGCGCCGGGGCGGCGGGGCGGCGGGGCGGCGGGGCGGCGGGGCGGCGGGGCGAGCTTGATTGCCACCGTCGGCTCGACCAGCTCGGTCAGCTGGGCGGGCTCGGTCGGCTTGATCGGCCCGGCCGGCTCGGACTGCTTGATCGGCCCGGCCGGCTCGGACTGCTTGATCGGCTCGGCCCAGTTGCTGCCCTCGGTCGGCTCGGCCGGTGGCGAAGCTCGCCCTAGCCGGCGTGGAATCCGTCCCCGCTGCCGGAGCCCCCGGAAACCGGGTCCCGAGTCCGTCGGGTTGCCGCGGCCGGGACCCGGTGGGTCCGGCCAGGCCGCGGTGCACGGGCGCGCGGCCCGGCGGGCACTCGTGCCGTTGCGCGGTGCCGAGCAGGGGTGGAAGGCTGGAAAGCGGCACCGGCTCGGGGTCTGTCCGGGAACCTGGTGGTTCGCGGTGTGTCCCCGTTCCCTGTGTGCCGACGGCCCGCCGCCCACTGGGACGGCACCGGGTCGTGCTCACCACCTGGAGGTAGTCGTGGACACGGACGGCTGGGGGGACGACGTCTACCAGCCCGATCCCTCGGAGATCCGGGAGGACTCGGGGGTGCTCGACGTCGAGGACACACTGGATTTCGACGGCGTCGTCGACCCTCTCGACCGCGGCTGGTCCCCTCCCGAGCGGCCATGGGCGGTCGAGCACACCGGCGTGACGGCGGCCGAACGCCAGGCGGGCGAGACCCTCGACCAGCGACTCGCCGAGGAACAGCCGGACCTCGCCGCTCCCGACGGCGACGGCCTCGGCGACTCCGACATGGACGGCGAGCTTCTGGACAACGAGGTCGGCAACCTCCGCTCCGGCCGGCTGGTGGCCCCCGACGAGGGTGCGCACGAGGACGAGGAGGCCGCCCTCGTCGCGACCGACGTCGGCATCGACGGTGCCGCCGCCTCCGCCGAGGAGGCCGCGATGCACATCGTCGACGAGGACTCCCTCCCAGGCTGAGCCGGACCCGTCGGCCGCCCCCGCCCCGAGCGCCCCGCACAAGGAGCCGCCATGCAGCAGGACAAACACCCCGACTACCACCCCGTGGTCTTCCGGGACCGCGCCGCCGGCTACGCCTTCCTGACCCGGTCCACCGCGCGCAGCGAGCAGACCATCGAGTGGGACGACGGCCAGACCTACCCGGTGATCGACGTGGAGATCTCCTCGGAGAGCCACCCCTTCTACACGGGCAAGGCCCGCACGGTCGACACCGAGGGCCGCATCGCCCGCTTCGAGCGCCGGTACGGCGCGGCGGACGCGGGCGAGGCGACCTGACCGGGAGGGCTCCCTCAACCGCCCGGGTTCCCTCAGATCACGTTGAGGGCCGCGGCGCAACCCGCTCCGCCGAGCAGCATGAACGCGGGCATCAGCACCTTCAGCTCGACCCAGCTGCCCGCCCGGAACCGCATCGCCTTCGGCGGCCCCACCGGGTACCAGCGCTTGCGGCCGACCGGGATCGGCCACAGGATCGGGCAGCCGGACACGGTCAGCGCGTCCCCGATGTCGTGCACCAGCGCACCCAGCACGACCGGCAGTCCCAGCCAGAGGTACTCCTGCCCGGGCGCGGTGAACAGCCAGTCGGAGCCGTTGCCCGGCTTGTCCAGCACTCCCGCCAGGATCCACGCGCTGGTCGCCGCCAGCAGCCAGACCAGGACATCGCTGCTGGAGCCCCGCGCCGCCCGCCACAGCAGACCTTCGATGGCGAGCACCATGTGCGCGAACAGGATCGCCAGCACCGCCCAGCGGCCCCCCATGATCGCCGCGGCCGAGCATCCGGCACCGATCAGGACCGCCCACAGCCAGGTGTGCGTCAGCGTACGGTGGCCGCCGGAGCGGCGCGGGTCGCCCTGCTTCCTGGTCGCCTTGTAGACCGCGTACGACAGCTTGTCCACGATCTCGCAGAGCCAGCGGGAGAGCGGGCCGAAGGCCCGGGAGATGGTGGCGGCCTTGTGGTCGAGGTCCGGGGCGAGTGCGGCGCCGGCGCAGATCAGGGCGCCGGAGAGAAGAACCGGCCAGGGCATCGGGTGCCCGGCCGCCGCGGTGGCGGCTCCGACGCCGAGCCAGGCCGCGGCCCCCGACAGTGAGTGTGCTGGTCCCATCATGGCCGCTTCCCGCCCCATTCCTCGTGTGCCGCTGACCAGTTGACCTGGTGCGCTGACGCCGCGTCGGCGACACAGCGTAGCGGTCATGATCTTCGCATCCGCAGCCGATTCCCCGCTCGGGCGGAAGGCCAGGCAAGATGGGGGCGTGACCCTCATCGATCAGCTGCCGCCGACCGCCGACCCCGATGCCCTGTACGAAGCCTTCGAGTCGTGGGCGCAGGAGCGCGGCCTCACCCTCTACTCCCACCAGGAGGAGGCGCTGATCGAGGTGGTCTCCGGGGCGAACGTGATCGTTTCGACGCCCACGGGCTCCGGCAAGAGCATGATCGCCGCGGGCGCGCACTTCGCCGCGCTGGCCCGGGACGAGGTCACCTTCTACACGGCACCGATCAAGGCCCTGGTGTCGGAGAAGTTCTTCGAGCTGTGCAAGCTCTTCGGCACCGAGAACGTCGGCATGCTCACCGGCGACGCCTCCGTGAACGCCGACGCGCCCGTCATCTGCTGCACCGCCGAGGTGCTGGCATCGATCGCGCTGCGCGACGGCAAGGACGCGGACGTCGGCCAGGTCGTCATGGACGAGTTCCACTTCTACGCCGAGGGCGACCGCGGCTGGGCCTGGCAGATCCCTCTGCTGGAACTGCCACAGGCGCAGTTCATTCTGATGTCGGCCACTCTGGGCGATGTGTCCTTCTTTGAGAAGGACCTCACCCGCCGCACCGGCCGCCCCACCTCGGTGGTCCGTTCGGCAACCCGCCCGGTGCCCCTCTCCTACGAGTACAAGCTGACCCCGCTCACCGAGACGCTCACCGACCTGCTGGAGAGCAAGCAGGCGCCGGTGTACATCGTGCACTTCACACAGGCGCAGGCCGTGGAGCGAGCGCAGGCGCTCATGAGCATCAACATGTGCTCGCGCGAGGAGAAGGACCAGATCGCCGAGTTGATCGGCAATTTCCGCTTCACGACCAAATTCGGCCGTAACCTCTCCCGTTACGTCCGGCACGGCATCGGCGTGCACCACGCCGGCATGCTGCCGAAGTACCGGCGCCTGGTGGAGAAACTCGCCCAGGCCGGTCTGCTCAAGGTCATCTGCGGCACGGACACGCTCGGCGTGGGCGTCAACGTGCCGATCCGCACGGTGCTGTTCACCGCGCTGACCAAGTACGACGGCAGCCGGGTACGCACGCTGCGGGCCCGCGAGTTCCACCAGATCGCGGGCCGGGCCGGCCGGGCCGGCTTCGACACGGCAGGGCTCGTGGTCGCGCAGGCGCCGGAGCACGTCATCGAGAACGAGAAGGCGCTGGCGAAGGCGGGCGACGACCCGAAGAAGCGGCGCAAGGTGGTGCGCAAGAAGGCGCCGGAGGGCTTTGTCGGCTGGACGGAGAACACCTTCCAGAAGCTGATCGAATCGGAGCCGGAGCCGCTGACCTCGCGATTCCGGGTGACGCACACGATGCTGCTGTCGGTGATCGCCCGGCCTGGCAACGCGTTCGAGGCGATGCGCCATCTTCTGGAGGACAACCACGAGCCGCGCCGGCAGCAGCTTCGGCACATCCGCCGGGCGATCGCGATCTACCGCTCGCTGCTGGACGGCGGGATCGTGGAGAAGCTGGACAAGCCGGACGCCGAGGGCCGCATCGTCCGGCTCACCGTCGACCTCCAGCAGGACTTCGCGCTGAACCAGCCGCTGTCCACCTTCGCCCTGGCCGCGTTCGAACTCCTCGACCCCGAGTCGCCGTCCTACGCGCTCGACATGGTCTCCGTCGTCGAATCCACCCTGGACGACCCCCGGCAGATCCTCGTCGCCCAGCAGAACAAGGCGCGCGGCGAGGCCGTGGCCGCGATGAAGGCGGACGGCGTCGAGTACGAGGAGCGCATGGAGCGTCTCCAGGACATCACGTACCCGAAGCCGCTGGAAGAGCTGCTCTTCCACGCGTACAACACCTACCGCAAGAGCCACCCGTGGGTCGGCGACCACCCGCTGTCGCCGAAGTCGGTGGTCCGGGACATGTACGAGCGGGCGCTGTCCTTCACCGAGCTGGTGTCCTTCTACGAGCTGGCCCGCACCGAGGGCATCGTGCTGCGCTACCTCGCCAGCGCCTACAAGACCCTGGACCACACCATCCCGGACGACCTGAAGTCCGAGGATCTGCAGGATCTGATCGAGTGGCTGGGCGAGATGGTGCGCCAGGTGGACTCCAGCCTGCTGGACGAGTGGGAGCAGCTCGCCAACCCGGAGGAGATGACCGCCGAGGAGGCGCAGGAAAAGGCGGACGAGGTCAAGCCGGTCACCACCAACGCCCGTGCCTTCCGCGTCCTGGTCCGCAACGCCATGTTCCGCCGCGTGGAGCTGGCCGCCCTCGACCAGGTCGAGGAACTGGGCGAGCTGGACGCCGAGTCCGGGTGGGACGCCGAGGCGTGGGGCGAGGCGATGGACAAGTACTGGGACGAGTACGACGACCTCGGTACCGGGCCCGACGCCCGCGGCCCCAAGCTGCTCGTCATCCACGAGGAGCCGGAGCACGGCCTCTGGCGCGTCCGCCAGATCTTCGACGACCCGAACGGCGACCACGACTGGGGCATCAGCGCGGAGATCGACCTCGCGGCCTCCGACGCCGAGGGGCGTGCGGTCGTCCGCGTCACCGATGTCGGCCAGTTGTGAGCCGTCCCCGGCCAGTGGCAAGCCAAGGAGAATCCCACCGATGACGAATCCGGCCGAGAGACTGGTCGACCTCCTCGACCTGGAGCAGATAGAGGTCAACATCTTCCGTGGCCGCAGCCCGCAGGAGTCCCTGCAGCGGGTCTTCGGCGGCCAGGTGGCGGGCCAGGCGCTGGTCGCCGCCGGCCGCACCACGGACGGCGAGCGCCCGGTGCACTCGCTGCACGCGTACTTCCTGCGCCCGGGCCGGCCGGGCGTGCCGATCGTGTACCAGGTGGAGCGGGTCCGCGACGGACGCTCCTTCACGACGCGCCGGGTCACGGCCGTGCAGCAGGGCCGCACGATCTTCAATCTGACCGCCTCCTTTCACAAGCCTGAGGAAGGACCGTTCGAACACCAGCTGCCGCCGGCCCGCGAGGTGCCGGGCCCCGAGTCCCTTCCGACGGTGTCCGAGGAGATCCGCAAGCATCTGGGGGCCTTGCCGGAGCAGTTGGAGCGGATGGCGCGCCGCCAGCCGTTCGACATCCGGTACGTCGACCGGCTGCGCTGGAACGCCGAGGAGATCGAGGACGCCGAGCCGCGCAGCGCCGTGTGGATGCGCGCGGTCGGCCCGCTCGGGGACGACCCGCTGGTCCACACGTGCGCGCTGACCTACGCCAGCGACATGACGCTCCTGGACGCGGTGCGCCTCCCGGTGGAGCCCCTGTGGGGCCCGCGGAACTTCGACATGGCCTCGCTGGACCACGCCATGTGGTTCCACCGGCCGTTCCGCGCCGACGAGTGGTTCCTGTACGACCAGGAGTCGCCGATCGCCACCGGCGGGCGCGGGCTGGCCCGCGGGCGCATCTACGACCTGAAGGGACGACTGCTCGTCTCGGTCGTGCAGGAGGGCCTGTTCAGGGCCCTGTAGCACCTGGCGACGACAGCTGGGACCGGGCGTTCAGACCCGCGCGGGCCGTGCGCTTCTGCGCTGCAGCCAGGCCCGAAGACCGCGGGACGAGGGCGATGGAGCGGGCTGCGCCGGCTCGTGGTCGCGGCGGACCGTTGGCACTGCCGGCCGCACGGCCGACTCCCGCGGAACGACGTACAACTGCCTGGACCGGGCCCCCGACTCGGGGGGCTGCGCGGCCGATTCCGTGGGTACTGTCGCCGCTTCCATGAGCTGTGCCGCCACCGCCTTGGGAAACCGCGTGCGCATCTCCAGGACGCGGGGTCCCAACTCGGCGGGGCGCCCCACCGGCTGTGGCTGCCGTGTCACCGACTTCGGGAGCGGTGTCGTCGTCTCCTGCGGCGGTGTCGCGCCGCGCACCGGCTCCGGGGACTCTGCTGCCGGCTTCGGATGCGCTGTCGCCGGCTCCAGGGAGCGTGCGGCGGCCTTCCACGGCCACGTCGCCTCTTCCGTGGGCCGGGTGACCGTCCGTGCCATCGGCGGGATGGGGCGTGCGACCGCTCGCATCGCCGGCGGAACCCGGTGGGTGGCCGGGCGCGGGACCGCCGAGATGTCGCGGGCCTCCTCGACCGAGCGCGCCAACTCGCTGCGCAGCCAGCCGACCTCGTCCGCGTCCTGCGCCGTGGTGATCCGCTCGGCAAGATGAGCGGAAGGAGACCCGGGAACACCGCGCCCCGGCAGCACGGGCCGGTACCGGTTCAGGTGGGCGCGCTCGTACGGGTCCTTGACGACATCGGCGACCTCGACGGGTGCGAGGAAGGCGGCCACGGCGCCGGCTCGGGCCCACGGGTCCTCGGCCTGCCGCAGCAGGAATCCGACCTGGCGTGCGCGCCAGTTGCGTGCCCGCAGATCCACTCCCTCCGCCAGCTGGCCCCGCAGGGTCTCGGGCGTACGTCCCTTGAGCAGGTGCGCGTGCTCCGGGCTCGCTGTGAACTGGCGGAGTTCTTCCGCGAGGTAGAGCCAGACCACGGCGCGATAGCGGTTCAGGTAGAACTTGACGGGCACGAGCAGGCCCAGGCGGGCGAGCCGGGTGAACCGGCCGGCCGGGATCTCCATGAGGGCGGCACCCTCCGCCGTACCCACGACCTGCACCCGCTCGCGAAGGGACTCGGGGAAGTTGTCCTGTGCGCGGAGGCGCTCGATCTCCGCGTGCTCCACGCGCCGGCCTCCTCCCCCGCCCTCGTCGGGCACGGTCCGGATGCGGCCGAGTTGGACAGCGAGGTCGAACTCAACTCGCTTGAGGCCCAGTTCGCGAGCGGCACGACTCGGTGTGCAGGTGCCGGGGCGGGTGGGGTCGAAAGTGCTTGCCGACATGGTCGTACTCCCCCGTGGCGTCGGTGGCTCACGCCCTGTGCGTTCGCCGTGCACTCACCGTAGCCGGTCCGTCGCACCTCATGGCGAGCCTGTGGATAACTCCACGGGGGCAGGGAAAGCAGCAGGTCAGAGATCTGTGGTGGGAGACCTCTCGGGTCTCCTGGCGTCCACCCCGAGGTGTTCGCCGACCCGGTTGACGAGCAGGGTCATCTCGTAGGCGATCTGGCCGATGTCGACCTGGGCCCCGCTGAGTACGCTCAGACAGCTGCCGGTGCCGGCCGCGGTCACGAACAGCACGGCGTCGTCGTACTCGATCATGGTCTGGCGCACCCTGCCCGCGCCGAAGTGGCGTCCCGAGCCCTTGGCCAGGCTGTGCAGCCCGGATGCCACAGCGGCAAGATGTTCGGCGTCCTCGCGGCGTAACCCCGTGCTCGCCGCGGTGACCAACCCGTCGTTCGACAGGACCAGCGCGTGGCGTACGTGGTCCACCCGCTCGGTCAGATCGTCCAGGAGCCAGCCGAGACCCTGGTTCTGCGCCATGTCCGTCTCCCCGTGTGATGTCTCCCCCTGGCTGGAGGAACTCCCCGCCAGCCTTCCCCACGACCGGCGTGCGGGCAAGGAGGATGGGCCCATGGCAGAGAAGATGACCGATGAGGAATGGCGGGCGTTCGTCCTGGACGGCACTCGCACCGGCAAGCTCTCCACCGTCCGCGCCGACGGAAGCCCGCATGTGGCTCCGATCTGGTTTCTGCTGGACGGGGACGAGTTGGTGTTCAACACCGGAAAGAACACGGCGAAGGGACGCAATCTGGCCCGCGACGGCAGGGCGGCCCTGTGCGTGGACGACGACCGTCCGCCGTTCCATTTCGTGGTGCTGAACGGCCGCGCCCAACTGTCGGAGGATCTGGCCGAAGTACGTCTGTGGGCGACCCGGATCGCCGCCCGGTACATGGGCGAGGACCGCGCCGAGGAGTACGGCGCCCGCAACGGCGTACCTGGTGAACTACTCGTCCGCGTGACCATCGAGAAGGTGCTGGCCATGCGGGGCGTCGCGGCCTGAGCGGCGAGCTCAGCCGACCGAGTCCAGAAGCCGGGCGGTGTGCATCCGCCCGGCGTACTCGACGAGCCTGATCAGCACTTCCTTGCCGGAGTCGCGGTCGCGCGCGTCGCACAGCACCACGGGTGTGCCACGGTCGAGGTCGAGCGCCCGGGAGACATCGTGGGCACCGTAGGAACGGGCACCCGCGAAGCAGTTGACGGCCACCACGAACGGGATGCGCCGGTGCTCGAAGTAGTCGACGGCCGGGAAGCAGTCCTCCAGTCGCCGGGTGTCCGCGAGGACCACGGCACCGAGGGCTCCCTGGGCCAGTTCGTCCCACAGGAACCAGAAGCGGTCCTGTCCCGGTGTGCCGAAGAGGTAGAGCGAGAGGCCGGAGCGGATCGTGATGCGGCCGAAGTCCATGGCCACAGTGGTGGTGACCTTCTGGTCCACCCCGTCGGTGTCGTCCACCAATTGGCCCGCTTCGCTGAGCAGTTCCTCGGTGCGCAGCGGCCGGATCTCGCTGACGGCCCCCACCAGGGTCGTCTTGCCGACGCCGAAACCACCGGCGACCAGTATCTTCAGCGCCAGGGCGGAGGTGTCGCCGACGGCGTCGGTGTGCTCGGAGACCATGATCACTTCTCTCGGGAGGGCCGGCTGCGGCCGGCGTCCGCGTGCTCCGGGGGTGAAGGCAGCATCATGACAACGGAGATGCGGGTCGGGGCCAGGGGACCGAAGTACGCCTGATATGAGCGGCTGGGGTCCGATCGTTGGCACAACGCGCCTGGATCGGACGGACCGGGACGCAGCCGGGCGTACAGATGCTGACACGGCGCGGCGTACGACGGTGTCCGGACGTTCATCTACAGCGCTCGCAATCCCTCGATGACCTCACGCAGAATCCGCTCGTCGGGCAGGTGCGCCGGGGGCACGGGGCGGCTGATGGTCACACAGCCGAGTTCCAGGAGGTCCCCGAGAAGCACCCTGACCACACCGACCGGAAGATCCGCGTCCGCGGCGAGTTCGGCGACGGACTGCGTCTCCGGGCGGCACAGGTCGATCAGGGTCCGGTGCTCGGGGCCGAGCGCGGTGTCGTCGTCGAGCGCCGGTGCGGCGGGGTCGAGGGTGACGAGTGCGATCAGATCGAAGCGCACTCCGGTCGGCCCGGGCTGGGTGCGTCCGCCTGTCATGGCGTACGGGCGGACGAGGGGCCCGGCCTCTCCGTCGTACCACTGGCTGCCCGGCTCCCGGGGCTCGCCGGTCGGGTTCTCGGTCATCGGTGCCGCCTTCCCGGCTCATCCGGCGGCGGGCGGCTGCGCCGCGAGGCGCGGCGCCGTGTACAGATGCTCGCCGACCTGTTTGACCAGCCGGGCCATCTCGTAGGCGACCAGCCCGATGTCGGCCGTGACCGCGGTCAGCAGGGCGAGGCAGGATCCGTCACCGGCCGCGGCCACGAAGAGGAACGCGTCGTCCATCTCGACCATGGTCTGGCGTACTCCGCCCGCTCCGAAGTGCCGTCCCGCGCCCTTGGCGAGGCTGTTGAAGCCGGAGGCCACGGCCGCGAGGTGCTCGGCGTCCTCCCGCGCGAGGCCGGTGGAGGCGCCGACCGCCAGGCCGTCGTTGGAGAGTACGACGGCGTGCCGTACCTCGCGCACGCGCGTCACCAGGTCGTCGAGCAGCCAGTCCAGTTCGCCGGACCGCTGGCCGGTCCTCGGTGTCGGGTCCTGGATCATGCCGGGTCTCCTTCGCTGCTGTGACTGCCCGTTTCCGGTTCCGGTGCGGCACCGCGGCCGGGCTGCCTGCCACCGCCGCGCGCCCAGCCCTCGCGGTATGCCGCCATGCGGTCCCGTACGAGTTCGGGGGTGCGCCGGTCGTCGCCGTGGCGGGCGGGCTGCTGGGCCGGCTCTTCGGGGCGCTGGTGGCGCAGTTGCGGGGCGAGGCTCGCCTGGCGCACACGGCGCGGGAGTTGGTCGGAGGCCTCGGAGTCGTCCGGCGAGCGGTGCAGTCTCAAGGCGGTGACGCCGGGGGGCGGGGGTTCATGGGCGGTGTCGTGGGAGCGGGCCGCCGCGCCGGTGCCGTCCGGGCCTGGTGCCGGCCGGGTGCCGTGGGGATCGGCCGCCCTCCCGGTGCTCTGGGGTCCAGGTGTCCGCGTGGTGCCGTGCGGGCCGGGTGCGGTGGCTGCCAGGGCGGGCCGGTCCGGCCACGCGGTGACGGCGGCCTCCTGGGGCGAGGTCGCGCCGGGCACGTGCGCGTAGGCGCGTTCCTCGTCGGGTCGGGCCTGTTCAGCCTGGCGGATGGACGATTCCGGTGAGCCGCTGTGCAGCAGGGCCTTCGACAGCAGGACCACGGCGGTGGTGCCTCCGTACGGAGAGGTCCGCAGATGCACCTTGATGTCGTGCCGGGAGGCGAGCCTGCTGACCACGAAGAGTCCGAGACGGTCGCTGTCGAAGAGGTCCAGCGCCTCTGACTGTTCGATGCGGCGGTTGGCCTCGGCCAGGGTCTCGGCGCCCATGCCGAGACCCCGGTCCTCGATCTCCAGGGCGTAGCCGTTGCCCACGGGTTCGCCGGTGACCCGCACGCGCGTGTGCGGTGGTGAGAACTGGGCCGCGTTCTCGACGAGTTCGGCGAGCAGATGGGTGAGGTCGGCGACCGCCGCGCCGATGACGTGCGCCTCGGGGAACTGGCGCACCTCCACGCGCGCGTAGTCCTCGATCTCCGAGACGGCGGCGCGTACGACGTTGGTCAGGGAGACCGGCATCCGCCAGGCCCGGCCGGGCGCGGCACCGGACAGGATGATCAGGCTCTCGGCGTGGCGCCGCATCCGGGTGGTGAGGTGGTCGAGGCGGAACAGGTCACTGAGTTCGTCGGGGTCGTCGGAGCGTCGCTCCATGCTGTCCAGCAGGCTGAGCTGGCGGTGGACCAGGACCTGGCTGCGGCGGGCCAGGTTGACGAAGACTCCGGAGATGCCGCTGGCGAGTTCGGCGCGCTCCACGGCGGCGCGCAACGCGGCGCGGTGCACGGTGGTCAGGGCTTCCGCGACCTGACCGGCCTCGTCCTCGGCCGGCGGTCCGGAGGGTGCCTCGGCCTGGACGTCGATCTCCTCTCCCGCGCGCAGCTTGCCCATCGCTTCCGGGAGTTTGCGGCGGGCGATCTCCAGCGCGTCGTTGCGCAGGCTCACGAGTTCCACCACGAGAGCCCGTCCGATGCGCACGGAGATGACGAGGGAGGCGGCGACGGCGGCGAGCCCGAGGAGTACGGCGGCTCCGGCGGGGCTCAGCAGGCCGCGGGTGACCGGGTCCGCGCGGCCGGCGACGGCACGGCCCGCGGCTGCCGCGATGGTCCGCATGCCGTCCTGTACGCGCGCGTGGGCGGCGCTCCAGGCGGCTCGCGGTGCCGTGTCGGCGACTCTGGTCTCCGGTCCTGCGGCGAGCAGGTGGTCTTCGGCGGTGCCCAGGGTGGTGTAGGAACCGCCGGCGGTCAGATCCCGCCAGGCGGCGCGCTGGGCGGCGGGCAGATCGCTGACAGCGGTCTCGGTGAGGGCACGGCGCGTGGCGACGGCGGCGTTGAAGAGCCGGAGGCGCTCTCCCTGCAGGGTTCCGGCGGTCCGTGCGCTGCCCAGCAGGGCGTCCTCCTGGGCCAGTGCCTCGGCGGCGCGGGAGAATTCGAGCAGCACGCGCGCGTCGGAGGCGACATCGGCCTGCTGGATGCCGGTGAGGGCGCCGTCGACCGCGAAGGCCGCGCGGATGGTCTTCGTGTACTGCGTGTAGGCGCCGTCCCAGCCTGTCTTGTGGCTCCGTACGGCTGTTCTCAGTGTGCGGAGGTGTTCGGCGCCGGTGACGAAGGCATCGAGGCGCCTTGAGACGCCGGCGGGCAGCTCCTGGCTGTCGGCGACCGTGCTGTCCCGGTCGAGCCGCAGCCTGTCCACCGCTCGGTCGGTGCGGGCCGCGAGGTCTTGGAGATCGCCGCCGTCGCCGGCCCGTGGGTCCGTGGCGTACCGGACGGCCGCGGTGCGCTCGGCCTGCAACGCGGTGACGGCCGCGGCCACCGGGGTGCGCAGTTCGGCGTCGACCCGCTGCGACTGGCGCAGCCGGGCGACGTCCTGAGCGGTGCTGACGGTGGCGTACGCCCACAGGGCGAGCAGGGAGACGACGGGCACCATCAGGAGGCTGACCACCTTGGCGCGCACGGTCCGGGGGCGCAGGTGCCGGCGGCTCCCACGCGCGCGTGCGGTGCCGGGCGGCGGGCCGAGCGTGTGGCGGCCCTCGTCGGCGGGCGGTCCGGCGTGGGCGCGGCGTCCGCGCGGACGGTGCGCCGGGGCGGCGGCGTTCTCGGGTGTACGGGGTGGGCGCATGGCCTCCTCGCTCGGGACGTGGTCGGTGCGCTCGGGCCGGGGTCCCGCTAGCGGGCGACGCTTTCGACGGGCCGCTGGGCGGAGGCGGACGCCTCGCGCTCGTGGGCCGTGGGCGAGAGGGCGACGAAGGCCGAGGTGATGAACAGGTAGGACCCGAGGCCGACGGCGAGGGGGAAGATGAACTGCATCGCCGTGGCCCCGGGCAGGGCGTCGCCGGAGGGGTCCACGCGCACGCGTACCGCGAACATCCCGGTGTAGTGCATGCTGCTGACGGCCGCTCCCATGACGAGGGAGGCGACGGTGACCGCGAGGGGTGACTTGATGTTGAGTCCGGCCCACAGGGCCGCGGTGGCCGCGACCACGGCGATCAGTACCGACAGTCCGACGAGAACCGGGTCGTACGTGACGTCACCGTGCATCCGGACCGCCGCCATGCCCAGGTAGTGCATGCTGGCGACGCCCAGTCCGGTGGTGAGCCCGCCGAGGAGGAGGGCGCGGTTGCGGTCGCGGCTGTAGCCGACGGCGAAGACGCCGGCGCAGACGACGACCATGGCGACGAGAAGGCTGAGGATGGTCAGCGGCACGTCGTAGCGGATGTCGCTGCCGCTGACGCGGAAGCCGAGCATGGCCACGAAGTGCATGGTCCAGATGCCCGTCCCGATCGAAGAGGCGGCAGTGACGAGCCAGTTGCGGCGCGCGCGACCGGTGGCGGCGAGCGCGCGGACGGTGCAGCGCAGTCCGAGTGCGGCGCCTATGCAGGCCATCACGTACGACAGCACGGGGGTCAGCCAGCCGAAGGCGGCGTGGTCCAGGTGTCCCATGGCCCCGGGACGCTAGCGGGGGCATGGGCGCACAAAGGGGGCGCATTTCGAAAGGTGCCGGAATATGGCGCACAGTTGTGCCGGAACGATCGCGTCCCGCTCGAACATGCGCACAGAGGCTTCCCTCGTGACGGTGAGGAATCATGCGGCACATGAACGACGACCACACACATGTCCAGGAGTTCTTCACCGCCCGCGCGGCCGACTGGGACAGCCGGTTCCCGGACGACGGCCCGGCCTACGCGGCGGCCGTGGCCGACCTCGGGCTGCGGGAGGGTGACCGCGTGCTGGACGCGGGCTGCGGCACCGGGCGGGCCCTGCCGCCCCTGCGAGCCGCCGTGGGCCCCTCCGGGGTGGTGCTGGGCGCGGATCTGACCCCGGCGATGCTCCAGGCCGCCGTACGGGCGGGCAGGCACCGCGCCGGGCGGCTGGTGCTCGCCGACGTCGCCGCGCTTCCGCTGCGCTCGGGTTGCCTGGACGCCGTGTTCGCCGCCGGCCTGATCGCCCATCTGCCGCATCCGGTGGACAACCTGCGGGAACTGGCCCGTGGGGTACGGCCGGGCGGCACGCTCGCGCTCTTCCATCCCATCGGCCGCGCCGCGCTGGCGGCACGTCAGGGGCGTCGGATCACCCCCGACGACCTGCGGGCCGAGACCAACCTCCGGCCGCTCCTCGCCCGTGCGGGCTGGCGGATGACGTCGTACGCCGACGAGGACGCCCGTTTCCTGGCGCTCGCGGTGCGCGAGGGCTGAGGGGCGGGTCGGGTCAGCCCGTTCCGGCGACGGCTGCCACGAAGGCGTCGGGGTTGTCGAACATGACGTTGTGCCCGGCGCCCGGCACCGTCACCACGCGCACGCCGGCGGCTTCCAGGCTCTCCCGGCCCGCGAGTTCGCCGCTGTGCTCACCCTGGAGGAAGACGCGGTCGACGGGCAGCCCTTCCAGGAGTGTCCGCATCACGGGGTCCGACCCCTTGCGCAGGCCGACGGCACTGCGGTGCAACGCGCGCGGGTCGGCCAGCCGCATGGTCGCCGCCCACAGCGGGCCGACCGCCTCCAGCACGCGCGCGTGCCCCGCTTCGACGAACTCGTCCTCCGCGTAGGCGGCGATTCCGCTGCTGCCGGCGGTCGGCGGCGGAAAGGCGTCCAGGTTGGCCTCCGTCAATACCAGCCTGGAGACCAGGTCGGGCCGCCGGTGGGCGAGCACGATGGCCACGGCACCGCCCATGCTGTGCGCGATCAGTTCGGCGCCGGCGGTCCCGGCCGCGTCCAGCGCGACGGCCACCGCGTCGGCGTGGTCCTCCAGCGTGTATCCGAAGTCCTGGGGACGGTCGCTCGTGCCGTGTCCGGGCAGGTCCACGAACAGGCTGCGGCGGCCTGCCAGTTCGGGCCGCGCCGCGATGTGCGCGTGGTACGCGGCGGACATCGCTCCGAGTCCGTGCAGGTACACCCGGGCGGGCTCCGCCCCGGGCACCTCGGTCCACCGGATACGGCTTCCCCTGCTGTCGAACGTGGCCTGCTGCACCGTGCCCCTCCCTGTGTTCCGCGACGGCGCCAGGACAATACCTCGGTGGCGATGTATCCCGTCAAGGCGGTATTGGCTCGGCGATGTATCTCTGCGGAAGAATGCGGCCATGCTCGAACTCGCCATCCTCGGATTCCTGTACGGCGCCCCCCTGCACGGTTACGTCCTGCGCCGCCACATCGCGGCTCTCACCGGCCACGTGCGGCCCGTCGCCGAGAGCACGCTGTACCCGGCGATCAAGCGCCTGGAGAAGGCCGGTCTACTGGTGCGGGCCACCGAGCCCGGCGCCGTGGCCGCGCCGCGCCATGTGCTGAGACTGACCGAGGAGGGCGGGCGCGAGTTGAAGCGCCGGCTCGCGGAGCCCGCCCAGCGTGAGATCACCGACGAGAACCACTGGTTCACGCTGCTCGCGTTCCTGCGGCACTTGGAGGACCCCGCCGCGCAAGCGGCCGTGCTGCGGCGCCGGCTGGCCTTCCTGGAGGAGCCGGCGAGCTTCTTCTACGACGGCGACCGGCCGCTGCGCGCCGAGGAACTGGACGACCCGTTCCGGCGCGGCCTTCTCACCATCGCGCGCGCCACGAGCCGGGCCGAACTGGCCTGGCTGCGTGACATCCTGGCGTCACTCGACGGGGCCGGCCGCTGAGCCGTCCTGGTGCCGTACCGGGCAACCGCGCAGACCGGGGACCGGGCGCGTGCCCAGGTCGGCGACGCGATAGCCGTTCGGGTAGCCCTTGACCTCCCAGTTCTGGCGCGCGAAGTGCGGGCTGCGGCGCGGCGGCAGCAGCCGGACCAACCGGCCGCGCGTCCGTACGGCGCGGCGCACCAGCGCGGAGGTGGCCGCGCCGGGTCGCCGGTACCGGAACGCGCGCAGCAGGGGCTCGTCGAGCAGCGCGAGCGTGGCCGTGCGCAGCAGTGGTGCCAGGGGGCGGGGATACCAGGACGCCATCAGGCCGAGGGTGGCGTCGGAGACCCGGCGGGCCTCCTCGTCCCAGCCGAAGTGGGCCTCTTCGTAGGAGTCGAGAAGGGCCTCGAACTCCTCGTAGGTCCGGGGGATGTCCGGGATGCCCATGTGCCGGCCGAGGGTGCGGTAGTACTCGGTGGTGGCGACGATCTCGTGCCGGGACAGCCGCCGCCAGCCGTAGGCGTCGATCCAGCGGCGGGGCATCACCACGAATGTGCTCAGCACGTACCGCATGTCGTCGTCGCTGATGTCGTAGCTGCGGTGCATCTGGTTGATGCGGCGGATCGCGGTGCGGCCCTCCTCCGCCGTGAAGCCGTGTTCCACGATGGTGTCCAGGAGCAGCACGGTGTCGTCGTACCGCTTCTGCGTGCGCTCGGTCAGCTCCGCCGTCCGCGCGAGCAGCCGCCCGATGCCGGGCACCGCGTAGGTGCGGTACAGAGCCAGTTCGAGGGCGCGGGTGTAGTCCCAGGGGAACTCGTACGCGACGCTGATCCGGTAGATCTCCAGCGCGTCCGCCACCGGGTCCAGCCGGCGGATCTCCGCGAGCCGCTCGAACCGCTTCACAGCGTCGTCCCCCTTCTGCCGCCGAATCTCCAACTCTACGTTGTGGAGCAGCAGATGGGCGATCGGTACTGACTCCGTTCAGGGAAAGGTGGTCCGCGTGTTCGACAGGATCCGCAGGTACGCCGGCCGGCTCGGCACCTCCACGCAGGGGCGGCCGGAGGGTGCCCGGGAGAGGCGTACACACAACTTGTTCGAAGCAGCGGCCGTCTATGTCGCGGCCCGGGCGGAGGACGACCAGGACCGGATCGAGGAAGCGGCGGCGTGGGTGTCCCCGGAGGCCCTGTCCTTCGGGGTGAGCGAGCTGGCCTGCCGGGCGGTCGTCGCGCTGGCCCGGGAGCGCGACGAGTCGCCCGCCGCGGTGGCCCGCGACCTCCTCGGGCTCCCTGCGGCCTGAACGGAACTTCCTTCTCCACATGTGGTCGTTTCGCCCCCGTCCAGGTGGAAACCTGCAGCTCCGCGTGGTGCGCGGAGTCGTGACAAGCGGCTTCCGCTAGCACTAGGGTGCGCGCCGATGGACGAACCACTGGGGAGGCAGGGATGGCCGGGACGGACGATGAGCCCGTCGCCGCCGCGGACGATGCGCTGTACGTGCTGACGGCGGTGCTGCTGACGCCGGCACAGTTTCCGAGCGTGCTGGGCGACGACTACCCGGAGGCGTGTGCGGCGCTGGACCTGGCGCCGCGCGCCGACGGGTACGGCCTGGTGCTGGGCCAGGACGGGGGCGGCGCTCGCTGGACGGTCGTCATCGACGACGTCTCGCTGGTCGCCGTGGCGATCGCCTCCTGGGACTGCGGCATGGAGTACGAGCTGTCGCCGGACGAACGCGCGGTCGTGACCGCCCTGCCGGGATGGCCCCTGGCCGTCGCCGTCGCGGCGCCCGGCGTGCCCGCTCCCCACGACCCGCCCGCCGAGGAGGCGGGACGACCGGCGCTCAGGCCGCCGGACACCGGCTCCTGGGGGCCCGCCCAGCGCCGGCTGGGTGCCGACGAGATAGCGCTGCAGTGGGCCGCCTGGCGGGAGCAGATCAACGACGCCGACTTCCCCGTGCCCGGTGAGCAGACACGGGCCGTGGAGTCAGCGCAGGAGGGCGGGGGCGCCAGGGCCGGCGGCCACGCCGGTGTCCGCCGGGTGCTCGCGGAAGCACGCGCCTACGTCGACTCCCCGCCGCCGCTCGGCCGCGTGCGCTCGTCGTTCGCTCCCGGCGAGGCCCGTACGCTGCGCGCCGACGGCCCCGGCTGGTCGATCGTGGCCCGCACCGACGACATCGCGTTCGTCCTGCTCGACGAGGAGCCCGGCGAGGTACTGCCGGTGGGCCGGGGACCCGAGCTGCCCGGTCTGCTGGAGGCACTCGACAAGATGGCCGTACGGCCCCTGTGAGCCGGGCCGGCCGGACGAGACCTCCCGCGCTCCCCGGCAGCCGCGCCGCGCCTGGCCGACGCGGCTCCCGGCGGCTCGGCCGGCCCGTCCGGGCAACTCGGCGAGTGATGCCTCACCGTGCGCGGCGCCTCAGCGGCCGAGCTCCTTGCGGGCGACCCTGCGCAGCCTGCGCCGCTGTGAGGGGTCCAGGGCGAGGTACGCGGCCGCCGGAACCCCCACGACGACCAGGAACGCCACCCACCAGGGCAGCCATATGAGCAGGATCAGCCCGACCGCCACGCCCCCTGCGGCGATCTTCGCGTTCATGGACATGAGCGTCGCCTCCTTCGCGGCCACCGCCGCGCTCTGATCTGAGAACGGCCCCCCGCTCCCCGCGGTTCCGACCCCGACCCTGAGACATCCCTGAGCCGCACCCCCTAGTGGTCCTCGGCACGGCACGGACGGCACGCGGGCTCGCCGGCGCAAGGCTCCACACGGCACGCGGCCGCAGCGGTGCGTGGTTCCCTGCGGCATGCGACCGAGCGACGCGTGAACCCTGTGGCCCCGCATCCCCCGCGCGGAAGCCGATCAAGCCCGCCGCCAACGGCCTCACTACGTGCCACCCACCCAGCCACCCCGCCTCACGCCCGCCGGATCGGAGCCTCACAGCACTCGACGTCCCGGCGCGCCTGATGCGGCGCTTCCCCCCGGCAGGGTGCGGGTGCCGGAAAGGTCGGTGGCCGAACTCCTGCACCTCGGCGGGAAAGTTCACGAGAACGCCGACAGCGCGGGGGCGGGTTCAGCGGGCGCACGGCCGCGGACGGCGGCTGCGGGGCACGGGTGGCCGGAGCCCGGCCCGAGGCGCCGGTTGCCGCCGAGGGCTTCTTCCCGGGACCGGTCACGGCGAACGACCGCCGCCGCACCGATGCGGGCTCCACTCCCAGACGCTCGCCCTGGAAGACCGACCGGCCGTCGCGGACCACGCGACCGACCTGACACGGTCCGCGGGGGCCGAACACGAACGCCCTGGGGCGGCCCTCGTGGTCCAGCCGCGCCCCCCGCTCCGGGACGCCACCGGCCTTGTGCGCCGGCTTCTCCCGCACGCTCGGTTCCAGCATGTCCCAGCACCGCTGTCGGCTCGGGACCGAGGCGCCGACCTCGAATCCGCCGCGCCGATGGATCCGCGGCACGACCCCGGCGGGTTTCCGGTGTCCCTGTTCGGCACGGCGCAGTTCCAGGGCCGCATGGTCATCGCGCAGGTGCGACGGCATGCGGTCTCTTCCACCCGGCCCCCATGCCCCTCCTCGCCCGGGGATCGCCGGAGGCCCTGAGTCCGTCAGGCTCTCCCTCAACGAGCGCGACCCCTTCGAACACGTTGTGGAGTGACCCACGTCATGGCATCCACAGGAGGGGAACGTCCTGCACGTCCTGTACTCTCGGCGACTCCGGTCGAGTAGTCAAATTTGAGGAGTACGGCGAGCTGTGCAGACCATCCCCACGGCACCACCCTCCGACCTGGCCGAACTGACCCAGTGCTGCGTCGTGTTCCTTCCGTCCGATCCCCCGCGCGCGGGCCGCATCGGCTTCTGGCGGCCGGACGGTGGGGCTCCGCCCGCACACGTGGAGGGCTCACTGGCAGATCTGGATTTCATGCTGCCCTCAGCCGACGGCAGCGTCGAACGCGTCCCGCTGCCCGTCCTCCTGCTGCCCGTCCGCACCGCCCTTCCGGTGCTCGCACGCGCGCGTGCGTTGCCGCGGGAGCACCGGGCCGCAGCCTTCTGGCGGACCGCGTACGAACTGGCCCTCGGTTTCCTGGCGCGCGGTCTGCTCCTGCCGGGCCTGTCCGCCGGCGATCACGACGCCTGGCGCGTGGGACCACTGTCCGCGCGCGATGCGGAACTGGTCCGCGAACTCGCCGCTGCCATGCCCCCGGAGGCGCATGCCGTGCCGCTCACGGCGGACGGGCCACCGCTGTTGCCCGACCCGGAGCGGCTGCTGCGCGCCTTCCTCGACGCCATCGCCGACGTACTGCCGCGCTCCCCCGCCGCCCCACTGGTGACCGGCGGCCCCGCGTACACGGCACCGGAGCCGCAGCATCTGCCCGCGCTGCGGGCGTGGGCCGACGACGTCGCCGCCGGCCATGACGCGGGGGTGCGGCTGTCGCTGCGCGTGGAGGCGCCCGGTCTCCATGACACCGTCTCCGAGGATGACGCTCCGGTCCGCTTCCGTGCGGTTCTCCAGGTGCACGGTCAGAGCGGACCGGTGGACGTCATGGATGCCGCCGGACTGTGGACCGGTGCGGACACCGGCCGCGCGGCGTTCGCTCCACGCGCGCGTGCGGACGTGCTGCTGGCGCTTCGCCGCGCGGCCGGCGCCTGGCCGCCGCTGACGCCGCTGCTCTCCGCCGCCGTGCCGGACGCCGTGGACCTCGCCGACGACGAGATCGCCGAACTGCTGGGCGAGGGGGCGCGGGCGCTGGCCGCCGTAGGGGTCGACGTGCACTGGCCCCGGCACCTGGCACGCGGCCTCACCGCGCACGCGGCCATCGGACCACCGGACGACGACACCGCATCGTCCCGGACCGCCACCGTTCCGTCGTTGCTCTCAGCGGACGAGAGGGTCACGTTCAGCTGGTGGTTCGACCTGGGCGGGCGGGAGTTGTCACGGGAGGAGCTGGATCGGCTGGCGGAGGCCAAGCGTCCCCTGGTGCGGCTGCGCGACGGCTGGGTGCTGGTCGATCCGCCGGAGGCGGAGCGGGCCCGGACCGAGCGGGACCGTTCCGTCACTCCCGTCGAGGCGCTGGCCGCGGCTCTGACGGGCTCGACGGAGGTCGACGGCCGCCGGGTCGACGTACGGCCCACGGGGTGGCTGGAGGGGCTGCGTGAGCGGCCGACGGTCCAGGATCCGGCCCTCACCGTCGGGCAGCCGCCGGGCCTGGACGCGACCCTGCGGGACTACCAGCTGCGCGGCCTCGACTGGCTGGCCCGTACGACATCGCTCGGACTGGGCTGCTGCCTGGCCGACGACATGGGACTCGGCAAGACGGTCACGCTGATCGCGCTGCACCTGCACCGGCAGTCGGATCCGGCGGCGGCCGGTCCCACGCTCGTGGTCTGCCCGGCCTCGCTGCTGGGCAACTGGCAGCGCGAGATCGAGCGGTTCGCTCCCGGCATTCCGGTGCGCCGGTTCCACGGGTCCGGGCGCGATCTGGCGTCTTTGGCGGACGGTGAGTTCGTCCTGACCACGTACGGCACGCTGCGCCTGGACGCCGTCCGGCTCGCCGGGGTCCCGTGGGGGATGGTCGTAACCGATGAGGCGCAGCATGTGAAGAACCCTTACTCCGCCACCGCGCGGGCGCTGCGTACGGTCGGCGCACGCGCGCGCGTGGCGCTCACCGGCACTCCGGTGGAGAACAACCTCACGGAACTGTGGGCGATCCTCGACTGGACGACCCCCGGCCTGCTCGGCAGCCTCGGCAGCTTCCGCGCGCGATACGCACAGCCCGTCGAGGGCGGCCGGGACCCCGCCGCCGCGCAACGGCTCGCCCGGCTCGTCGGACCGTTCCTGCTGCGGCGGCGCAAATCCGATCCGGGCATCGCCCCCGAGCTTCCGCCGAAGACCGAGACGGATCACCCGGTGGCGCTCACGGCTGAACAGGCGGGACTGTACGAGGCGTTGGTGCGCGAGACCCTGGACCGCATCACGACCGTCGACGACATGACCCGCCGGGGTCTGATCATGCGGCTGCTGACCGGCCTGAAGCAGATCTGCAATCATCCGGCGCAGTTCCTCAAGGAGGACGATCCACGGCTCACGGGACGCTCGGGGAAGCTGGAACTGCTGGACGAACTGCTCGGCACCATCCTCGCGGCCGACTCGGGCGTGCTCGTCTTCACGCAGTACGTGCGCATGGCCCGGCTGCTCGAACGGCATCTGGCGGCCCGCGGGGTGTCCTCGCTGCTTCTGCACGGCGGAACCCCGGTCGCCGCGCGTGAGGATCTGGTACGGCGCTTCCAGGCGGGCGAGGCCCCGGTGTTCCTGCTGTCCCTCAAGGCCGCCGGGACGGGGCTGAACCTCACCCGGGCCGAGCATGTCGTGCACTACGACCGCTGGTGGAATCCGGCGGTGGAGGCACAGGCCACCGACCGCGCGTACCGCATCGGGCAGACCCGCCCGGTGCAGGTGCACCGGCTGATCGCCGAGGGGACCCTGGAGGACCGCATCGCGGAGATGCTGAGCCGTAAGCGGGAGCTGGCCGACGCCGTGCTCGGTTCGGGTGAGGCGGCCCTGACGAAACTGTCGGACGAGGAACTGGCCGCACTGGTGGAACTGCGCGGGGAGGCGCGATGAGCCGTTACGACGACGAGCAAGGCCGTGACGCAGGACGCACGTTCGCCGCGCTGCCGCCCGCGCGCGGGCGGGCCTTCGTCCGGAGCTGGTGGGGGCGTGCCTGGGTGGGGGCCCTGGAGGACGCCGCCCTGGAAGCCGCTGCGGTCAAGGCCGGGCGCCGGCTCGCGCGGGCGGGCGGTGTGGGTGCGGTGACCGTACGGCCGGGCCGGGTCACCGCCGTCGTACGTGACCCCGGAGGTGCGGCCCACCGGGCCGACGTCCTGCTGCCGCGGCTGTCCGACGAGGAGTGGGCACGGTTCGGGGATCTCGCCGTGGAGCAGGCCGGCCACATGGCCGCGCTGCTCGACCGGGAGCTTCCGCCGCATCTGATCGAGGACGCGGCGGTGGCGGGGATCGAACTCCTGCCGGGCCTGGGCGATCTTGATCCCGAGTGCGACTGCGGTGCCTGGGACCACTGCGGGCACACCGCCGCCCTGTGTCACCAGGTGGCGCGGCTGCTGGACGAGGATCCGTTTCTGCTCCTGCTGATGCGCGGGCGGGACAAGGAGGCCTTTCTGGCGGAGCTGCATGTCCGCAGCACCGCGGAGCCGTCCGGAGTGACGCCCCCGGCCACGGGGGTGGACGCGGCAGAGGCATGGGCGGCTGCCGAGATCCTGCCGCCGCTGCCCGAGTTGCCCGGACTCCCGCCGGCACCCGGCGCGCCGCCGTCCTTCGTCACCGGCTCGCCGGCCGCACCGGAGGTGGATCCCGCGGCGCTGGAACACCTGGCCGGCCGCACGGCTGTGGAGGCGTACCGGCTGCTGGCGGCGGCGCTGCGTGGCGACACGCGGGCCGGCGAGGACCTGACGGCCGCTCAGGACGCCGTACGCCTGGCGTGTGGGCCGGCCCCCGCCGCCGTCGCCGAGCGGCTCGCCACGGGGTCGGGGCGTGGACGCGACGGGCTCATGACAGCCGTCCGCGCCTGGCGGACCGGTGGCCCGGCGGCGCTGGCGGTGCTCGACGAGGACCGGGAGGTGGAGGGTGTGGCGCTGGCACGCGCGCGTGCGGCTCTGGAAGCGGCCTGGGAGGCGGACGAGCGGCCGGTGTTCCACAGGAGCGGCAACCGGTGGACCGTCCAGGAGGAAGGCGTTCAGCTGCGGTTCGGAGGCGAGGGCCACTGGTGGCCGTATCGTGACGAGGGAGGACGCTGGGTTCCGGCGGGCGGGGCCGATCCCGATCCCGCGACGGCACTGGCATCCGCGCGGCTGGACGCGGAGTCGCGTGCTCCGGAGGCGCTCTGACAGGCAGTCACCGTGAGATCGGCGCGATCCGATGAGCGGCGGAGGCCGGCCGTTCACCCGGCGGTCGTGCGGCGTTCCTCCGGGGGCCCCATGGTGTCGGCAGCCAATGACCTTGCCGCAGGAGGCCAGATGTCCCCGCACGCCGCCGGCCGGCGCCGCGTCCACCGTTCCGTCTCCACGGGTCTGCCGCTGGCCCTGGCCGCCGTCCTCGTCGCGGCGGGGACGGCCACCGCGGCGCCGTCCGGGGACGCCCGCGTGATCCGCACGGCGACCCTCGGTGAGATCCCGCTCGGCGCGTTCAGCAACGCGCTGCTGCCCGGCGGCGTGGCCGACGACCACGGGATCGAGCTGGGCGGCATCGGCAGCGACATCTACCCGGCGGGCCGCAAGGGTGACGACTTCGGGATGACCGACGGGACGGGCGCGTTCGACGCCCAGGGCCGCCGGGTCGACAGCGGGATCAAGACGACCGTGACGTACGTCCGGCTGCCCAGGAGTCGGTGACACGGGCCTCTCGGCCGGGAGGGCCGGGGTGAGCCGCTGCCGCTCGCCCCGGCCCTCCTCCGTTCAGCCCCGCGCTCCCAGCAGGTGGTCCATCGCCAGCTGGTCGAGGCGTTCGAACGCCATGCCGCGCGCGGCGGCCGCCTCCACGTCGAAGTCCTCGAAGGCCGCGCGGTCGGCGAGCAGGGCCTGCAGGCCGTCGGCCGCGGTCGCCTGGGCCAGCTGGTCCAGGCGCGAGGCGCGCAGCGCCTCCTGCACCTCCGGGTCGGCGCGGAAGGCGGCGGCACGCTCCTTCAGGATGAGGTAGTTGCGCATGCAGCCCGCCGCCGACGCCCACACGCCGTCGAGATCCTCGGTCCGCGGCGGCTTGAAGTCGAAGTGGCGGGGTCCTTCGTAACCGGCGCTCTCCAGGAGGTCGACCAGCCAGAAGGCGGACCGCAGGTCGCCCGCGCCGAACCGCAGGTCCTGGTCGTACTTGATGCCGGACTGGCCGTTGAGGTCGATGTGGAAGAGCTTCCCGGCCCACAGGGCCTGCGCGATGCCGTGCGGGAAGTTCAGGCCGGCCATCTGCTCGTGGCCGACCTCGGGGTTGACGCCGTAGAGCTCGGGCCGCTCCAGGCGCTCGATGAAGGCCAGCGCGTGCCCGACGGTGGGCAGCAGGATGTCGCCGCGGGGCTCGTTCGGCTTGGGCTCGATGGCGAAGCGGAGGTCGTAGCCCTGCGAGGTGACGTACTCGCCGAGGAGGTCGAAGGCCTCCTTCATGCGGTCCAGGGCGGAACGTACGTCCTTGGCGGCGCCGGACTCGGCGCCCTCGCGGCCGCCCCAGGCGACGTACGTCTTCGCGCCCAGCTCGACCGCCAGGTCGATGTTGCGGATCGTCTTGCGGAGGGCGTAGCGGCGCACGTCGCGGTCGTTGGCGGTGAACGCGCCGTCCTTGAAGACGGGGTGCGTGAAGAGGTTCGTGGTGGCCATCGGGACGGTCATGCCGGTGGCGTCCAGGGCCTGGCGGAACCGCTTGATGTGCGACTCGCGCTCGGTGTCCGACGAACCGAAGGGGATCAGGTCGTCGTCGTGGAAGGTCACTCCGTAGGCACCGAGTTCCGCCAGGCGCTGCACCGTCTCGACCGGGTCGAGGGCGCGGCGGGTGGCGTCGCCGAACGGGTCCCTTCCCTGCCAGCCGACGGTCCAGAGTCCGAACGTGAACCTGTCCTCGGGGGTGGGCTGGTAGCTCATGCCGCGGCTCCTTGCTGCGTTGCGACTATTTCGTCATGGCGGTTTACAAATTAGTATGCCGACGCACCGCTGTGAAGAGACAAGATGTCTTCGACAGCAAGGTGTCTTCGAAAACAGCCCACCGCACATCCCGCGGAGCCGCGGAAGAGGGAGAGCCCGATGTCAGCAGCCGAGGGTCCGCTCGTCGTCGGAGTGGACACGTCCACCCAGTCCACGAAGGCACTGGTCGTCGACGCGGCCACCGGTCAGGTGGTGGCGAGCGGCCAGGCACCGCACACGGTGTCTACCGGCGCCGGCCGGGAGAGCGATCCGCGCCAGTGGTGGGACGCGCTGTGCGAGGCGCTGCGCCAGTGCGGTGACGCGGCGCACGAGGCGGCGGCGGTGTCCATCGGCGGCCAGCAGCACGGCCTGGTCACCCTGGACGAGCACGGCGAGCCGGTGCGTCCGGCGCTGCTGTGGAACGACGTCCGCTCGGCGCCGCAGGCCGGCCGTCTGGTGGAGGAACTGGGCGGGCCGAAGGCCTGGGCGGAGCGCACCGGCAGCGTGCCCGGGGCGTCCTTCACGGTCACCAAGTGGGCGTGGCTCGCCGAGCACGAGCCGGAGGCGGTCCGCGCGACCCGAGCGGTACGGCTCCCCCACGACTACCTCACCGAGCGCCTGACCGGGCAGGGCACGACCGACCGCGGCGACGCCTCCGGCACCGGCTGGTGGGCCTCCGGAACGGAGGCGTACGACGCGGAGACCCTCGCGCACATCGGCCTGGACCCGGCGCTGCTGCCCCGGGTGGTACGGCCCGGCGAGGTGGCCGGCACCGTGCGCGACAGCCACGATCTGCCGTTCTCGAAGGGCACGCTGGTGGCTCCGGGCACCGGCGACAACGCGGCAGCAGCCCTGGGCCTCGGCCTGCGGCCCGGCACGCCGGTACTGAGCCTCGGCACGTCCGGCACGGTCTACGCCGTCTCCCGGCGCCGCCCCACCGATCCCACCGGCACGGTGGCGGGCTTCGCCGACGCGCGGGGGGACTGGCTCCCCCTGGCCTGCACCCTGAACTGCACCCTCGCGGTGGACCGCGTCGCGGCCCTGCTGGGCCTGGACCGCGAGGCGGTGGAATCCGGCGGATCCGTGACCCTGCTGCCCTACCTGGACGGCGAGCGCACCCCGAACCTGCCGCACGCCTCCGGAGTGCTGCACGGTCTGCGGCACGACACCACCGCGGGCCAGCTGTTGCAGGCCGCGTACGACGGCGCGGTGCACGCGCTGCTCGGAGCCCTCGACCTGGTCCTCGACGAGGACGCGGACCGCGACACCCCGCTGCTCCTGATCGGCGGCGGGGCCCGCGGGACGGCCTGGCAGCAGACCGTGCGCCGGCTCTCGGGACGGCCCGTCCAGGTCCCGGAGGCCAGGGAACTGGTCGCCCTGGGCGCGGCGGCACAGGCTGCCGGACTGCTGACCGGCGAGGATCCCGCGGCGGTCGCTCGCCGCTGGAACACGGCCGCGGGCCCCGTGCTGGAGGCCGTGGAACGGGACCGGGCGACGCTGGACCGGATCACCGGGGTACTCTCCGACGCGGCCCCGCTGCTGGAGCGGGGGACGGACACCGAGTGACCGAGCCGCCCGCGACCAGCCGGGCGGCGGACACCGAGGATTGACGGAGGCATGACCGCACCGCTGCACGAGGCGCGCCCGCCGGGCGCCGGGCGCGCCCTGCCGGACACCCAGCAGGGCATGCGCCGGCGCAACCTCGCCCGGGTGCTGCACGCCGTGAGCGCCGAGGGCTCGCTGTCCCGGGCGGCGGTCGCCTCCCGGATCGGACTGACGCGGGCCGCGGTGTCGACCCTGGTGGACGAGCTGATCCGCTGGGGTCTGCTGGAGGAACTGGGCCCCGAGCGGCCGGGGCGGGTGGGCCGGCCCGGGTCGGCGCTCGCGGTGAGCGGCCGGGGGCCGGCCGGGATCGGGGCCGAGATCGGCGTCGACCACCTCGCGGTGTGCGCGGTCGACCTGCGCGGTGAGGTCCGCGCGCGGGCGGTCCGGCGCGGTGCCAACCGGGGCCGGGCGCCGGAACCGGTGATCGAGGAACTGACGGCGCTGATCCACCAGGTCGTCGCGGAGGCGGAACGCGCGGAACTCTGGCCCGCCGGGCTCGCGGTCGCCGTGCCCGGCCTGGTCGCCAGGGACGGACGCACGGTCGTACGGGCCCCGAACCTCGGCTGGCACGACATCGACCTCGGCCCCCTGCTGCCTGGCCACCGGCCGCTGACCGTGGACAACGAGGCCAACTTCGGCGCTCTGGCCGAGCTGTGGCTCGGTGCCGGCACGCCGGGCGACTTCCTGCACGTGTCGGCCGAGATCGGCATCGGCGCGGCGGTCGTCGTGGACGGCCGGCTGCTGCGCGGCACCCGGGGCTTCGCGGGCGAGCTGGGCCACGTGCCCGTACGGCCGGACGGTCCCCCCTGCCCGTGCGGCAGCCGGGGATGTCTGGAGCAGTACGCCGGCGAGGAAGCGGTCCTGCGCGCGGCCGGGCTGGAGCCGCGGGACGATCGGGTGGGCCTGCTCGCCGAGCGCGCCCAGGCGGGCGACGAGAGGGTACGGGCCGCGCTGCGGGACGCCGGTACGGCCCTCGGCATCGCCCTGACCGGAGCGGTGAACCTGCTCGACCCCGAGACGGTGGTCCTGGGCGGCGCCCTGGCCGAGCTGTCCCCCTGGCTGCTGCCGTCACTGGACACGGAGCTGACCGGCCGTACGACCGGCCCTGCCTGCCCGGTGACGGTCTCCCCGCTGGGCCCGCAGGGCCCGCTGCTGGGCGCCGCGCACTCGGTCGTCCGAGCGGTACTGGACGATCCGGCGATAGTCGCGGAACGGTCCTGACGCGGCTCGGAACGTGCCGGGACCACGACCGCGGGGGGCCGGGTGACGGAGTCGACGCCCCGCGAGGAATGGATCAAGTCCCGGCCGCGGGCGCTGCTCGCCTCGTGTGTGCTGATGCTGGACGGGCAGGGGCACATGCCGCTGCTGCGCCACGCTCCGGGGCGGCCCGACGCCGCGCAGTGGTGGCTGCCCGGCGGGATGCTGGACCACGGTGAGGATCCCCGGTCGCGGCGCGCAGGGAGATGCGCGGGCAGACCGGGATCGACATCGCCCCGGGGCCCGCGCTGCTCGGTGTCGACCGCCGGACGGATGTGCTCGGGAGCGGGCCGGTTCCCGACTGCTTCTTCCCTGGCGGCACGATGGCCGCCGACACCCCGGTGCGGCTGAGCGCGGAGCATGATCGGCACGGGATGGTCTCGCTCGACGAACTGCACGGGTTGCCACTCGCCGCCCGGCGGTCCACGCTGACGGCGCTGCACGGGGTGGTGCGCGGCGGGGGTGTGGTGTATCTGCGGGAGGGTGTGCCGCTGTGAGGGGGCGGGCTGGCGGTCGCCGCTGACGACGCGGGTGGGTCGTGGCCGACGGGCGGGGTCGCTGTGGCTACGGCCTGCCGTGACCGGCAGGGCGTGGGCAGGTGGCTGTGGCTGTACGGCGGTCTGTGGCGCGCCGGGCGTGGAGGTAGCCGTCGCCGCACGACGGGCCGTGGTCCGCCGGGGCGCCGGACTCCGCGTCGGCCGACCGCGAGGCGTCGGGCCTCCGGCACCGTCCAGGCGTCGAGCGCGCCCGTCACCGGCGCTGACGCCCAGGCGCCGGCCCCACAGCAGACGACCAGGCGTCACCCGATCGAGTGAGCAAGTTGTCCACAAGCCGCGACTCGTCCACGGAACCGTGGCAGGCCCTTCTGCCCAACCCGCCCGAGTCGTACCGTGATTCACGCGAGGCGCAGCCGACGGACCGTCACCGGACGGCGTGCGTCAGGGACGTGAGGAGCGCACAGGCGACGGTGGCAGCGGACTGACACGTATCGGGGGACACATGCACGGGGAGACGACGGGGACGCTGCGGCGCGACGCCATCGGGTTGCGCGAGGTCCTGTTCCAGAGCATCACGGCGATGGCGCCGGCCGCCGCGGTGGCGGCGTCGATTCCGTCAGGCGCCGCTTTCGCGGGCGGCAGCCTCCCGCTCGCGGTGCTCGTGGCCCTGGTGGCCTGTCTGTTCACCGCCTCCTGCGTGGCCGAACTGGCGCGGGAGCTGCCCGCGGCGGGCTCGGTGGCGACGTACGCGGCAAGGGGCCTGCACCCGGCCGTCGGCTTCCTCGTCGGGTGGGCCTACGTCTTCGTGGAGATGCTGGTGCCACCCCTGCTGCTCCTCCAGCTGGGCTTCACGGCGGCGGGCACGCTGCACGCGGAGTGGCCGGCGTATCCCGCGGACCTGTGGTGGCCGTGGGCGCTGGCGGGCGCCGGGGTGATCGCCGTCTCCGGCTACCTGGGCGTCCGCGCCTCCGCCCGCTTCGGCACCGTCCTCGGCGTCTTCGAGATCCTCGTTCTCCTCGTGTTCGCCGTGCTGCTCATCGGCAAGGCGGGCAGCGCCAACACCCTGTCGGTGTTCGGTACGTCCCACACCGCCGACGGGTACACGGGAGCCGCCGGGGTGTTCGCCGGGTCCGTGTACACGGTGCTGGCCTTCGCCGGGTTCGAGGCGGCGGCGCCGCTCGCCGAGGAGACCCGCGACCCGCGGCGGACCATGCACCGCGCCGTCCTCGGAGCGGCCCTGGGCATCGGCCTGTTCTACGTCCTCTCGACGTACGCGATGACCGTCTACTTCGGCCCCGACCGCTTCGCGGAGTTCGGCGCCTCCGGCGAGGCGTCCTGGGAGGGCGTCGCCCGGGCCTCGTTCGGTCTGTTCTGGGTGCTGGTGTTCCTCGCGGTGGTCAACTCCACGATCGCGAACGCCAACGCGAGCGCGAACGTCTCGACCCGCACGGCCTTCGCCCTGGCCCGCGTCCGCGTCCTGCCTGGCCTGCTCGCCACGCTCCACCCCCGGCACCGCTCCCCCGTGGCCGGCATCGCCCTGCAGACCGTCGTGGCGGTCGGAGCGGTGCTCGGGCTCGGCTTCGCCTACGACCCGGTGACCGCGTTCCTGCTGCTCGCCACGGTGATCGTCACGGTCGTCGTCGGCGTCTACATCGTCGTGAACCTCTCCTGCGCCGGTCATTTCCTGCGCTCCCGCCGCGCTGCCTTCGAACCGGTACGGCACCTGCTGGTCCCGGTGCTGGGCATCACCGCTTTCGTCCCCGCCCTGCTGACGGCCGCCGGCCTCCCGGTGTTCGACTTCGTGACGGAACTGACGGCACCGGTGTCCTACGCCGGTGCGGTCGTCGGCGCGTGGATGGCGGCGGGTGTGGTCGTGCTGCTCGTGCTCATACGACGGCACCCCGAGCGCATAGCCGAGACCGCGCGGGTGCACCTCGACGCGCACGACCCCGGCGCCGGCTGCATGGACGGATCCGTGCCGAGCTGACCAGCCTCACGTGGCGCGACAGCCACGCCCGCCCGCATCCCCCGCCCCGGGGATCGCCTTCACAAGGGAGTCACGCCACGATGACCGACCCCCGGATCCTCACCGTGCGCCCTGAACCGGACCAGTACGCCTGGACCTTCGGCGGAGCGGCGCCCGCGGCGCGGATCGCGCCCGGCACGGTTCTCGACCTCTACACGGAGGACTGCTTCGCCGGCCGGGTCCGCTCCGAGAAGGACCTGGTGTCCGAGGTGTGCGAGTTCCCCTACCTCAATCCGCAGACCGGCCCGTTCCACATCGAGGGCGCCGAGCCCGGTGACACCGTGGCCGTGCACTTCGTGTCGATCGAACCGGCCCGCGACTGGGCGGCGTCCACGACGGTCCCCCTCTTCGGCGCGCTGACGTCCACGCACACGACGGCCACCCTGCAGCCGCCGCTGCCGGAGCGGGTGTGGATCTGGCAGCTGGACCGGGCCCGCAGGACGGCCCTGTTCCAGGCGCGGGACAGCGACCTCCAGGTGGAGCTGCCCATGGACCCGATGCACGGCACGGTGGGCGTGGCACCGGCCGGCCTGGAGGTGCGCTCGGCCCTGGTGCCGGACGCCCACGGCGGCAACATGGACACGCCCGAGATGCGGGCCGGCGTCACCTGCTACCTGGGCGTCAACGTCGAGGGTGCCCTGCTCAGCCTCGGCGACGGGCACGCCCGGCAGGGCGAGGGCGAGACCTGTGGCGTGGCCGTGGAGTGCGCGATGAACACGGTGGTGGTCGTCGACCTCCTCAAGGACGTCGCCACACCCTGGCCCCGGCTGGAGTCGGACACGCACATCATCTCGACCGGCTCGGCCCGGCCGCTGGAGGACGCGTTCCGGATATCCCAGCTCGACCTGGTGCAGTGGCTGGTGCGCGACTACGGGTTCAGTGAGCTGGACGCGTACCAATTCGCAACCCAGGCGGTCGAATCACCGTTGGCCAACGTGTGCGACACGAACTACACGTGCGTGGCCAAGCTCCGCAAGGAGTGGCTGCCCGCGCGGGAGACGTACCGCGGCGTGCACGCACGGCTACGGGAGACCGCGCGAGCCCTGCGCCGCTGACGTCTCCGTCGTACCCCCGACTTCCGAAAGCCTGCCGAACGGCATTCCCCGAGGCATCCCGAAAGGCGTCCCGCCATGGACATGGACCGAGCCAGACCCCGGCTCAGCCGGCGCCGGCTGCTCAAGGGCGCGGCACTCACCGCCGTTCCCTACGCCCTGCTTCCCGACCCGCGGGCCGGTGCGCAGACCACGGCCGTCGACTATCCGCCCGCCGAGTGGCAGGCGGCCAGCAGCTCCAACTACACGGCGTCCGACCGCCCCGACGACTACGCCATCGACCGAGTGATCATCCACGTCACGCAGGAGACGTACACCGACACGCTGGCGATCTTCAGCAACCCGCAGAAGAAGGTCTCCGCGCACTATGTGGTCCGCTCGGCGGACGGGCACGTCGCCCAGTGCGTGCACGAGGCCGACATCGCCTGGCACGCGGGGAACTGGAGCTACAACACGCGCAGCATCGGCATCGAGCACGAGGGCTGGATCGACCGGCCCGCCTACTTCACCGACGCCCTCTACGAGGAGTCGGCGAAGCTCACGGCGGCGATCTGCGCCAAGTACGGCATCCCCCGGGACAGGGAGCACATCATCGGCCACTACCAGGTGCCCGGCACCGACCACACCGACCCGGGGCCGAACTGGGACTGGGTGCGGTACATCAGAATGGTCAACTTCGCCTAGCCGGAGGCGGAGCCACCGTCGCCCCGGTTGTCCGCGCGAACACCCGGGGTGACGATGGTTCCCAGCCGCCGTGGCAGCCGCTGTGCGACCGCCGAGCCCGCCTCATCACCGCCCGGAGCCGCCGTACCCCGTATCACCATCCCGTACCCGCACCGCATCAACACCGTTCCACTGTCCGGGGAGGCCGAGTTGACCGATCCGTGGGTTGCCCTGGAGCCGGGGGCCGACCCTGCCGAGCGCGTCCGGTTGCTGCGCCGGGCGCACGAGACGTTCACCACCGTGGGCACGGTGCCCCGTCCGGTGCGGTCGGTGGTGGCGGAGTCGTGGCGGCGCAGCGCGCGGGCCGGTGTCGGGCCGGACGGCGCCGCCAGCGTGGAGCTGACCGACGGTGAACTCGGCGCCTACCGTGCGGAACATCCGCTGGCCCGGGTGATGCCCCTGTTCCGGGAGTTGATGGGCACGTTCGCGGCCGATGGCGAGCATCTGCTGGCGGTGTGCGACGCGCACGGCAGCCTGCTGTGGGTGGAAGGGCACGCGGCGACCCGGCGCCGCGCGGACCGGATGAACTTCGTGCCCGGGGCCCGGTGGTCGGAGAGCGCGGTCGGCACCAACGCGCCGGGCACGGCGGTCGCCGTGGACCGGCCCGTGCAGGTGTTCGCCGCCGAGCACTTCATACGGCAGGTGCAGCCGTGGACCTGCGCCGCCGCTCCGGTGCACGATCCACGCACCGGACGGGTCCTGGGGGCCGTGGACATCACCGGCGGGGACGGGCTCGCCCATCCGCACAGCCTCGGCTTCGTGCAGGCGGTGGCGCGGGCCGCCGAGGCACAGCTCGCCCTGCTCGCCCCGCCGCGCGCCGCCGAGGAGGGGGCCCTGCTGAGCGCGCTCGGCCGGGACGAGGCCGAACTCACCCTGCACGGGCGGCGGATCAGGCTCAGCCGTCGGCACAGCGAGATCCTGGTGCTGCTGTCCCGGCATCCCGAGGGCCTGAGCGGCGACGAGTTGCTGTGCGCACTGTACGCGGACGAGTCGGTGACCCCGGTGACGCTGCGGGCCGAGCTGGCGCGCCTGCGCAGGCTGCTGGGTCCGGGGCTGCTCGCCTCGCGGCCGTACCGGCTGACGGCGGCGGTCGAGTCGGACGCCACCGTGGTCGAGCGGCGGCTGGAGACAGGTGCGCTGACCGCGGCGGCGGAGGGGTACACCGGCCCGCTGCTGCCCGGTTCCCAGGCCCCGGCGATCGTCCGGCTGCGGGAGCGGCTCGCCGGCGGGCTGCGCACGGCGCTGATCGCGCACGGCGACCCCGACCTGCTGGCGGACTGGGCGCGCGCGCCGTGGGGCGAGGACGACCTGGAGGTGTGGCGGGCGCTCGCCGCCGTACGCCCGACGGCACCGGTCCGGGCCCGGCTCGCCGCGCTGGAGGCCGAACTGGTGGCGCCGGCCGGCTGGTCACGGGCGCGGACCCGCGGCGCAACGTACGTGCAACGTCCGCGTGTCTAGCCTCGCGCCGAGAGCTGCCCAACGGCGGGCAGCGCCGCACCGGGAGGCAACCAGGATGACTCGTTACGCGGCGCCGGGCACCGAAGGCGCGATCGTCTCCTTCCAGGCGCGCTACGACCACTACATCGGCGGCGCCTATGTGCCGCCGGCGCGCGGGCAGTACTTCGAGAACCCGTCACCGGTCAACGGTCAGCCGTTCACGGAGATCGCGCGCGGTACCGCGGAGGACGTCGAGCGGGCGCTGGACGCGGCGCACGAGGCCGCGCCCGGCTGGGGTCGAACCCCGGTCGCGGAGCGCTCCGACGTCCTGTTGAAGATCGCTGACCGGATGGAGGCCCACCTGGAGCCGCTGGCGGTGGCCGAGAGCTGGGAGAACGGCAAGCCGGTCCGGGAGACGCTGGCCGCCGACATCCCCCTGGCGATCGACCACTTCCGCTACTTCGCGGGGGCGATCCGGTCGCAGGAGGGTTCGCTGGGCGAGCTGGACGACGACACGGTGGCGTACCACTTCCACGAGCCGCTCGGGGTCGTCGCGCAGATCATCCCGTGGAACTTCCCGATCCTGATGGCGGCCTGGAAGCTCGCGCCGGCGCTCGCCGCGGGCAACGCGGTCGTCCTCAAGCCGGCCGAGCAGACCCCGGCCTCCATCCACTACTGGCTGAGCCTGGTCGCGGACCTGCTGCCGCCGGGTGTGCTGAACATCGTCAACGGCTTCGGTGTGGAGGCGGGCAAGCCGCTGGCGTCGAGCCCGCGGGTGGCGAAGGTCGCGTTCACCGGGGAGACCACGACCGGGCGGCTGATCATGCAGTACGCCTCGGAGAACATCAAGCCGGTCACCCTGGAACTCGGCGGGAAGTCGCCGAACATCTTCTTCGACGACGTGTGGGCGCACGACGACGACTTCCGTGACAAGGCGCTCGAAGGCTTCACGATGTTCGCGCTCAACCAGGGCGAGGTCTGCACGTGCCCGTCCCGGGCGCTGATCCAGCGCGGTCACTACGCGGAGTTCCTGGAGGCGGCCGTCGAACGCACCCGGCGCATCAAGCCGGGCCACCCGCTGGACACCGACACCATGATCGGCGCGCAGGCCTCCAACGACCAGCTGGAGAAGATCCTCTCCTACCTGGACATCGGCCGCCAGGAGGGCGCGAAGATCCTCACGGGTGGTGAACGCGTCGAGCACGAGGGCGAGTTGAAGGGCGGGTACTACGTCCAGCCGACCATCTTCGAGGGCGACAACCGTATGCGGATCTTCCAGGAGGAGATCTTCGGCCCGGTCGTCTCGGTGGCCTCCTTCGACGACTTCGACGACGCGATCAAAATCGCCAACGACACGCTGTACGGCCTGGGCGCGGGCGTGTGGACCCGGGACATCAACACCGCCTACCGCGCCGGCCGCGCGATCCAGGCGGGCCGTGTGTGGACCAACTGCTACCACGCCTATCCCGCGCACGCGGCGTTCGGCGGCTACAAGCAGTCGGGGATCGGCCGTGAGACACACAAGATGATGCTGGAGCACTACCAGCAGACGAAGAACCTGCTCGTGTCGTATTCGCCGAAGAAGCTGGGCTTCTTCTAGTCACCTGGACGCCGGACAAGGGCGCCGACCGGGCCAACGCCTGGTCGGCGCCCGTTCCGGAATCCATGACGCCGCTCACCGCGGCGCTTGACCTTGCCCCTCAGGGCAGGGTTTAGCGTGAGCAGCGAGGTGAACGGCATGAAGATCAGTGAGCTTGCCCGTCGGGCCGGCGCGACGACGAAAGCAGTGCGGTACTACGAATCGCTGGGCCTGCTCACACCCGAGCGACTCGCCAACGGCTACCGCACCTACACCGAGGACGACATACGCCTCGTCCGGGAGATCAGAGCCCTCCACCGGCTGGGCATCCCCGTCGAGCGCACCCGCCCCTTCCTGGAGTGCCTGGCCGCCGGGAGCGTGCACGCCGACGACTGCCCCTCCTCGCTGGCCACCTACCGGGAGGCCATCGACGAGCTCACCGAGCGCATCGAGGCCCTGAACGCCCGCCGTACGGCCTTGATCACCAACTTGCGGGTGGCGGCCCACCGGGGCAGCAGGGTCGTACCGCTCCAGGAGGCCGGACCAGCGGATGCGGACTACCTGACCCTGCCCGTGGACCTGCCCGTCCCGGAGGACGACGGCGCCGCCGCCCACCTCCCCGGCACGGCGGTTCCGCCGCTCACGCTCCTCGACACGGCGGGCCGGCCGATCCGCCTGGACGGGCTCGGCCCGCGCCGGACGGTGATCTACGTCTATCCCCTCACCGGCCGCCCCGGCACCGACCTGCCGGAGGGCTGGAACTCCATCCCGGGCGCCCGCGGCTGCACGCCTGAGTCGTGTGGCTTCCGCGATCACTTCCAGGATCTCCTGGAGGCGGGTGCCGGCCGCGTGTACGGGCTGTCCAGCCAGGACACCGGCTACCAGAAGGAGGTCGTGGAACGGCTCGGCCTGCCCTTCGACGTGCTCTCCGACCCGGCACTCGGCCTCGCCGGTGCCCTCGGCCTGCCCACCTTCGAGGCCGGCGGAATGCGACTGTTCAAGCGCCTCACGCTCGTCGTCCGCGACGGCGTGATCGAGCACGCCTTCTACCCGGTCTTCCCCCCGGACGCCCACGCGCAGCAGGTGCTGGCCTGGCTGCGCGAGAACCCCCTGTGAGGATGCCCGTGTACGTCCCCCGACACTTCGTGCCCGACGAGAACGCCGTCCGCGACCTGCTGACCCACAGCGGAGCGTCCGATCTCATCACCATGACACCACAGGGGCTCGTGGCCACCCCGCTGCCGTTCGCGTACGACCCGGACGCCGGTGAACACGGCGCCCTGATCGGCCACATGGCCCGCGCCAACGACCAGTGGCGCCGGCCGGTGCGGGGCGAGGCCATGGTGATCGTCCGCGGGCCCGAGGCGTACATCACGCCGACCTGGTACGCCACCAAGCGCGAACACCATCGTGTGGTGCCGACCTGGAACTACATGACCGCGCACGTCTACGGGCAGTTGGTCGTGCACGACGACCCGGCCTGGATCGAGGCACAGATCCGCCGTCTGACCGACCGGCACGAGGCCGGCCAGGACGAGCCCTGGTCCGTCGACCAGGCCCCGGCGGAGTTCATCGAGCGGCAGCTGCGCGCCGTCGTCGGCGTCGAGCTGGTCATCAGCCGCGTCGAAGCCAAGTTCAAGCTCAGTCAGAACCAGCCGCGGGAGAACGTCAGGGGAGTCATCGCCGGCCTCGAAGCCCGCGACCGGTCCCACGACGCGGCGATCGCCGCCGCGGTCCGCGCCCACGACCCGCACGCCGCCACGGCCTGACGTCCTCGCTTTCGGCGCGGCTTCGTTCGAAGGCCGCCGCGACGGACTCCGCCCAGGCCTCGCGGTGACCGGTCCGGGCCCACAGGTGGATCAGGCGGGTGTCGCCGGCCGCGGTGGCGGCTTTGCGGAGGGGGCGGTGAGGTGGTGCGGGGCCGGGTAGCCGGCCGGGGCCGGGCGGTCGAAACGGTCGGTGAAGCGGTTGCGGAGGGCGCGGGCGGGCCGTCCCGTGAAGGCGCGGGTGACGGTCGTGGTGGCGAAGGCCGGTCGGCCAGGGCCGCCTTGTGCGGTGCGCAGGCTCCGCTCTCGTAGGTACGCAGCAGCACCGTGCCCATCATGGCGCCCTGAGCCCCCGCGCTCAGGGCGGCCGTCACGTCGGCGGCGGTGGCGATGCCACCCGTGGCGATGACGGGCAGGGCGACGGCGCCGCGGACGGAGGCGACCAGGTCGGGCAGCCGCACCGCCGCGAGGGGCCGGTCCGTGGTGAAGGTGGCCGAGTGCCCGCCGGCTGCCGGAGCCTGCACGATCAGCGCGTCGACGCCGGACGCGGGCGCCCGGCATGCCTCGGACTTCCCCGACTCCCAGCGGACACTGGTCCGCCGGTTCCTGGACGCCTCCCTTCAGACGGCATCGCAGTGACACCCGCCGTGACCAGGTGATCCGGCGTCCGTGTCCGCGACGCATGGACGCGTCACCACAGGCGTTTCACGGGCTGCCGGAACATCGTTAGCGTTGGCGGTGTGAACCGAACCATCAGGAGCACTCTGCGAGGGCCGCGATGAGCACAGAGCTGTCCCGGCAGGAATGCGCGGTCACCGTGCTGGGCGGCCCGACGGCCGTCATCGACATCGGTGGCCTGCGGATCGTCAGCGATCCGACCTTCGACGAGGCGGGTCCCCAGGGGTACCTCACCAAGACAGCCGGGCCTGCCGCAGGCGAGGACGCGGTGGGACCGGTCGACCTCGTCCTGGTCAGCCATGAAGCCCACCCCGACAACCTCGACGGGCGAGGCCGCGCGTTCGCGAAGACCGCCCCGCTGGTGCTCACCGGGCCGCTCGCAGCGCAGCGGCTGGGCTCACCCGCCGTCGGCCTCTCCCCGTGGACCGGCCACTCCCTGCCCCGCCCGGACGGCGGCGGCGATCTGACCGTGCTGGCCGTTCCGGCCGTCCACGGTCCCGAGGACGGCGAACGCGACGCGGACGGCAACGTCAACTGCGAGGTCATCGGGTTCGTGCTGTCCGGGCAGGGGCTTCCCACCGTGTACGTCAGCGGCGACAACGCCTCGATCCGTACGGTCGCGGAGATCTCCCGCCGGGTGCCCGGCATCGACGCGGCCGTCCTGCACGCGGGAGCGGCACGCGTGCCGGCGAAGTTCGACGGGCGGCCTCTGTCCCTGGACAGTCGCCGGGCCGCCGCCGCGGCGGCCGTCCTGGGCGCGGAGATCGTCGTACCGGCCCATTACGACGGCTGGGCCCACTTCTCGGAAGGACTGCCCGAGATCGAACTGGCCTTCCACGAGGCCGGTCTCTCCTCCCTGCTGCGGGTCGCACCCCACGGCACGTGGGTGCCGCTCACCCACTGACCCCCCCTCGCCGCTGCACGACAGCACCACGCAAAAGGTGTGCTGGACATCCCCGAGCGGGACAGGTTCCAGACCATCACCGAGCACGACGCCGACCACGTCATCGCCCTCGACGCGGCCTCGGCTTCGAGCGGACCGATGGCCTGGTGATGATCCAGATCTTCACCCAGTCGGGGCACTCGACCGAGGTCGAGCAACGTCTCTACCGGACCATCGCCAAGCATCTGGAAGCCCTCGGCATCGCCGGCGAGGACATCTTCGTCAGCATCATGGAGAACGGCCCTCAGGACTGGCCCTTCGGCTTCGGTCGCGCCCAGTACGTCCAGGGTGATCTGGCTGTGCCTGGCCGCTGACGCCGTCGGCCTCCGCCCCCGCGGGCAGCTCCACAGTGATGCGGAGACCGCCGGCGGCACGCGGGGTGAGGGTGAGTGTTCCGTCGTGTGCGCGCGTGATGGTTTTGACGATCGCCAGGCCGAGGCCGACGCCTGCGTGGTCGGTGCGAACACGTTCGGTGCCACGCTGGAACGGTTCGGTGAGTGTCGAGACCAGCTGCGGGGTGAGCTTCTCGCCCGTGTTCTCGACGGTGAGCACCACAGTCCGGGGGCGCACGCCGGTGCTGACCCACACGGTGCCCTGTTCCGGCAGATTGTGGACGATCGCGTTGTGCACCAGGTTCGTGGTCAGCTGCAGCAGGAGCGCCTGCGACCCGCTCGTGCGGGCGATGTCGCCGCCGGTCTCGACGGTGACGCCGTGCTTTTCCGCGAGGGGGAGGAGTGTTTCGGTCGCTTCTTCCGCCATCAGGGACAGGTCGACGGGTTCCCGGGTGAAGGACCGCTGCTCGGCGCGGCTGAGCAGGAGCAGTGCGTCGGTAAGGGCGATCGCACGGGTGTTGACGGCGTGGAGGCGGGCGACGAGTTCCCCGGTGTCGCGGTCCGGATCGGTACGGGCCACGTCGAGAAGTGCCTTCGAGATGGCCAGCGGGGTGCGCAGCTCGTGAGAGGCGTTGGCTGCGAATCTCTGCTGTTCGGCGACGTGTGTTTCGATCTGCGCGAGCATCGTGTCAAAGGCGTCGGCGAGTTCGCGGAACTCGTCCTTGCGGTCCGTCAGCCGGATTCGGTGGGAGAGTGATCCGTTCGTGGCCATGCGGGTGGCGTCGGTGATCCGGGTCAGGGGGGCGAGCATGCGGCCGGCGAGGAGCCATCCTCCCAGGAGACCGAATATCAGCAGGAACACCAGTACTGCGGCTGCCGACGGGGCGAAAGCGCGCAGGAGGTTGGACCGGACGGGAAAAACACCATGAGTGGGGGTTTCAGCGTTGACGATGAGCGCACGCTCAGGGACATAACGCAGCAGGAACACCCACACGGCGGCGAGCAGCAAGGCACCTGCGATCATCAGGAATCCCGCATAGCTGAGGGCGAGTTTGAGGCGAACGCTCACCCCGGGCGCTCTATCCACGGTCTCGTCCCTCGTGTCCGGCCTCCGGTTGCGTGTCGATGCGGTAGCCGGCGCCTGGCACGGTGGTGATGATCCACGGTTCGCCGAGACGCTTGCGCAGTGCCGAAACGGTGATGCGCACGGCGTTGGTGAACGGATCGGCGTTCTCGTCCCACGCGCGTTCCAGGAGTTCCTCGGCGCTGACGACACCGCCTTCGGCGGCGACGAGGACTTCGAGCACTGCGAACTGCTTCCGGGTCAGCGCGACGTAGCGGCCGTCCCGGTGGACCTCGCGGCGGAACGGGTCCAGCCGCAGCCCTGCGATCTCTCGCACGGGCGGCCTGTTGTGGGCACGCCTGCGGTCGAGTGCTCTGAGCCTGAGTACGAGTTCTCGGAGGTCGAAAGGTTTGGTGAGGTAGTCGTCGGCGCCGAGTCCGAACCCGGAGGCCTTGTCGTCGAGACGGTCGGCCGCGGTGAGCATCAGGATCGGCATGCCGCTGCCGGAGGCGACGATGCGTGTGGCGATCTCGTCACCGGACGGACCGGGAATGTCACGGTCGAGTACGGCGATGTCGTAGGCGTTGGTGCTCAGCATTTCCAGCGCGGTGTCGCCGTCACCCGCGATGTCGGCCGCGATGGCTTCCAGGCGTAGGCCATCCCGGATGGCTTCCGCCATATAGGGTTCGTCCTCGACGATCAACACACGCATGCACGTGATGCTACAAGTCGGCGTATATCGGCCGCGTATCGGAAAACGCATACGTGCCGGCAACACCGCGTTGCCTTGACTGGCGGTATGCGCCGAACCGCACCATCACCACGAACAACGAAACACCGGATTCGCCGGCTCCGCGCCGTCGGCCTGACGGCCGTCGTGGACGCGATCAGCACAGCCTGCGTCGCCCAGGGGCCGAAGCCCTCGGCCCGCCCGTCCTTCGCCGCGCCCGCACTCCGCCAGGCACCGGCAGTGAGCGAGGACAGCCCATGACGCAGGTGGACACGGCGGAGACCGGGCAGGGCGGCGCCCGTCGCCCGGACACCGGCGCCGGGACCTGGCGTGCGCGCGTCCGCCGGGCGGTACGTGCCGCCTCCCGGCCGGGGCCCTGGAAGCGCGGCCCGGTGCTCGCCGGCCTTGCGGTGCTGCTGGGCCTGATCCTGCTGCTGCACGCGCGGATCACGGACCGCGGAGGCCTCGGCAGCCTGGTGGAGACCTTCCTGCCATGGTTCGGCCTGTTCATCCCCGTACTGCTCACCGGCGCGCTGTGGCGTCGCTCCGCCTCCGCGGTGGTCGCGCTGCTGCTGCCGGCCGTGATGTGGCTGAACCTCTTCGGCGCCCTGCTCGGCGACAAGTCCCGCCCGGGCGGCGACCTCACCGTGGCCGAGCACAACGTCGGCGACGCCAATCCCGACCCGGCCGGCACCGCCCGCGACCTGGCCGCCTCCGGGGCGGACGTGCTGGCCCTCGTGGAGCTGACCGAGCAGGCCCGGGGCACGTACGAGAAGGAACTGGCGGAGGCGTACCCGTACCACACGGTGCAGGGCACGGTCGGGCTGTGGAGCAGACTGCCGCTGTCGGACACCCGGCCGGTCGACATCAAGATGGACTACGGGCCGCTGGCGGACACCAAGCCGGCCGACGTCAAGATGACCTACACCCGGGCGCTGCGCACCACAGTGGCCACGGACCAGGGACCGCTGGGGGTGTATGTGGCCCACCTGGGGTCCGTACGCGTGTTTCCCAGGAAGGGCTTCTGGACGGACAGCAGGGACCGCGGCGCGAAGGCGCTCGCCGAAGCCGTCACCGCCGAGCGGAACGAGCGGGTGGTGCTGCTCGGCGACCTGAACGGCACCGTGGACGACCGCGCGCTCGCCGGCATCACCTCACAGATGCGCTCCGCCCAGGGCGAGGCCGGGAACGGCTTCGGCTTCACCTGGCCGGCGACGTTCCCGGTGGCGCGGATCGACCAGATCCTGGTCCGCGGCGTGCAGCCGGACAGTTCCTGGGTGCTGCCGGCCACCGGCAGCGACCACCTGCCGGTGGCCGCCAGGATCAGCTGGTGAACAGCGCTTGAAGGCTCCGATTCCGTTCGGGTGACGTGGCTGGTGGTCCAGGACATGCCCGCCGGGCCCGACTGGGCGGACGTCCTCACAGAAACACCTGCTCGGCCACCAGTTGACGGCACCCCGGCTCGGGCCTCCGGCCTTCGCACGAAATGTGCGGTGCTGGTGAAGACCTCCACCAGCGTGCCGGCCGCCGGCCAGGGCACGGACGCGGCGAAGAAGATCGTGGGCCGCAAGCGGAGCGTCGTCACCGTCACCCTCGGACTGCTGCCGGCGGTGCTGGTCACCGCGCGAGCGGCACGACCCGGTCGCCGGCACCGACCTGATCGACCAGGTGGCCGCCGCCCATCCCGCCATCCCGCAAGGTCTGGGTGGACGGCGACTACCGCCAGCACCTCGTCGAGCACGCTGCCACCCCCGGCATCGACATGGAAATCGCCCAACTCACGCCCGGAACAACAGGCTTCACCCCGCTGCCCAAGCGCTGGACGGTGGAGCGGACCTAGGGATGGCTGATGCTCCACCGCCGCCTGGCCCGCGACCATGAGGCCCTGGCCGCCCGCCGCAAGACGACCTATAGGATCTGTCTCTCTTGAGGCGCAAGCGCAGCAAGGTCTTGGCCTCCGTTGCGAACACGTGCCCGCCGCTGTCAGGTCACGGCCGCCCTTGCTTGCCGCCTGCCTACGCCCCTCGCTCCCCGATCTGGTACGTCAGGTGGGTGACCTGCGGAGAGCCGATCACCCGCGTGGGCATGAGGCCGAGTTCCGGCGAGACGCCGTCGAAGAGCCGGACGCCCGCGCCGAGCACGAGGGGCGCGAGGTGGATCTGGAGTTCGTCCAGGAGGCCGTCGGCGAGGAACTGCCGTACGGTGTCGGCGCCGCCGGAGATCTGCACGTCCTTGTTCCCGGCTGCTTTGCGGGCCTGGTCCAGCGCGCTGTGGATGCCTTCGGTGACGAAGGTGAAGGTGGTGCCGCCCTGTCTGTCCCAGGGGTCCCGCGGGGTGTGGGTCAGGACGAAGACGGGCGCACGGAAGGGTGGCGGGTCGGGCCAGCCGACCTCCCCTTCGGCGAACATGTGTCGTCCCATGATGTAGGCGCCTGCGCGGGCGAAATTCTCCTGGACGATGTCGTCGTCCTGGTTGGTCTGCCCGCCGTCGATGTTCTGGCGGGCTCGCCAGGTCTCGACGCCGTAGATCCATTCGTGGATCCGGGTTCCGCCGTCGCCGAGCGGGTTGTCGGGACGGGCGTTGGGGCCGGCGACGAAGCCGTCGATGGACATGCCCAGGGCAGCGAAGACCTTACTCATGCCTTCGCCTCGGCGGTGAAGAAGTCGGTCAGAACGGGAGCGAGGAGCTTGGGGTCGATGTCGTGCTCTTGGCCGGGGAAGGTGTGCAGGGAGAAATTGTCCGCCAGGGCGGCGAGTTCTTGGGCACCGGTCAACATGTGCGGTGCGCCGGCGTCTCCGCTGCCGACGAGGACGGGGATCGTCACGGAGTGCCAGCGGTCGGCGGGCAGGGGGCGGCCGGACATGGTGTCGCCCATGACCTGGCCGTCGTAGGGCAGGGTCCGGGCGGTGGCCTCCATGGTGGCCCAGAACGGGGCCTGGCGCATGCCGGCGACGGCCTCGGGCGGCATGCCCACCGCGGCCGTCATGAAGTAGGCCACGGCATCGCCGTACGCCCCCTGCGTCACGAGTTCCTTGAGGTGAGCGACATAGTCGGTGGGCAGCGGCGGACGGCTGCCATCGGTGATGAAGGGCGGTTCGTACAGGGCCAGCCGTGTCACGGCGCTGCCCCGGGCGGTGGCCTCCAGTGCCAGCACGGCGCCGGAGGACATACCGAAGACCATGGCCTTGCCGCCCGCGTGCCCGATCAGCGCGTCCAGGTCCTCGACCTCGCGCTGCACGTCGTAGGTCGGAGCGTCCCCGCTGTCACCGCGCCCACGGCGGTCGTACGTGATCACTGTGAAGCGTTCGGCCAGCCGGCCTGCCAGCTCGGCGGAATCGCCGCGGGTCATGAACGCACCGCCGACGAGCACCACGGCAGGGCCCGACCCCTGCTGTTCGTAGGCGATGACCGTGCCGTCGGCCGAGAACACCTTGTCCATAGGAAACCCCACTCACCTTCATGCAGCGCACAGGACGCAAAGCCCCGCACCCCATTGGGACACGACACGTAGCGTGTCGCCTGTGCGTTGAGACTGCCCGCGCGGTCGTGCATCTGTCAACACGCCACGTGTCGTGTCCTGTTACGGTTGTGCCGTGACCAAGCCCCCCAACCCGCAGCGGCGCAGCCAGAAGAGCCATGACGCGATCCTCGCCGCGGCGCTCGATCTGTGCAGCGAAGAGGGGTACGGCCGAGTGACGATCGAAGGCATCGCTGCCCGCGCCGGCGTCAGCAAGAAGACGATCTATCGGTGGTGGCCGTCCAAAGGCGCCGTCGTCCTCGAAGCCCTCCACGAGGCAGCCGACATCGCGGCCCCCCACCCCGACACCGGCGACCTCGCCACCGACATGCGCACACAGCTAGTCGCCGTCATCGGCTTCCTCTCCCCACCGTCGCACGCCCCCCTCGCAGGGTTGATCGCTGACGCTCTCCGGGACCCCGACCTGGCAGGCGATGTGCGCGAGCGCCTGATCCGGCCGCGTATCGAGGAGTTTGAGCAGCGTATGCGGCGTGCTCAAGAACAGGGCCAGCTCCACCCGGACGCGAATCTGGACGTCGCCCTCGATCTGTTCTACGGCCCGCTGTACCACCGCCTGGTCTTCCACCTCGGCCTGCCAGAGCCCGAGTATCTCGACACCTTGATCGACCACGTCATCCGCGCACTCACCCCAAGCCAAAGAGGCGGCACGTAGGTTCTGCCTCTCGGGTGGAGTGCGGCCTGGTAGGCGATCGCGAGCTGGACCTCGGTGTCGAAGCCGGGCGGACGGCCACCGAATCGACCTCGCCGCAGACGGTGGCCGACTTGGTCAGATGGCTGCGGGATGACCGCACGGGATGCCCCGGCGCCGCAGATGGATTCGGATGGCGCGTGAGGAATACGCGCGGTCGGCGAGAACGGCCAGGGGCCGAGTCCCGGGCCTGCCCGGGCCCTGCGGGGCACGCGGATGCGGGACGTCACCGTCTCGAAGGCGGGCGCGTCACCTGCCTGGCCTGCGGTGACGGTAAAGGCGAGAGGCCGTGCGCGGCCGTCTGCGGCCAGGTGGACCTTGGTGCTCAGCCCGCCGCGAGAGCGTCCGAGCGCATGATCGGCTGGCTCGCCGGAATGGACCGCCCCCCGTTACCGTTTTCGTGGCCCCGCAATGGGGTTCCCGGTCTCCGGGTCGTCGTCGGCGTCCGCCGCCGTCAGGAGGGCGGCGAGGATCATCTCCCAGGTGCCGTCGACGGCCCATCTGATCAGCCGCTTGTGAGCGGTCTGGATTGAGCCGAGTTCGTGGGGGAGGTCCCCCCAGGGCGAGTTGGTGCGGTACTTCCAGGCGACGGCCTCAAGAGTGCGGCGGTGGTCGGCCATCGCCGCCCGCGGACCGGATCCGCCGGCATCAGCGGCTCGATCCGGTCCCACATCGCATCGGTGATTACTAATCGGACGGACAGATCAGATCAACCGGCCCCACCCATCAAAGAGACACGACCTAGCCGTCGATGAGCCCGGCCCGCGCCGCGAAGACCCCTGCTTGGAATCGGGTGGTGGCACCCAGTCTTTCCATGATGTTGGAGACATGGCGGCGGAAGGTCCGTGAGCCCACGCCGATGCGGCGGGCGACCGCCTCGTCCTTCAGCCCCCGGGCCATCAGATTGAGGATGCCGGCGTTGAGATCGGTCAGCGTCTCCCCGTAGGAGACGGCCTCGGCGTCGAAGTCCGTGCCGGCCTGCCAGGCGAAGTCGTACACGCGGTGCAGCAGCGAGATCATCACCGGCTCGTAGACGGCGATCACGCTCGGCATCTCCTCGGCCGGCACCTGCTGGGTCACGAACGCCGCTTCGTCGCCGACCAGGACCATGTTGTCGAAGATGTGGTTGGTGGTGCGGACCTGAGCGCCCGAGTCGATCATCTGGCGCAGGCGGGCCCTGGTGGTTGTCCTGGCCCGGGCCGAGTGCGGGCTGACCAGCCGGATCGGCACCCCGCTCGGCGGTATCGGCAGCTCGACCGGTGGAAAGCTCTGGCTCGGACCGCGGTCGAAGAGCTGCATGACCAGGACCTCTGAGGTGCACGAGCGCAGGGAGTCCGCCAGATGGAGGGACGCCTGCTGCGGATCGAGCAGGGATACGACCTTGTCGTTGTGCTGGTGCGAGCGGCGCAGGCTGCTGAAGATACCCGAGAGGGTGTGCAGCCGCTCGTGGATGCTGGCGAGTTCACGCCGCTTGTCGTTGACCGCCCGCTGCAGGGGGATGACCAGTTCGTTCTGCGCGACCTCCGGACAGATGGCCCGGAAGCTGTTGAATCCCTCGGAGAGCCGCATCAGCCGCAGGTCACACAGCAGGCTCATGGCTCGCTTGACATCGGCCAGCGGTAATCGCAGTGCGGTCGCCACCTCGGACACGGTGGCGGGCTCGTGTGCCAGGGTGTACTCGTAGACGCGCACGATCAGTTGGTCGTCGAGGTCCGGAGCGACGTGCTGCGCTCGGACTTGTTCGGCCGCGACCGTTATGCCGCCGGCAGCGGAAGCTTCCTTCATCCCCGACACCGTCCCGGAGCGTAGGCCTCGCGCAGTCCCCTCTCGGCCGGCTCTGTCTCCCGTGCGCGTGGCGCGGCCTCTGTGCGGTGGAAGGTGCCTGGATTCGCCATGACATTACCCATCAGATGTGTGACGCCCTTCTCGGAGATACTCGGGGGGCGAGCGACCGACCTGTGGGTCCGGCCCTCGTCGAGGAGCCGCAGCGTCTGAGTCCCCTACCGGTCGACGGCAGTTCGGCCGGCGTTCCCGTGCCGGGCCGGACCGGCAGCGTCGGCGGCTCCGGTGATTGCGGGTGAATCCGTGAGTGTCCGACGGTGTTCCGGGCAGCACCCCCTCGAAGTCCCGTCGAGGGATGGCGTAGAGGCGGCGGCTGTCGAGCGGCTGCCTGGGGGCGGCAGCCGGAAGCGGTGGCGGCCTTCGGGCGGTGGCCCTCCAGCGAGAGGCCACCGCCCAGCCGCCGGTTCCGGCTGCCGAGCCAACAGTGTCAGGACCGCGTCCTGACCAGGGTCAATCGGTCGTCTGCGCCTGCGGCTGTGCCTCCGGGACCGGTGTTTGCGCGGGCTGTGTCTTCACCAGCCACAGGCCGGTGAACAACGCGGTGACCCAGGTGGCGATGCCGGCGGTGATGAAGGCGCTGTCGAGACCGGCCTCGAAGGACGCGCCACCGGACTGCCGGGTGACAACGATGGCGCCGAGGACGGCCACGCCGAGCACGGCGCCGATCTGCCGGGCGGTACTGCTGATGCCCGAGGCGAGACCGCCTTCCTGCGGGCTGACCGCCTGGATGGCGGCGCCGGTCAGCGGCGACATGGCCAGGGCGAAACCGACACCGGCGATCGCCAACCGCCACCACATGTTCCAGAAGGACGTGTCGGCGTGCACGAAGCCCAGGGTGAGCAGGCCCAGCCCGGCCACGGCCAGGCCGCTGGTGACCACGATCCGGAAGCCGTACTTCGCGGCCAGCCGGCCCGCGAACGGGCTGCAGACCGCCATGGCGAGCGCGATGGGCAGGGTCTCCAGACCGGCGGCCAGTACCGAACTGTGCTGCACGGCGACGAAGAACTGCGAGAAGAAGAAGACCGAACCCATGAACGCGAAACCGACCATGACCATGGCGGTGTTGGACACCGTGAACAATCGGTTCCGGAAGAGTCGCAGCGCCAGCATCGGCGTCGGATTGCGTGCTTCCACGCTGATGAACACGGCGATGATCACTGCCGCGGCGGCGAAGCTGCCCAGAATGAGCGGTGAGGTCCAGCCCCTGGAACCGCCTTCGATCAGCCCGTAGGTCAGCGCCCCGACGCCCAGGATGGACAGGATGGTTCCCGGGACGTCGATGGCCGGTGCGTGCGGGTTGCGCGACTCGTTGACGGTGGGCAGGGCGGCCAGCACCAGGAACACACCGATGGGCACATTGACCAGGAAGATGGCACGCCAGTCGAAGGCGTCCACCAGAATGCCGCCGGCCAGCGGCCCCGCCGCCTGGCCGATACCGCTGATACCGGCCCACAGTCCGATCGCCTTGACTCGTTCCTGCGGAACGGGATAGGCGGCGGCGAGCAAGGCCAGCGAGCCGGGGCTCAGCGCTGCGGCCCCGACGCCCTGGATCACCCGGCCGGCGATCAGCCAGCCCAGCGACGGTGCGACGGCGCACAGCAGGGACGCGAGGGTGAACACCACCGCGCCGGACAGGTACACCCGCTTACGGCCGAAGCGGTCGGCGAAGACGCCACCGGTCAGCAACAGCATGGCGACCAGCAACACGTACGAGTCGACAATCCATTGCAGACCGGATAACCCGGTGTGCAAATGCTGCTTCATATCGGGCAGCGCCACACCTACAATGGTGTTGTCGAGCAAGACCATGAACTGCCCTACACAGGCCATGGCGAGCACTACTGCCCGATTCGATCGAGCTTCTACGGACACAAGACGACCTCTTCTAACACTACCGATCCCGATGAGTCCCGCGATGCGCGAGAGATGACGTCCAGCATTACTGATGCGTCAATGTCAATTCCATCCATGAGTCGAATTCCCGGTGCGACGCCAGTAATTCGGCCACGACCCGGGCAAGGTACAGGGCTTGTTCGGGATTCAGCCGGGGATCGCAGACGCTGCGGTAATTCGCGGCAAGGTAGGTGTCCTCGACCTGCGTGCCGACGCATTCACTGACATCGTCACCGCTCACCTCCAGGTGAATTCCACCCGGTGTGACGCCCGTATCATTGCAGGCACTGAAGAACGCCCGCAACTCGTCCTCGATCTCGGCGACCACGCGTGTTTTCACGCCCGCCGGGCTGACCACCGTATTGCCGTGCATGGGATCGCACAGGACCCGGTCCACCCAGCCCTCCGCGACCATACGGCTCAGCATGGCGTAGACGAGGTCGTACGCCCGTCCGCGTCCCATCCGGAAAATGAAGGCCAGCCGGCCGGGGATGTTGTCCGGATTGAGCACGGCATGCAGGGCCATCAGGTCCGCCGGGGTGGCGCTCGGCCCGATCTTCACGGCGATCGGATTGGCTATCTCGGCCGCGAAGGCGATGTGGGGGCCGGTTGGCGATCGCGTACGCTCGCCGATCCACAGCAGGTGTGCCGAGTGGGCGTAGGCCCGGCCGTCGTCCGTGCTGCGGCGGGTCTGCGGCTGCTCGTAGTCGAGCAACAGGGCTTCGTGCGACGTGAACACGCCCGTCCTCTCCAGGTAGGAGAGGGTCTTGTGGGACTGTTCGCGGGCGCGAACCATGTTCCAGGGGTCGGGCGTGCGTCCGCCCGCGGAGAAGTCCGCGCCGTTCACCGCGTCGCCGAAATAGGACGGCAGCACAAACCCCGCTCGGCGCTCCACCGGTGCCGAGCGGGGCTTCGCGTACTGGCCGGCGATCCGCCCGACGGTCACCACCGAGCGCTCGCACTCCGCTTCGATCACGTCGGCGATGCTCCGCAACAGCGAGACGCGATTCGCCACCGACAGCCGAGTGTTGTCCTCGAAGGTCTCGGCGCAGTCTCCGGCGTGCAGCAGGAATGCCGGTTCCGCCAGCCGGGCCCGTAATCGCCGGATGTCGGAAGCCGACACCAAAGGTGCCGCCCGGGCCAGTGCGACGCGAGCGCGGCGCACCTCTGATCGGACTGGCCAGTCCGGCTGATGGTCGCGCTTGTAGACGGCCGAAAATTCGACAAGGTCCATCGGCAAACCCCCGTCAAGCCCTACAGAATAGGAAACGCGCAGCCTTGCCACTGCGACAGTGGGTCCTGCAACGGCTCGTCGGCACACGACCTGGTCCGCCGATATTCGCCGTCCATGACCGTCCCTGGCCACGCCAGCCTCACGTAGCATACGCCACTGACCGGTCAGCTCAGATTCCGGTAACCCAAAACTTTTCAAAGCCTTCGGTGGCACGGGCGGCGAAGCGCGTGTCAGCGACTTCGAGTGCAGGCCAGGGCAAAGGTTACATAGCCGAGGGCACGGCAGTGCGATAGTCCTGGGCTGTCGCACAGTTATCGGCCATATTGCGGGGCACACGTCGTGCTCTCACGAAGTGGCCGATTCCTGACACTGCTCCGATGCCAACGCGTCCAAACGTGCCTGCCAGAGCTGTGCGCGCGGCGCCGGTCCGGCCTCGATCGTGAATCCCGCCCATTTCCGGATCGGCCGAATACCGTGCAGTGCGTTGACGGCCCACGTTTCGAGCCCGGCCAGATCCTGCGGGCGGGGGCATGCGTAGGCGACGCGGGTCCCGGAGGCGGCCGCGATCTTCAGGAGGGTCTGCCGGGTGACGCTCGGCAGCAGGTCCAGGCGTTCGGCGTCGGGTGCGTACAGGGTGTCGCCCTGCCACCAGAGCAGGCTGGTCGTCGTGCCTTCGATCAGCCGGCCGTCCTTGGAGAGGATGACCGCTTCGTCGGCCCCATGACGCCGGGCCGCCGCCCGCACGTCGGCCAGCCAGTCCAGGTCCGGCCCCTTGACCGACGGATGGCGTCGCTCGTCGGCGCCGTCGTGGATCCACACCCGGACGGCCGCGGCGCGAGGCGGCGCCGGCCGGAGCCACAGGTGAAAGCTCGGCTCACCGTCGAGGAGGGCGCACTCCATCCGGGGGAACCAGCGACCACGATCCGGCATGCGGTCAACTGCCGCGTCGAGAAAGGTGGTTGTGAGCGCACGCGGTACGGAGAGCAGCGCGGCGCAGGCGGTGGTGAAACGGTCCCTGTGCGCGTCGAGCGCCACGACCTTGCCGTCGGCCACCAGCCAGGAGTCGATGACGCCGACCGGTCCGCCCGGCGGTACGGCGGATAAGCCGCCGTCCGCCTCGGACCAGAGCCAGCGCTGACCGCCCGCCACCGCGGCGGTCACAGCGGACGCCCGAGGGTCTGGGAGGGCCGCGACGGCAGCGCCCGCAACGAGGCACTGGCTTTGAGCAGCATCTCGTCCAGCTCGCCCGCCGGGCTGGAGTCCAGAACGATGGCACCGCCGGCGCCGATGCTCAGTTCGTCCCGGTACCGCACAGCGGTGCGGATCACGATGTTGAGATCGGCGGTGCCGGTCAGCCCGAGGTAGCCGAGCGCGCCCGAGTAGATGCCCCGGGCCTCCGTTTCCAGTCCGTCGATGATCTCCATGGTGCGCAGCTTCGGCGCGCCGGTCATCGATCCGCCCGGGAAGCAGTGGCGTACGCAGTCCACGGCGCTGATCTCCGGGCGCAGGACTCCCCGTACGGTGGAGACCAGTTGGTGGACGGTGGCGTAGGACTCCACGGCCATGAAGCGCGGGACGCCGACACTTCCGACCTCGCAGACGCGGCCCAGGTCGTTGCGCAGCAGATCGACGATCATGAGGTTCTCGGCCCGTGTCTTGGTGCTGCTCGCCAGTTCGGCGGCCAAGGCGGCGTCCCGGGCGGGATCGGCGCCGCGGGGTGCGGTTCCCTTGATGGGCTTGGTCTCCACCACGCGATCGCCGTCGATCTTGAGGAAGCGCTCGGGAGAGGAGCTGAAGACCGTGACCTCGCCGAACCGGAGCAGTGCCGCGTACGGCGCCGGGTTGGACGCGCGCAGCCTGCGGTAGTAGGCCAGGTCGTCTTCGTGGAAGGGGATCCTGGCCTTGTTCGTCAGGCAGATCTCGTAGCTCTCGCCGGCGACGAGTTGGTTCTGGCACTCTTCGATGTCCCGGACATAGCCCTCGGTGTCCCGGGCCAGCCACGGCCGGGGATCGACGGTGTCGTCGGCCGCCTCGGCGAGCGCGGCTTCGTCGGTCCGCGCCGCGGCGTCGAGCGGGTTCAGCAGGGCGACCAGGGTGGCTGCGGTGCCGTCGAGCCACTTCTGTGCGGATGCCCTGGTCTCCGTGTCACCGCGGTGCAGCGCGACGACGTAGGTGAGTTCGCGCTCGTGGTCCACGGCGATGAGGCGATCGGCGAATATCCATGCCGCGTCCGGTGTCTCGGCGCCGTGCCGGTTCCTGGAGCCGAGGTCCCCCTTCAACTCGTAGCCGAAGTAGCCGACATAGCCGCTGGTGAAGTCGAACGGCAGCCCCGGGTCGCTCAGTCGGCGTTCGGCGAGACGGCGGTCCAGGACGTCGAAGATGCTGCCGTCCTCCGCGTGCACGCCGGCGGCGCTCCGCACCAGCACGGCATGGTCGGCGAGCCGGTAGGTCAGTACCTCGCTGAGCGGCCCCGCGGCGTCGCCGAGGAACGAGAACCGGGACAGTCCCGGTTCGACACGGCTGCTGTCGAGCCAGAAGGCGTACTCCGACGTCCCGAACAGCTCCGCGTACACCGCTTCGGTGTTCACGGCGCCCGGGACGGTGACTTCGAGGAGCTGGTAGGCATCGCCTGCCGGACGGGCCGGGCCCCTGGGGCCGGCGGGCGCCGGCAGGTCCCGTGCTCGCTCGCGCGCCCCGCCGGCGGTCTTCCCGGTGCGGACGGCGGTGATCTCCTTGAAGTTGGCCATGATCTCGCGGCCGTACTCGGAGGCGATGGATTCGGGGTGGAACTGCACTCCCCACTGGGGGCGGGTGCGGTGCCGGATCGCCATGACGACACCGTCCTCGGCCCAGGCCGTGGCCTCGATCGCCTCGGGCAGCGGTTCGTCCGCGCACAGCGAGTGGTAGCGGACGGCGGTGAAGTCCTGCGGGACGCTGCTGAACAGTTCGGTGCCCTGGTGCCGGACCCTGGTGAGATGGCCGTGCCGCGGTCGTGGTGCGCGGTCGACCCTCGCCCCGGCGGCGTGGGCGATCGCCTGATGACCGAGGCAGACGCCGAGCACCGGCAGCTGAGCCCGGGCGAGGACGTCCCCCACGTACCCCAGATCGCGCGCGGTCTGCGGGTTTCCGGGGCCGGGCGAGATCACGACGTTGTCGAAGGCCGTCAGGTCCAGCGTCGCCAGCTGTGGATCGTCGTTCCTGAGAACGACCGGCTCGCACCCGTTCACCTCGGCGATCAGCTGGAAAAGATTGAACGTGTACGAGTCGTAGTTGTCGATGATCAGGCTACGCATCGGGATACTCCAGACAGGGCGCGTCGGCGAGCGGCCTCGGCATGGTCACCCAGGGGTGGGTCCGGCGATGTGAGCGTCCCAGGCGGCACGGTGGCGCTCTCGGGGGTCGGGTTCGACGCGGCACGTGGTGTCGAAGACCATGACCGAGCGCTGCTCGTCGTAGCGGGGCCAGCCGGGATCGCCTGTCCTGGCGAACTGGATCCAGCCGCGGCGCAGGGAGAGTCCGAGGTCGGCGGGGGCTTCCGGGCCCACTTGGGGCGCGAAGGCGGGATCGTCGAGCTGGTCGAAGAGGAAGGGCACCTCCAGGAAGTGCGCCGCGCCGTAGCGGCCGTCGAATGCCGGCGACTGCCGCCAGGCGAATTCGTAGGCGAAGGTGTTGCCGCCGGACTCGGCGTGCAGGCGGGTCAGTTCGATGGTGGGACCACGCCAGATCCAGTTGGTCACTGTCTCGGCGAGTTGTTCCCCGAGGGGAAGGTGTCCGTAGAGGGACTCGGCGGCGGTGCGGCACGCGTCGGGCACGTCGTAGGCGTTCTGGGCGTCGCGCAGGTCCTGCTCGGTGGCCGAGTGGAACTGTCCGTTGCGCATGAAGAAGTAGCGGGACTCATCCCGGTTGGTGCCGATGAGGAGGTCCACGGAGGCCGGGATGCGTTCGCTCAGCGCGGGGTCGGTGAACAGGGTGTCGTCCACGACCGGCATGAAGGGACTGAACCAGTAGGTGTACGGGTTCCAGAGGCCGGCGTCGCGGAAGCGGACGTCCAGGGCGCGCTGGCGTCGGCCCAGCAGTTCCCGGAGCGGGATGTCGCGCAGGCCGGTCTCGGCCTTCAGGTCGCCGAGGACGCGTTTGGCGACCGCGCGCCCCTCCTCGGCGTCGACGACCAGCGTGGGGCACGGGCTCTGCAGGATGGCCCGGTGGATGAGTCCTTCGCCGGCGACCTTCTTGGCGATGGCCGCGATGATGGCGCTGCCGGAGGAGTTGCCGAAGACGGTGACGGCGTCCGGGTCGCCGCCGAATGCCGCGATGTTGTCACGCACCCAGCGCAGTGCGGCGACGACGTCGTGCATGCCGGTGTTCGGGGTGCCGCCCGGCACGGACAGGAATCCGTCCACGCCGAGGCGGTAGTTCATCGCGACCACGACGACGCCCTCGCGGGCGAAGACCGATCCGTCCGCACGGGAGGTGGAGGCGCTGCCGGTGTTGTAACCGCCGGCGTGCACCCAGACCATGACCGGCAGCCGGGCCCCCTCCCCCAGGTCGGGGGTGTAGACATTGATGCTCAGGCAGTCGGTTCCCCACGGATAGAGCGGTGTGGCGTCCACCAGTGAATAGGTGGTGGGCTGCGGTGCGGCCGGGCCGTATGCGAATGCCTCGCGCACTCCGTCCCACGGCTGCGGAGGTTCCGGCGGCCGGAATCGACGGTCACCGAAGGGATCTGCCGCGTACGGAATTCCCTTGAACGATATGACGCCCTCGTGGACCCTGCCCGCGACAACACCCGACGTGGTGGTCGCCAGAGCCGGTTTCGTCGCGCTCTCCTGCGTGGTCAATGCTGGTCCTTTCCCGATACGCTCTCCCGGCACTGGCTCGTCGCCGGCCACACACTAAAGAGGCGAAGTCGGCGCTCGCAATTGCCGGAAGCGGCTGGCCGCTTTCGGCCACCACAGTGGCCGGTCGCTCATTGCCGCGCCGGTCGGTGCCGAGCACCGCGTCGCGGGCGAGCCGGCCTCCGTCGCCGGGCGTTCTGCCGGGGTGGCCGCATGTGGCCACCCTCTTCCGGTCGTTGCGGTCGCGGACCGCGGAAACCTAGCGTCTTCCGCGTCCGATTGTTCGCACCTACCGAGACGAGGAATCGGTGATGGGGGAACATACCCAGGTACTGGTCATCGGCGGCGGACCGGCGGGCAGCACAGCCGCCGGACTGCTGGCGCGACAGGGAATCCAGGTGACGCTGCTGGAGAGTGCCACATTCCCGCGCTACCACATCGGTGAGTCCATCTTGCCGTCGGTCCTTCCGGTACTCGATCTGCTCGGCCTCAGGGAAAAGATCGACAATCACGGCTTCGTGCGGAAGGACGGCGCGTACTTCGAGTGGGGTCCGGAGAACTGGGACCTCAACTTCGACCACCTCACCGGTTCCGGCGGATACAGCTACCAGGTGATCCGGTCCGAATTCGACCACATGCTGCTGAACAACGCCGCGGAACTCGGCGTGAACGTGCGGCAGGGTGTGAAGGTCACGGAGCTGGAATTCAACGAGGGCCGGCCGGTCAAGGCCCGCTGGGCCGCCACCGGCGACCGCTCGCTCACCGGTGAGATCAGCTTCGACTTCCTGGTGGACGCCTCCGGCCGGGCCGGCCTGATGGCGACCAAGTACCTGAAGAACCGTCACTACCAGGAGGCGTTCAAGAACATCGCGGTGTGGTCGTACTGGCGCGGGGTGAAGCCCCTGGAGCGCGGACCGGCCGGCGCGATCGCTGTCTGCTCGGTGCCCTACGGCTGGTTCTGGGCGATCCCGCTGCACGACGGCACCCATTCGATCGGCCTCGTGGCCAAGCGGACGGCGTTCACGGCGGAACGGGACCGGCTCGGCAGCATCGAGGCGGTCTACTTCGACGCGCTCGCCCAGTGCCCGCGCGTCGCCGAGATGGTGGACGGCGCGGAGCGGCTGCCCGAGTTCAAGGTCGAGCAGGACTACTCGTACAGCGCGGACCGTTTCACCGGCCCGGGCTACCTGATGATCGGCGACGCGGCCTGCTTCCTGGACCCGTTGCTGTCCACGGGCGTGCACCTGGCCACGTTCAGCGCCCTGCTGGCCGCCGCGGCCATCTCCGCCGTCGTGGACGGTGAGCTGTCCGAGGACGAGGCCACCTCGTTCTTCGCCAAGGCGTACCGGCAGGCGTACGAGCGGTTGCTGGTGGTGGTGTCCTTCTTCTACAAGAGCTACAACCGCGAGTCGCAGTTCTTCGAGGCGGACAAGCTGACCCGGCGGGAACGGCACATGCTCAACCTGTACGAGTCGTTCCTGCACATCGTGACCGGGGTCGAGGACCTGGACGACAGCCGCGACGGCACCGGCGCGCTGGACAAGGTGGCGCAACGCATCCGTTCCCAGGGCGACATCGACACCGAGGGCGGTATCCTCGCCGGCCACAACGAGGCGATGAACGCGATGCCCGCCTCGCCGGACAAGGCCGTGGGCGGCCTGTACCTGGAACTGGAGCCGAAGCTGCGGATCCGGCGGCTGGTCGAGCCGGCCGTCGAAGCAGAGTGACCTCGGCGCAGAGCGTCACGCTGCTGCTGGTGCTGGCCGCGGTGCTGGTGGTGGCCAGCACGCTCGGCTCGCTGCTGGCACGGTTCGGCCAGCCGGCGGTGATCGGTGAGATCCTGGCCGGCATCCTGCTCGGTCCGACGCTGCTGCCCGACACGGTGCAACGCGCTCTGTTCCCGGCGGACATCCATCTGATGCTGAGCGCGCTGGGCAATCTCGGGATCGCGCTGTTCCTGTTCCTGATCGGCCAGGAACTGACCCGGCATCCACCGCGCCGGCAGACCAGGGCCGTGCTGGGCACCACGTTCGGCTCGATCGCGGTGCCCTTCGGACTGGCCTGTCTGCTGGCCGCGACGGTCGTCGAGCCGTCCGGCGGGCAGTCCCTGGGCCACGTGCTGTTCCTTGGCACCGCGATGTCGGTGACCGCGTTCCCGGTGCTGGCCCGGATCGTCCGCGACCGGGACCTGCTGGGGACCCCGGTGGCGGGAATCTCGCTCGCCAGCGCCGCGATCGGGGACCTGATCGCCTGGTCGATGCTGGCGGTGACGATCATGCTGGACTCCGGCCGTGTCCAGTGGCGGCTGCTCCTGGTGCTTCCGTTGCTGGGCGTGGTGTTCGGGGTGGTACGACCGCTGCTGGACCGGTGGGCGCGGTGGCGGGCGCGGCAGGGGCGGACGCAGGAGCCGTACGTGGTGGCGCTGGCCGGGCTGCTGAGCTGCGGCGCGGCGACCGAGTGGCTGGGCCTGCATCTCCTCTTCGGCGCGTTCCTCTTCGGGCTGGTCATGCCCGCGGGGCCGGGTGGTCTGGGCGAGCCGGCCGGCCGCCGGCTGCGGCTGGTGACCGAGAAACTGTTGCTGCCGGTCTACTTCGTGGTCGCCGGCGCGCGGGTGGACCTGTCCCGGCTGGGAGCGTCCGGGTTGGCCGAGTTCGGCGCGATCATGCTGGTCGCGGTCGGCGGGAAGTTCATCGGCGCGACGGCCGGCGCGGGGTGGTCCGGACTCGACTGGCGACGATCGGCGGTGCTGGCCACCCTCCTCAACACCAGGGGGCTCACCGAGCTGATCATCCTCACCACCGGATTGCAACTCGGCCTGCTGGATCAGCGGCTGTACTCGCTGATGGTGCTCATGGCGGTGCTGACCACGCTGATGGCCGGCCCACTGCTGCGCGTTCTGTATCCCCCACGACTGGTCGCCGCCGACCGGGACCGGACCGAAGCGCCGATCTCCGACCAGCCACCGGTCCCCACCGAGCCGGCTGCCGGCGGCGTCAGAGCATAAGTGACCGCGAAGGAAGTGGCACACGATGGTGAGCGAGCTGATCAATTCCGACCAGCGATTCCTGGAGATCCTCGACCGGTTGACCACCAAGTCGATCGACGACTACTACAACCCGTACCGCCTCTTCGAGTGGCCGGACAGCCTGCCGGACGCCATGTGGTGGATGAGCCCGGAACTGACCACCACCCACGGCACCGCCGTCGCCGGCCGCCTGACCGAGGAGCAGCTGTACGCGCTCTCGAAGTACGAGAGCGTCAATTTCTACAGCCTGAACGTGCACGGCATCCGGGAACTGCTCATCGAGGTCACCCGGCGCATCCACACCAAGGGATTCGAGACGCCGTCGAAGTTCTTCCACCACTTCATCGGTGAGGAGAACGAGCACATGTGGTTCTTCGCCGAGTTCTGCCTGCGCTACGGCGGACGGATCTACCGGCAGCCGGCCGGGGTGAGTGCGGCGATCCCCAAGTCGGACGTGGAGAGTCTGCTGGTCTTCGCGCGCATCCTGATCTTCGAGGAACTGGTCGACCACTTCAACTCCCGGATGGCCGTGGACGACCGGCTGCACGACACCATCCGGGCCCTCAACCGCATTCACCACCAGGACGAGTCCCGGCACATCGCCTTCGGCCGCGAGCTGGTCACCGCGCTGTTCGCCCAGGTGCGGCAGAACTCGACCGAGCGGGAGCTGGCCGAGATCGCCGAATACCTGCGCAGGTACATGTCGTACAGCTTCGAATCGCTGTTCAACCCGCATGTCTACCGGGACGCCGGCATCGCCGACCCCCTGGCCGTACGCCAGGAGCTGCTGCGGTCGCCCGCGCGGGCGGAGTTCGAGCAGAGCGTCTTCCGCAAGACCTCGAAATTCCTTGAGAAGATCGGGATCATCTCATGACCGCGAAGGCCACTCCGGTCACGCACACCGACGCGCTGACCATTCTGGACCCGGACCGGACCGATCTGCTGCGCGAACTGGACGGCGTGTTCGCCGGCTGGGGCCGGGCCGCCGGTGCCCGGGAGATCCTGCCGCCGCCGATGTATCCCGTCGCGGATCTGGAGAAATTCGATGTCTACACGAATTTCCCGCATCTGGCGCTGGTCGCCGCCCCGCTGGAACTGGCGGCGGGGCCGTGCGAACCGGTGGACGGCCGGTTCGCCCCGGCCGGCCTCCAAGAGGCGCGGCTCGGTCTGCCGCACGCCACCTGCTTCGGCGCCTACCTGTTCCACGAAGGCGTCGAGCTGGACCAGGACACGCTGATCACCCTGGTGAACCGGTGTTTCCGCAACGAGGACCACTACGTCCCGCTGCGCCGGCTGGCCAGCTTCCAGATGCGGGAGATCGTGGCGCTGGGTTCCTACGCGCACACGCAGCAGGTGCTGGCCGAGTTCACCGAGCGGATCACCGCGTTCGGCGCGGCGCTGGGGCTGGGCCTGGACCGGGTGGCCGCCGCCGACCCGTTCTTCGAGAACGACGGCGCGCGGGCGCTGATGTCCCGGCTCAGCCCGGTCAAGTACGAGTTCCAGGCCGGTGACCTGGCGATCGCTTCGGTCAACACGCACCGCAACTTCTTCGGCGAACGCTGCCGCATCCGGCTCGCCGGCGAACCCGGCTACGCGTACACCAGCTGCGTGGCGTTCGGACTGGAGCGCTGGCTGGCCGTGCTGCTGGACGCGCACGGCACCGCCCCACGGGCCCAGGCGGCGGTACGGGACGCCGCCGCGTCGGTCCGGTGACGCCGGGCTGCCGGGTCGGCATCGACATGGTCCCGTTCGGCCGGGTGCGGGACCTGGTGCGCGACGAGACCGTGCTGGCCCGCATGCTCTCCGCCGAGGAGATCCGGCTGTCCCGCGGCGTCACCGGACCGGACATCCCGGGCATCGCCGGCCGGCTGGCGGCCAAGGAGGCGGTGTTCAAGCTGTTCCACGCGCCCGACCAGACCCTGCCGTGGCGCGGCATCGAGATCCTCACCGCCGACGGCGGCTGGCCGGTGGTGCGGCTGGCCGGCCGGGCCGCCGAACTGGCCCGGCGCGCCGGCATCGAGGACATCTCGGTGAGCATCACCCACGACGAACCCTGTGCCGTGGCGGTGGCGTTCACGGCCCGCACCCCAGACAACACCCGTGACCCTGAGGACAGGAGTGCACATGGCAGCGACGGGCATTGACGAGGTCCGCACGTGGATCCTCAAGCGGCACCCGGAACGGCAGACCATCGACGCCGAGGAGAACCTGATCCAGACCCGCCTGGTCGACTCGCTGACCTTCGTGGAGCTGGTCTACGTGATCGAGAACGCCACCGGCGTGGAGATCGACTTCGACAACATCGACATCCAGGACTTCCAGACCCTCGCCGCCATCGAGAAGGCGTTCTTCGTCGCGGCCTGACACGCACCGGAAGGGAGGCACTCATGGAAGCCGTCTCGTACACGGCCCAGTGGACGGCCGCGGCGCGAGCGTTGGAGACCGAGCGCGGCGACCGGGCGATCTTCCAGGATCGCTTCGCCCGCTCGCTGGCCGCGCCGCGCGGATTCGAGCTGTTGGAGAAGAACCGCGGCAGCGGGCTGATCCCGTTCATCGCGATACGCACCCGGTACCTGGACGAGAGCATCGAGCAGATCCTCGCGGAGAACGACATCCGGCAGATCGTGTTCGTCGCCGCCGGCATGGACACCCGCCCGTTCCGGCTGGGGTGGCCTGACGACGCCACGGTGTACGAGGTCGATTTCCCGGCGCTGCTGGCGGAGAAGCGCCGCCGGCTGAGCAGGCTGGCGGCGCAGCCGCGGGTGGCACGCCGTGAGGTGGCCGCCGACCTGCGCCGGGAGTGGCTGCCCGAGCTGGAGCAGGCCGGGTTCGACCCCCAGCGTCCCACCCTGTGGATCGTCGAGGGGCTGATGTTCTTCCTCACCCCGGAGCAGGCGACCAACCTGCTGCGCACCCTCGGTTCGGCGTCGGCGCCGGGCAGTTGGCTGGGCGTGGACTTCGTCAGCCAGGCGCTGCTGCGCAGCCCGTTCTCCCGGGAGTTCCGCCGGAACCTGGAGGAGGACGGCACCCCGTGGCTGTTCGGCACCGACGAGCCCGAGGAGTACCTGGCCTCGATCGGCTGGAAGGCGCGCGAGGTGAAGGAGCCCGGCGAGCCGAGCACCGCGCACGAGGACTGGCCGTTCCAGGTCCAGCCCCGGGACCGCAAGGGGCCCTCGCGCAGCTGGCTGGTGCGCGCCGAGTTCGTGGGCGGCTGAGAGCGGGCTGAGCGGCCAGCGGGCGCGTGGGCGGCTGAGAGCAGGCTGAACGGGAAACCTGGTCCGTCCGGCCACCTCGGGCCTGCCCGCGCGGCGCGCCGGCGTCGGCTGTTCCGATGCTGTTCAAGCTCGCAGGCCTTCCCTGTCAGCGAACCCTGTCAGCGATAGAGAACCGGGTCGGAGGGAGAGATCAGTATGGCGACCGGCAGTGGGGAATGGTGGGCGGCGGCGGGCGGATACGTGGCCGAGCTGCTCTCCGTACTCGCGAAGGAACCGGGGAGACCGGTACTGCACTACCGCGGACGGTGGATCAGCGGCGGTGCGCACCTCGGCTCGGTGACCGGGACCTACCGGGCTCTGCACTCCTGCGGAGTGGGACACGGCACGGTCGTCGGCGTGCTGACCGCGTCGAACAGCCCGGAGATCCTCGGCGTGCGGCACGCGGCCCATCTGCTCCGGGCGGCGGTCGCGCATCTGCGGTCGACCAATCCCGGCTCCAGTACGGCGATGCTGTCGACCGACGACCAGCTGGAGATTCTCCGGAGCACCGGGGCGGCGGTGCTGTACGCCGATCGCGACAGTGCCGACCGGGCGGCCGAGCTGGCGCGGCTGGCCGGCATCCCGCTGATCGGCCCGGGCGTGCCCGGCGCGGTGGAGGTCACGCCCGGTGACGACCCGGGTCCGGCCGCGCCCGTACCGTGGTCGCCGGAGGATCTGGCGGCCATCGCGTTCACCAGCGGAAGCACCGGGCGGCCCAAGGGGATCAGGAAGTCGCGACGGTCCTGGGACAGCGTGGTGTACGGCACGATCGCCCTGGGCCGGGAGGCCGAGCAGATCACGGCGCTGATCGGCACCCCGCTGAGCCAGACGGTCGGCCAGCTGGCCGACGCCGCGCTGATCGACAGGGGCCGGCTGGTGCTGTTGGAGGAGTTCGCGCCGGACCCCTGGATCGACGCGGTGCAGGAGCACGCGGTGACCCGGACCTTCATGGCCACGGGTCATCTGTACCGGCTCCTCGACCGCCTGGAGGAACGCGGGCTGCGCGACCCGGAGGCCGCCGGGCTGACCGGTCTGCGCCGCCTCGACTACGCCGGAAGCCCTGCGGCGCCGGCGAGGCTGGCCGAGGCGGTGAAACTGTTCGGTCCGAGCCTGTTCCAGCAGTACGGCACCTCCGAGAGCGCCCGGATCAGCTTCCTCGCGCCGACGGACCACACCGACCCGGACCTGGTGGGGACGGTGGGACGTCCGTTCCCCGGTGTCGAGATCGGTATCGGCGACCTCGAATCGGGCGCCCCGCTCGACGACGGGCAGGTCGGTGAGGTGCGGGTGCGCTCCCCCCACGTCATGGACGGCTATCTGGACGAGGTGCTGACCGCGCGGGTGCTCCGCGACGGCTGGTACCACACCGGCGACATCGGTTACCGCGACGAGCGCGGCTATCTTCATCTGCTGGACCGGGTCGCCGACATGGTCAAGATCGACGGGGTCAAGGTGTACCCCACGGTGGTCGAGCGCGCGATGCTGACGATCCCCGGAATCGCGCAGGCGGTCGTGTACGGCTTCCTGGGCAAGGACGGCATGGAGCATCTGCACGCGGCGATCACCCTGCGTCCGGGCGCCTCGGTGGGTGTCGACGCGGTGCGCGGACATCTCGGCAACATCCTCTCGCCGGCGCACGTCCCCGAACAGGTCCTCGTCCTCGACGAGGTCCCGCTGAACGCCGCCGGAAAGCCCGACAAACCGCGCCTGCGACTGGAGCACGCCTCGCACGCCTGACCGCAGGCAGGACTTCCCTCCTTCAAGACGATGTGGAGAACCATGACTGCACATCTGGAACATTTCACGACCACCATCACACCGGCGCAGACGCACACCCGCGAGTTCCTGGAGATCGGCCGGTGTGCCGGGCGGTTCCCGAGTGCCACAGCCCGTGTTCCCGACGGGAGCACCGAGGTGAGTGTGTGGTGCAGCAATGACTACCTCGGCATGGGGCAGCATCCGTCGGTGCTGGCCGCGGTGCACAACGCGGTGGCCAAGTACGGTGCGGGATCGGGAGGTTCGCGCAACATCGGCGGCACGAACCACTGTCATGTCGAGCTGGAGCGGGAACTCGCCGACTGGCACGGCAAGGACGCGGCGCTGCTGTTCTCCTCCGGGTACGCCGCCAACGACGGCGCGCTGACGGTGCTCGCGGGGACCCCGGACGACACCGTCGTGTTCTCGGACGAGCTGAACCACGCCTCGATCATCGACGGGCTGCGGCACAGTGGCGCGACCAAGCGGATATTCCGGCACAACGACGTCGGGCATCTGGAGGAGTTGCTCGCCGCGACCGACCCGGAGTCGCCCAAGCTGATTGTGCTGGAGTCGGTCTACTCGATGTCGGGCGACATCGCCCCGCTCGCCGAGGTCGCCGATCTGGCGGAGCGGTTCGGTGCCACCACGTTCCTGGACGAGGTGCACGCGATCGGCATGTACGGTCCGCAGGGCGCGGGTATCGCGGCGCGCGAGGGCATCGCCGACCGGTTCGACATCATCATGGGCACGCTCGCCAAGGGACTCGGGACGGTGGGCGGCTACATCGCCGGACCGAAGGCGCTTGTCGATTACGTCAGGACCGCCTCGCGCGCGTTCGTCTTCACCACCTCCATGCCGCCGGCCACCGCGGCGGGTGCGCTCGCCGCCGTACGGCACCTGCGCGGGTCCGAGGCGGAGCGGCAGCGGCTCGCCGAGAACGCCCAGCTGCTGCATCGTCTGCTCGATGACGCCGGCATCCCGTTCAAGTCGTCCGATTCGCACATCGTCTCGGCGATGGTCGGAGACGACACCCTGTGCAAGCGGGCGTCCGCGCTGCTGCTCGACCGGCACCGGATCTATGTGCAGGCCATCAACGCCCCCAGCGTGCGCGCGGGTGACGAACTGCTGCGGATCGCCCCGTCGGCGACCCACACCACCACGGACGTGAAGGAGTTCGCCTCGGCCCTCGCCGGGATCTGGCTGGACCTGAACATCCCGACCGTCTCCATGCGGCAGGGGGCGGCTTCCACCGCGAAGGCAGTGGTGTGACACGACCGCTGGCCGCCGTGCTCGCCGACACCGCGGCACGGCGGCCGGACGAACCGGCCCTGATCTTCGAATCCACCACCGTCACCTACCGGGTGCTGTGGGAGCGGGCACGTACCTGTGCCGCCGAGCTGCGTCGGCACGGGATCGGGGCGGGTGACCGGGTCGCACTGCTGCTGCCGAACACTCCGCAGTTCCCCGTCGCGTATTACGGCACGCTGGCTTCCGGGGCCACCGTGGTCCCGCTGAACACCCAATTGCGGGCCGGCGAGATCCAGTTCGTCCTGGCCGACAGCGGCGCACGCGCGCTGGTGTGCGCCGGGACGACCGTGGACGAGGGCGCCAAAGCGGCGGCCGCGGCGGGCATCACACTGTGCACGCTCGGGATCGGACACCCGGACGGGGTACGGCTGGACCCCCGCGTGCCGGCGCCTGCTGACGCGGGCCGCTTCCACGGCTCGCCCGACGACATCGCCGCGATCCTCTACACGTCGGGCACCACGGGCCGTCCCAAGGGGGCGATGCTGACGCATCGCAGCATCGTCACCAACATCGAGGTGACGGCCGTGTCCCCCTTCGCCGTCCGGCCCGATGACGTACTGCTGTGCAGTCTTCCGCTGTCCCACACCTTCGGCCAGACCTGTGTCATGGGCGTGGCGTTCCACGCGGGTGCGACGGTGGTGCTGATGCCCAGGTTCACCGCGGCCACGGCGCTGACGCTGATGGCCGAGCACGGCTGCACGGTGTTCATGGGCGTGCCGACGATGTATCACGCGCTGCTGGAAGCGGTCTGCGACGGTGCGCCCGCGCCGCGGCTGCACCGGGCGTACAGCGGCGGTTCGGCTCTGGCGGTACCGGTCCTGAACAGGGTCGAGGAGGTGTTCGGCTGCCCGGTGTACGAAGGGTACGGGCTGACCGAGACCTCCCCGTGCGTCGCCTACAACCAGCCGGGATCGGTCACGCGGCCGGGCACGGTCGGGACGCCGATCGCCGGTGTGGAGGTGGGCATCGCCCGCGCCGGCCTGGAGGGCCGCGTCGAGTTGCTGCCCGCGGGCACCGTGGGCGAAGTCGTGATCCGCGGCCACAACGTGATGTCCGGATACCTCGGCCTGCCGGAGGAGACGGCCGCCGTCCTCGTGGACGGCTGGTTCCGCTCGGGCGATCTGGGCGTGCTGGAGCCGGACGGTTGTCTGCGGCTGGTCGACCGGAAGAAGGACGTGGTGCTCCGGGGTGGCTACAACGTCTATCCCCGCGAGGTCGAGGAGGTGCTGTTGCGGCATCCCGCCGTCGGTCAGACCGCCGTGATCGGTGTCCCGGACGACCGCCTGGGCGAGGAGGTCTGCGCGGTCGTCGTGGCCCGGCCGGGATTCACCCGGGGCCCGGCGCTGGCCGCCGACATCGGCGCCTGGTGCCGGGATCGCCTGGCGGGCTACAAATATCCGCGGCGCGTCGAATTCGCGGAGTCCCTGCCCACCGGTCCCAGCGGCAAGGTGCTCAAACGCCTTCTGGTGCACCTCTATGCGTAGCGTGGGGGCGCGCTTGCAGCTCGTGCAGAGTGCATCAGGGAATTCCAGTCCGGCCGGCGCCGTGGACGTCGGCCTCCAGGAGATCAGATTCGGCGGGTCGCCTCGTTTTCGCGAGGAGGATGTCGAACACACCAGAGCGCTGGCGGAGATCGCCGCGGAGATACTGCCGCCGATCATCGTTCACCGGTCCTCCATGACCGTCGTCGACGGCCTCCACCGAAGCCGGGCGGCGCTGCTCCGGGGCGAAAGGACGATCAGGGCCCGGTTCTTCGACGGCACCCCGGAGGAGGCGTTCCTGCTGTCGGTCAAGGCCAACCAGGCCCATGGTCTGCCGCTGTCCCTCTCCGAGCGCAAGGCGGCGGCCGCCAGGCTGCTCAGGATGTTCCCGCATCACTCGGACCGGTCCATCGCGGCTTCCGCCGGCCTGTCCGACAAGACGGTCGCCAGGCTCCGGCGTGCGAGTACGGAACATCCGCAGTTGAACACGCGGACCGGCGTGGACGGCCGCGGGCGGCCGGTCGACGGGGCGGACCGGCGCAGGCTAGCGGCCCGGCTTCTCACCCTGGAGCCCCACCGGTCCTTACGGGACATAGCCGGCGAGGTGGGCATCTCGCCGGCGACCGTGCTGGACGTCCGCAGGCGGATCGCGCGCGGGGAGGACCCGGTGCCGGCCGGACCGGCCCGCGCGGGGGGTCCGAGTGGCGTGCCGTGCCACCGCGCACCGGCCCGGCGGGACCCGGCTCACGATCCGCAGACTCTGCTGCGGACGCTGCGGAGGGATCCCGCCCTGAGATCGTCCGAGGCGGGACGTGAGCTGCTGCGCCGGCTGCACGCGCACCTGCTGGGCCCTGAGCAGTGCGCTGCCTTGCTCAGGCAGGCACCGCCGCACTGCCGTGAACGCATCGCCGACCTCGCGGAGGTCTACGCGGAAGGGTGGCACGCCCTCTCCGAGAGCCTGCGCGACCGGTCCAGGGGCTCCTGGCCGGAAACAGAGACGAAAGGACGTGAATCGTGACGCAGCCCGCCAACAGGCTCGCACCCTTGACCGAGAACTGGGAGACAGGTCTGGCGATCGTCGCGCATCCGGACGACCTCGAATACGGATCCGCCTCCGCGATAGCCCGCTGGACGGCGCAGGGAAAGACGCTGTCCTACTGTCTGGTGACCAGTGGCGAGGCCGGTATCGACGGAATGCCCCCGGAGGAGGCGCGGGCGGTCCGGGAGGCCGAGCAGCACGCGTCGGCTGCGATCGTCGGGGTCGACACGGTGGAATTCCTGGGGTTTCCGGACGGTGTCCTGGAGTACGGGTTGCCGTTGCGGCGGGCCATCGCCCGGCAGATCCGCCTCCGGCGTCCCGAAATCGTGATCACCAACAATCTCCGTGACACCTGGAACGCCGAGGAGCTGGGCCGGGAGCACGCCCCGCTCAATCACTCCGACCACATCGCCACCGGGCGGGCGATCCTCGACGGGATCCGGGACGCCGCCAACCGGTGGGTCTTCACCGATCTGCTCGACGAGGGTCTGCAGCCGTGGGGCGGCGTACGGCAGGTCTGGGTCGCGCACTCCCCGCTGGCCGCACACGGGGTCGACGTCACCGAGACGTTCCCGCGAGGCGTGGCCTCGCTCCAGGCCCATGAGGCCTACATCAAGGGCCTCGGCCGGTCCGACTTCGACCCGGAGGAGTTCCTGGAGTCCCTGGGCCGACGAGCGGGCACCCTCTTCGGCTGCAGGATCGCCACGCCCTTCGAGGTGATCAGGTTCGCCTCCGACGACTGACCTTCCGTGCCGGAGTCCGCCGTGGCGCCGCGGATCCCGCCACGGCGGACTCTCGTCTCCCGCCCCGGACGGCAGGGCGATCAGCGCCGGAAGAACACCCCTTCGGACGGCAGACAGCCCGCCGCCACCAGGGCCTTGGACAACTCGCCGCCGACCTCGGTCAGCCGCTGCGCACCCTCGTCGCCCAGCGCCCGCCACGGCGGGACGGCCAGCCGATCGGTGTCCGCCTCGATGCGGGCCCGCAGCTCGGCTCCCTGCTCGGTGATGTCGCCGGCCGCGTCCACCACGCCGCGCAGGCGCAGTTCCTCGACCGCGGCGTTCCACTGCTCCTGCGACCAGCCGCGATGGGACTGCGCGAACGACGGCAGGAAGCCGGCGTGGGTCGCGGAGTGGCTGACCATCGACTGCAGCCCACCCAGTTCCGCGTCGACCAGGGCGGCGATGTGGCCGTCGCCACGGTGTTCGCGCAGGATGGCCAGGCCCTGCCACAGCACCAGGTGCGGTTCTTCCGGCCAGTCCTGCTCCTGGTGGGCCGCGGCCAGCGGACGCCCCTCGCAGTCCGCGCTCAGCGCCGCGCGGCGCGCCAGCTCGGCGGCGTCGGCGACGCGGGGCGAAGCGAGTACGTCGGCGCCCAGCATCCGCCTCAGCGCGCGGTCCACGGCCACGAGCCGGGCCTCCACCAACTTCGCCGGGCTCGAAAGCTCCCAGGTGCGCGGAACGTTCTCGCGGACGCGTTCCGGGTTGAAGTTGTAGAACGCCGCGTGGACCACCGAGGCGCCCACCGCCCCCATCGGTGCCGCCCGGCCCCCGAAGTAGCACATCACACCGGGTTCCAGTCCCGCCGCGCCGAGTTCCTCGTCGTATTCCGGCGCGAAATAGACCATGGCGGCGTAGATCTGGAGCTGACGCATCGCCTGGCCGATCAGCTTTTCGTCCATCTAGTCTCCAGCACGATAACCAGTAGGGTCGTGGGAAAGGAATCGCGGGGGGGGGCCGCCGCGGCCGTCATCCGACCGGGTCGTCGGGCCCGGTGGTGCCGATGCACAGGACGCGGGCCCGTGGATTCCCGGTCACCTGCTCTGCCAGCGCGTCCAGGTCGTCGCGGGCATGGATGAATCGGCCGTGCAGCATGTCGTACCGGCCGGACACCAGGGCGACGATCTTCTTCGCGGACACCGTCACCGGCAGGAACGCCGAGTCCGGTATCCGGTCGTAGTCCGGTCGCTGCTCGGTCATCGCGGTGCGCACCATTCCGGGGTTGATGTCGAGCACGACGACACCACGGCCGGCGGTCTCGTGGGCGAGGGCGCCGGTGAAGCGCGCCAGCGCCGCCTTGGACGCGGCCAGCGCGCTGAAGGTGGCGGGCCCGTCGTCCCGGACCGCCACCCGGGTGTTGATGTTGATCACGTATCCGTGGCGCCGGCCGAGCATGGACGGCACGACCCGGCGGCAGAACAGCATGGGCCCCCGCACGTTGGTGGTCATGACCTCCCACCAGTCGTCCGGATCCGTCTCCGCGAAGCAGCCGAACTTTCCGGCGTAACCGGCGTTGTTGACGAGGACGTCGATGCGGTCGAAGCGTTTTTCCACGGCGTCACAGCAATGGTCGACGTTCTCCGGATTCGTGACGTCTCCGGTGACCGTGACGACTTCGCCGCCCATTCGTTCAATGTGTTCCGCGGTGACCGAAAGCTCGGCCGGCAGCTTGTCCACGAGGCCCAGGCTGTATCCGTGCTTGGCCAAGGTGATGGCGATCTGCCGACCGATTCCGCGGGCCGCTCCGGTCACCAGCGCGACTTTTCCGGAACCGACGCTCTCAAGTCCAGACAAGGTGCCTTCCTTCATGGGCGTACGGCATTTGGCCCGACGTTAATGGCGCTCCGCGATTTCTGTCGATCTGTTCAATCACACAGCACGACAGCTCGGCGACATATCGCATCTCCGCGACCGGCGCGCACACGTGCGCCGGGCAGGCGATGCTGGGGAGCGGACAAGGTCCCCGAGGAGGCCAGGAGGCGTGGCCGGTGATCGCCGTCAACCCCATGGACAGCGCCTCGGTGCTGGCCGCCTTCGGCGCGCTGGGCGTCCTGGCCGTGATCTTCGCCGAGTCGGGTCTGCTGGTCGTCGGCTTCTTCCTGCCCGGTGACACGCTGCTGTTCCCGGCCGGTGTGCTGTGCGCGGGCAGCGCCCAGCAGCCGCCGCGGCTGGCGCTGTGGCAGGTGCTGCTGTGCGCGGCGATCGGGGCGGTGGCGGGCGGCCAGGTGGGGTATCTGATCGGGCGGCACGGCGGCCGGGCGCTGCTCGCGCGCACGAGCAGCGGGCGGGTGAAGGGCGCGGCGGCGCGGGCGGAGCGGCTGCTGGCGCGCTACGGCTACGGCAAGGCGCTGGTGATCGGCCGGTTCGTGCCGCTGCTGCGGACGGTCCTGCATCCGGTGGCCGGAGCCCTGGGCGTGCCGGCGCGGACCTTCACCCTCTGGCAGACGGTGGGCGGTGTGCTGTGGTCGCAGACCCTGGTGCTCGCCGGGTACACCCTGGGCGCCTCCGTCCCGCACATCGACGACTATCTGCTGCCGCTGGTCGCCGTGGTCGTCGTCCTGTCGCTGCTTCCGCTGCTGCCGGAGGCCCGCCGCGCCCGCCGGGACCGACACGACTCCACACGCTGAACGCGCTACGGCTCACCCGCTGGATGTCCGCATCGCCCCGGGGGCCGCCGTCCCGGGCAGCGTGGACCTGGCCCTGCCTACGGGCCCGAGGGCTTGCGGTGGGTCACAGCTCGCCCAGGAACCCCGGGTCCGCGGGGCCCAGTTGCCGGGCGAAGTCGGCGGACACGCCCACGACTTCGCGCAGCGCCACGGCCCGTCTGCTGGTGGCGGCGAGGTCCTCGTGCGCCTCCTCGGACCACAGGAACGGGACGACACTGATGCCCTGGGACAGCTCCAGGGCCGCCGACTCCTCCCGCCAGCCCGGCCAGCGCAGCCCCGCGTAGAACCGCTCCGGCCCACCGGACAGCAGTCAGCCGATCCACGCCGAGTGGCCCATGTCCAGCGCCTCCCACTCCAGGGTGTCGGGCGCGAAGTAGGTCATCTGCCCCGGAGCCCCGGGCCGGCCGCTGCCCGCCGGGTCGTGGCCGTTGAGGCAGAAGACACCGCCGAGCACGTCATGGCCGACGACGAGCCCGGCCGCCGGGTGCCAGTGGGGGTCCAGCTCCCCGGGAAACCCGTTGACCCGGCCTAGGCCCTGTCGTCAAACTCCCGTCTGCCGCGCGACGCCATGCACGCACTCTCGCCGCACCGGGCCCCGACCCAAGTACATCCAGTACGA